>JAISID010000065.1 GCA_031262205.1 Holosporales bacterium | reverse complement strand
ATTGAAAATCGTCCTCCGACACCCTATAAATAGTAGTTGTATACGAGAAACCCAACTGAAATGAGCAAAAATATTACCAATTAGAATTGATTAGCTGCGAATAAGGTTTTAAGGACGTTAAGGTATGATTCCTTATACGCGAGCTTTTAATGTTTTTATTTTGTCTCGTAATTTTGCGGCTTCTTCAAACATAAGATTCTCAGAGGCTTCTAGCATAGCCTTTTCCAATTTGGCTATTTGGGTTTTTATGTCTTTCGCTGAGAGAGGTTTAGAAACTTTGTCAATTTTAACGGCAGCCGACGGTTTAGTTTTTACGATAGATTGCGGCTTTATATTATGTTCAATGTTAAAGGCTTCTTGTATGTTCCTTCGGCGTTCTGTTTCGTGAAGAGCTTCTTTCATAGATTTCGTTATTTTGTCGGCGTATAAGATTACTTTGCCGTCTATGTTTCTTGCGGCTCTCCCAATTGTTTGAACAAGAGCGGTTCTCGATCTAAGATACCCTTCTTTATCTGCGTCTAGTATTGCCACAAGAGAGCATTCTGGTATGTCGAGACCCTCGCGAAGAAGATTAATACCGACCAGAACGTCAAACTCTCCGTCTTTCAAAGCTCGGATTATTTCTATCCTATCGAGGGTTTCCGTATCGGAGTGCATATAAGCGACTTTAATACCGTTTTCTGATAAATATTCCGTTAATTGTTCCGCCATCTTTTTTGTCAGCGTTGTAACGAGAGAACGATAACCGTTCGCCGTCGTTTTTTGTATCTCGGCCATAAGATCGTCAATTTGGTTATCGCAAGGTTTGACAATGCAGACAGGATCGAGGATTCCAGTCGGTCTGACAAGTTGTTCGACAATATGTTTTTTTCCTGCTCTTGCCATTTCAAATTCGCCTGGAGTTGCAGACATGAAAATAGTCTGAGGCCTAAAATAATCCCATTCCTCAAATTTAAGCGGTCTGTTGTCCATGCAAGACGGAAGCCTAAATCCATAATCGGAAAGATTCTGTTTTCTTGCTCTGTCTCCAAGATACATGCCTCGAATTTGCGGGACGCTAACATGACTTTCATCTACGATTAATAAAGAGTCTCGCGGAAAATACTCAAGTAAGGTTGGAGGTGGTTCTCCTGGTTGTCTTCCAGTTAAATATCTCGAATAGTTTTCTATTCCAGAGCATGTACCGGTTGATTTTAGCATTTCTATATCGAACAACGTTTTTTGTTCCAATCTTTGTTTTTCCAATAATTTCCCATTGTCTTCAAATTCTTTAAGCCTTATTTTTAAGTCTTCTTGAATTTGTCCGATAGCTTGATTAATCAACTCGCCCGAGGCCACGTAGTGGCTGTTTGAGAATACTTTAACTTCGTTTAGACTTCTAAGTTTACGGTAAGACGGGTATTCCGCTTCCGTTATTGATTCAACTTCGTCTCCAAAAAAACTAATCTTCCAAAAGCAGTCGGCTTTGTGAGCTGGAAATATTTCTATAACATCTCCCGCCGATCTGAAGATTCCTCTTTTAAATTCCACGTCGTTTCTTTGATATTGAAGGTCTGCAAGTCGCCTGCATAATTTCTGCGGCGAAATCTTCCCGCCGACTTTTATGCTTATAATTACGTCGGAATAACTTTCGATCGGTCCTATGCCGTAGATGCAGGATACGCTTGCGACGATTACAACGTCTCGTCGTTCAAGAAGAGACCTTGTTGCGGAATGTCGCATTCTGTCTATCTCTTCATTGATTGACGACGTCTTGGCTATATAAGTGTCGGAATGAGCGACGTACGCTTCAGGTTGATAATAATCATAATAAGAAACAAAGTATTCCACAGCGTTCTCAGGGAAAAAGGATTGCATTTCTGAAAAGATTTGAGCGGCTAAGGTTTTGTTATGCGTCATTATAAGAGTAGGACGGTTGAGTTTTTGAATAACGTTTGCGATCGTAAACGTTTTTCCCGAGCCAGTTACTCCAACCAACACTTGGTCTCGAGTTTTGTTTTCAATACCTTCGGTCAAAAATGAAATAGCTTTCTCTTGATCTCCTGCAGGTTTATAATTGGAAACAAGTTTAAAGCCCCTGGATTTTAGCGCTTTTTCAGAGTTATTCATAAAATTGTATTTAACGCGTAAGACTTCTTTATATAGCTCTGAAAATATCTTACTCCCAAAAAATGACTTGTTTCTATAACCGATTATACAAAGTTAATTTTCAGCGGAATCATCTCTTCTTTAACATCCTGAAAATCCCATTTATAACTAGCCAATTTTAGTTAACAGCTTTGCCCTTTCCCTTTTCATAAATCCTGTGCTTCATACGAATGGATAATTCCTCTTTCAGAATTACAACAAATCCTGCTTACCGGAAGTTGGACGCCAACTCGCTATTGTTTTCGCGGATGCATCGGATATTAATTTCAATTCTACAAACGAATTTATGGAGACCGAAGACGAAAGGTATTGATTTAATACGTCGCAGAAAAAGTAACTGAAAAATGCTTCTTCCTCTTTTGTATATACAAGAACTTCATTCCCCCTGACAAATCCTCGCCACGCGTCTTTGCCGAATCTACGAACATTGTCTTTCACTTGAATATCCTTAATATTATCAAGCAACTCGTCCGCTTTCATTTGATTCCCAGAAGAGAAAATATTCATAAGCCCTCGTATGGAAGTCAACAAATTCCCTGCCTTTGTCATTGATATATGAGTCGACGACAACTGCGATATTAAGTTCCATAAAGCAGTCGTATGCTCGGCAAACGAAATAGGCGTCGTCGCCTTATGAAGCAACTTAGTCGTATATCCAGAAATCTCAATTGATTCAACCTGGAGATTAGAAAAGGCGGGTATATCTTGCGTTTCAAATCTATTAGTGCATAAAGTCTTGGCGTATACGACATTGTCGTAAATCTTATGGGGGTTCATTTTAGTGTCGACAAACGATATATAAGTATCGAAACCTTCTATATTTCGTATCGCAGCCGAATCTTTGCCAGCTAACCAATATACGTCGTGCAATACGTTCGTATCGGAATCGACCGCCAATGAAAAATACGGTTGAACAATACTGTCTTCTTTTGTGTCGCTATTTACCATATGAACGTTCAAGATAGAATGTATTTCTACCGATTTATCTTTAGCCTGATCGGCTAAAAGAAGATATTTTGTTTTCGTTCCGTCAAATCTAAAAGGATCGGAGGTCGCGGGAAACAAGTTTACTATCGGAACCGCGTTTATTATTAGCGAGTCGTTTTTAACAATCTGAAGCAGCCTATCGGACAGAAATGCAACATCTATAAGAATCGATATATTCTCGATTTCCGTTACGTCTGAACTTGCCATTAATTCGTCAAGCCCTAAAATCCTGAAGAACATAAACTTTCGTTTAAAATGCAGCATTTCCTGGAATAACTGAAAAGAATTTGTCGAATACTTAGGAACTGGGCAAATAGAATCTTTGTCGTCAAATCCACATTTGATGAAATTTTTATCGTCTATTTTTATATATTTATCGTTTATTTTTAAGAACACGCTTCGAGAAGGATTGGAAAAAATTGAAGCGTATATCAATAATGAATCCTCTATAACTTCGGAATTTATATGAAACAATAAATCGTCAATTCCGAGTTTCTCCATAAAATTCCCTCTGCTGGATAAGTTAATTTCAATACGCCATCCGTCGACGTTTCCTTTAGCGCCGGACGCTTTTGCCAAATTTACGCCGTTCACGAAGATAGGGTAAATATTTGTCGGGAAAACTGTTCTGAATAAACATTCGACTCCAGACCTAGACGTTGCGAACAAGTTTGTATTTTTAGGAACAAAAACTTTCTCCGAAGTGGAAACAGCGCCGTCGGGTTCAAATCTAGCGATACTGCATGGGGGAAAAACGTTTATTAAATTTGGATACAAAGCCGACAATAAACAACCGGCTATATCTTGCGCATTATCGTCTATTTTCTGATGGAGCTTTGCAGACATAAACGCAACCGCTTCTATTATTCTCTCTGTCTGCGGGTCTAACGAAGCTCCGTTTTTTATATCTAATTTCGAGGCTATCTCAGGATGAGCCTTGGCAAAAGCCCCTCCTTTTTCTCTTAAAAACAACAGTTCGTCTTGATAATAACGAGAAAAATTTTTCATATAAAACTCTCAGAATTGTTCGATTAAAAACTCGTTGGAACATATACATAATAAGCAAAAAATAAATCGGAATCACCCTTTAACATTTTTAGGGATTCTTGCAATTAACTAATTCTGATTAGCATCATAATTTACAACCCCAGCGTCATTGAACTAATTTCACAAAAGCTCAGATAAAGGAAGAGATTAAATTCAGGTCGATTGAAAATATAGCTGTTTCTTTTCTGTTTAACATAGTTATTCTTTTCCAAGGGAAATAACTTTTCTTGTAAAAACACTGCGTTTAGGCATAAAGCTCAAAAAATTGCCGTTAAGCGGCATTTTTAAAACGTTTACCATTCCCAATTTTTATGATACTATATTTCAAAACCTTGCTTATTGCGAAAGAACAATAGGCTGTTTGCCAGTTTTAGCAATCAACCGAAAGGAGTAATTATAATGAATTTTTACGAGGCGGTATTTATAGTAAAATCCGACGCTTCGCCAAGCCATGTCGAATCAGTTTCAAACGCGATGGTTTCAACCGTTAAAGAATTCGGCGGAGAAATTACAAAGACTGAATTTCACGGGCTTAGACAATTGGCGTATCCAATAAAGAAAAACAAAAAAGGACATTATGTTCTTTTAAATATAATCAGCAATTCAGACGGCATAGCCGAACTTGAAAGAAAGTTTAGGTTAAACGAAGACGTCATACGATTCTTAATCGTTAAAGTAGACAAGCTCGATAACAACCCGTCTGCATTAATGCAAAAACCAGCTTAGAAAATAAGGAGATTACGGATATGACAGTAGAACAAGAAAACGCCGGACAAGAACAAAAAAAAGTAGACGTTGTCGATTATAAAGACGTTAAGTACTTATCAAAATTTATTTCGGAGCAAGGAAAGATAATTCCTAGCAGAATAAATTCTCAACCGATTAAAAGACAAAGAGAAATATCAAAAGCAATTAAGAGAGCCAGAATTCTCGCTCTTTTGCCGTTCGTCGCAAGATAGTGACGATTATAGGAATCGGAATAGACATACTCGATATAAGAAGAATCGATCGTCTGCTTCAAAAATTTCCGATTCGATTTAAAAACAAAATATTCGCGGAAGAAGAAATAGATTCTTGCATGAAAAGAAAAGGGTATATTTCGTCTTTCGCAAAAATATTCGCGTTAAAAGAAGCGACAATAAAAGCTATTTCCAATACGCATAATTTAAAGTGGCTCGACATAAAAATAAGCAATGACAACAACGGTAAACCGTTGGTAAATCTGTCCGGCTACGCGTTAAAAAACGTTCAAAGCAAAGCCGACAAGTTCGCTATATCCGCGTCTGTGAGCGATGAAAAAAATTATGCAGTTGCATTCGTTATAATTGAGAAAACCTAATGAGATTATTAAAACAGTTATTTAAGGCCGTTTTTAGCCTTGCTTTCGTCATTATTTCCCTTGTAGGGGGGGGGGGGAGTACACACGGGAAGGAGTTTTATGCTGAATCCGTAAAAAAATAGATAGATAAACACGACGTAATATCATTCGACGTGTTTGAAACTTCCGTTCTCAGACCATATGTTCTTCCAAAAGATTTATTCTTTCATATGGAAAAACATCTAAAAGCAAAGGGATTCGCCGAAGCCAGAATAGCGGCTGGCAGCCAAACGATTAACGGCGTCTACGACAAAATGCCGCTTCAATTTAAAAAGTTTAAAGAAACTGAAATAAATTTTGAAAAGACAGTAATACGAAAAAATCCAGAAATATTCGAATTATATAAGTACGCCCTCAATAAGGGAAAAAAGATAATATTCATATCGGACATGTATTTACCCGCAGCAGTCATCGACGAAATCTTAGACAGGACGGGATACGCGATATACGATAAATTATACGTTTCGTCAAACTATGGCAAAACAAAATCATCTTCGGAATTATATCAAGTAGTCATAAAAGATTTAAAAATCGCTCCGCAAAAAATATTACATATAGGCGACAACTATAATTCCGATGTGAAACAAGCAAGAAACTCTGGATTACACGCAGTACGTTATCCAAACTTCATAAATAGATTTTTTGAAAATGCGGACGGACAAAAATTTAGGATATTTTACAACAAAAGAAAAAAGGATTTAACTAGCAGTATTATAGTTTCAATGGCTGCGTATAGACGGCTCAAAAACCGTTCGGAAAAAGATAACGAAGAGAAATACTGGCTTAACTATGGTTACGAAATAGGCGGGTCTCTTGCGTATGGATTTTGTAAATTTATAGAAAACGAAGCGACAAACGGCAATTTCAAAAACACTGTCTTTGTCGCAAGAGACGGTTACGCTCTCCAAAAAGTGTTTGATACGTTCCAAACAGACATACGAACTTATTACGTTTATATGTCAAGATTGTTGACTATGTATTGCGGCAATTATATCAAAGAAAACCCTGATAGACTAGAGCGTTTAGATTACTTTTTCAAATATCTTTCTTTCAAACATTTGAACAATATTCAAAAAGAATTCGCTTCGGGAAAAGAAATAAAAGAATTTATTCTCAATAATAAAATGCTTCTCAAAATAATATCGACCAATAGAGATAATTATAAACGTTATTTTGAATCTAAGTTTGACATAAACAACAACTATATAGTAGTTGATACTGGGACAGCCACGTGTTTTTCAGCTCAGACTTTATTGCAAGATTTTAGCCCTAATTCAACGGTTTTAGGGTTATACGCGTATGTATATCCCTTAAATCAAAAGTCTCGCAATTACAAACAATTCACAAACAATGCATTTAATGTAAGAATAATTGAATTTACTATATCGGCTCCAAAGATGAGCGCCGTAAACGTGGATGAAAATGGGAATGCCGTTTACGACGATCGTCCAGACAAAACAGACCCTAGATCTAATAGAATAATTAAAAATTACGTATGTAATGGAATACTAGATTTCGCTAAGGATATCAAAGACCTGTTCCAAGGCATACTTCCAAACGACTTATTTGATAACGCTCTATATATCGACTTAGTTAACGCTTACGTAGAAAACGCAAGTTTAACTGACATTATATATCGCTCTAAAGCAAAGCATGTAGGCAGCTTTAACTTTAAGGTAAGAAACGGCGATCCAGTATTTCGCGATAAGTTGACTTCGTCCTTATTTGGATTCATACCAATAAAATCAACAAAGTTTAATCTTAAAATACTTGAATTTTCCAACAAATCATTCTTCATGAAAGTAAAGAGTCTTGAAGGACAAAAGTTCTCCATCAGATTGTTCGGCTTCATCCCCATCATGAGCGCGACTGTTAATCACAACAGTTATTAATCGAATTAAGAAAGCTCTTGAACAATACGGAGTTATAAGATAGCATATAAATTTATGAAGTTTGATCTCGGGGTCATAGCTCAGCTGGGAGAGCGCTACAATGGCATTGTAGAGGTCAGGGGTTCAATCCCCCTTGGCTCCACCATTTTTTAATGTATGTCGCAAGGTTTGTTATTTCTTATATATCCATCTTATGCATGCTCCCCGTACTCTTGTGCGGAGTGTTTCATGAGAATTTTGTAGTCGTAGGAAACGAGCGCCTTTCGTTTTTTATACGGTTTTCGTCGCTCCTTCTGTTAGCCGTTTTATTCTTTCTTTCCTGGTATTACTCAAACGTCCTTATAAGAAGAGGCACCTTAAATAAATTAACGCGTTTTGGAAACGATGTAATCGATTTGGATTCAAATAAAATTTCTTCCCAAGAAACGTCCAACCTCGCAAACGACGTAATTTCAAAATTAAGACTTTGCGAGGACTATAAATTTGAATTATTCGGATTCTCAATTCCTTTCTTTATACTATTTTTAACGGCTTCGTTTATCGCCTTATGCAGGAATATTAACGCGATATTGCCGTTGACAGTCTCTTGTTTTATATCCTTCGTAATAATAACGACAGCGGTTAGAATCCTGTATATCTGCGATATAAGAAATCACAAAAACGCATTTGACCATTTTATAAAAAACCTCGCGACCGCCTCAAAAGGAATACAATACTATTCCGCCTCCGATTTTGTTTTAAACAAATTCTCCAATATTGAAAAGGCATCGTTGACCGCCATAAAACAGAGTCTAGCAAAATGCGTTTGGAAATCGGTTTTATACGTCTGTTTACTATTCCTCCTCATATGCGTTTTGTACGCGATGAATGCAGAGTATGCAATGTCAAACTTATTTAGCATAGACGGCTTCGAAATCCCATACTTTTGCTGCATCTTTCTTTTCACGATGTTTTTAGTGTCCATCCTTAGATACGTAAAAATAAAAGAAGTAAAATTCATCGGCGTTTCCAGTTATAAATTAGACGATTTATCAGAACCACAAAAATTGTTGAATTTGGATAATGAAAACTTATTCCTAGCGTTTCATAACGTTTATTTCCAAGACCCGACGGAACTATCCGACAAACCGGTTCTGAACAACATATCTTTTTCCGTTCTGCCAGGGGAATTTGTTTCGATAACAGGAGAGCTTGCCTGTGAAGGTTCGTACATTTTCGAATTAATCTTAAAATATTACGTTCCCCAAGCGGGAAAGATATATCTCTCCGGACAACCGCTTAACGACCTGGGCATTAGAGACGTCAGGTCTTTAATCGGAATTTTTAAAGAAAACTTCGGGATCATACAAGGAACCGTATACGACAACCTCGCAATGCTTACCGATAACGAGAGGGAAATCTTAACGGTAACGAATAACATAGGACTTAGCGAAGAAATCAACAAGTTGCTTTTTGACGAAAACGGAAACTTAGACGTTCGTCAAGACGTATTATTTAGGATTCAAGCGGCCAGAATTTCAATTCAAAAACCGAAACTTATGTTAATAGAAACGCCGCCGTTTTTCGAATCGGATTTTACAAAAAACATGTTTTATGATTTTGTCGAACATATATCGAAAAGAAATACGGTCATTATGATAACCAACGAGCCTAAAACGACGATTTATTCAAACAAAATCTTATATATGGGAATAGGAAAGTTTCTATTCGGCTCTCACGCGGAATTAGCGAAAGATTTCGACTATCAAAATTACATTAAAAATCAAAACCAGAATGCTTAACAACTTCTAAGAACAAAAGAGTCGTTCAGAAATTCCACCGTATTACGCATACCATACGCATAGAGGACGATTCCAATTTATTTTTGAATCGTCCTCTTTAACTAATTTCAATCAGCAACGGCCGCCGATTTTAACATCTTCTTTGGATTAACCGCCGCTTATAAAATTATCATAAGACGATTATTTTAAATTTGCCTTTCGCCTATAAAGAAGGATTCCGCACACAACTGTCATTTTTAATGCTTCCGGTATTATAAACGGAACAAGGCCTAGGGGAATAACGTCGGCTAAAGGGACAAATTTTGCAAGCCATGCGCAGCCGAATAACTGCACTATAACAAAAGCTCCTATACACGAAGTTACTAACGAAAATCCCTTTTTTAACAAAATGCCTACGGCAGGAGTCCCTAACAACATTCCTATGAGATAGCCGGTAGTCGGCCCGCCGAACGGCGCCGTGAAAACCGGTAGTCCACAAATTCCAAAAGTAAGCCAACCTAAAACGGCGGCAAACGATTCTTTTGGACTTAAAACTAATCCTAAGAAATATACGGCTATCATCTGTCCCGTTATCGGAACTGGATAAAGAGGAATTACAAATTTAGTGCTCGCCATAAAAAACAGCATAGAAAACAGGACTCTCGTCAAGCTAAATTCCTCTTTTTTCAACTGGAAAATCATACTATATTCTCCATGAATCAATAAGATATCCCTTAAATTTTACCTATGCTTCGCAACTAATTACAAACCCTTTTTTAACATAAGCAACTACGGTCTTTCCTTGAAGCCTTGATTGCTTCCTATAAATACTTCGAAAAAAAATTATTTTTTAATATACGATAGATAAAAAAGTTTTTTTGTATAAACTCTCGGGTTTTTGGACATCCCGAGGCTCTTCATTTGCGGCTAATTAATTCTTTAGAATAACATTTCCTTTTCTATTCGCAGTTCTCGTATGCTGCCCGCCGCTTACAGAACATCGGGAGTATATAGACGGATTAATAAATTAAGATGTTTCACGCGAAACATTTTCAATTTGGGGGACAATATCCCTTATAAGAAGGCAGAAACGCAGTCTACAAGGGCGTAGCTATGAAGTTCTGTAGTAGGTATCATAATATTTATCTTTTGGCTCCCGCGATTATACCGATTTATTTAAGCGTAACTTGTCAAGGGACGCTTCTCTTCGTTCGCTCTCACGCCCTTGACAAAACGCTTTATAAATCGGTCGAGATATTCTCGTTCCAAAAGATAAATATTATTGGGGGGATTGGTCTTATAGTCTGGTTTCTCATCGTTAACGACAATTATATGCTTACGCGAAACGATAAATAACTGGGTAATAATTTACTGAACTAAATCTATCTCAAAAGAGAATTAAAACCGAATTTACTCAGAAATTCGTTCGCGTTATCTAAATTCGAAATTCTATATTCAAGAGTTATGTCCAAATCGTCTCTCAACGAAGCCAGCCTTTTTGAAAGCGCGGCCTTGTCTATTTCTTTTTTAAGCGTCTCGTTTTTTTTATTATTAGGCAGACTGTCGACACGAGATATTAAATTTTCAAGACTCCCAAATTCGTTAATTAAAGAAGCGGCCGTTTTGGGGCCGATTCCGGAAACGCCTGGAATATTATCCGAACTGTCGCCCATAAGAGAAAGCACGTCGAGCACTTTATCGCGCGGCACCCCAAATTTTTCTACGACGTCCTCTTCCGTTACAAACTTCTTCTTCATCGAATCGTATACGGCGACGTTATCGTCAAGAAGCTGCAACAAATCTTTATCGGAGGAAAATATGTTGATTTTATACCTGTCAGAGTTCGCCTTCACGCACGTTGCGATAATATCGTCCGCTTCGAACCCAGGGCGTTCTATAGATGTAAACCCGAAACTTTCACACGCTTCTTTAATCAACGGGATTTGAGAAAGTATCTCTTTCGGAGTTTCTTTTCGATTCGCTTTGTACTCGGGATAAATCTCGTTCCTAAACGTCTTTTTGCCGCAATCAAAAGCGGCCGCAAACATTGATCCTTTAAATTGAGAGGCAATCTTTAACATTTCGGAACAGAAGCCGTATAACGCTCCGACTTCAACGTCTTTGTGAGTAAAACGCGGGAATGCATAAAACGCCCGATATATAAAGCCGCTGACGTCGATTAAATTAATAAGGCCGTTTTTTCTCTCTTTATCCGCCGTCGTTTTTACAGACGCATTATTATCCGATATAATCGGTTTAGAGAGATAGCCGACCACATTCCGCTCCTCTAAGAGAACATATCTTTAATCTTCTTGAAGAACTCGAACGACTTAGGACTATTTGTTTTTTCGTCCTTCTCATTCGCAAATTGTTCCAATATTTCTTTTTGTTTTTTGGACAAAGATACGGGGATTTCAACTGCAACCTCAACGATTATATCTCCTTTTCTAGAAGAATTAATAAACGGCATACCCTTTCCTTTTATTCTAAAACTCGCTCCTGTTTGCGCGCCGCTTGGTATTTTTATCAAGCAATTCTCTCCGTTTAAATCCGGCACTTCAATTTCTCCTCCTAACGCTGCTTTCACCATCGTTATCGGCGCTATGCAATGCAAATCGTTTTCTATTCTATCAAATATTTTGTGTTTCAAAACGTTCACAAAAATATAAAGGTTGCCGGACGGAGCGCCTTTAAATCCTGCCTCGCCCTCTCCTACTATTCTGATTTTGCTTCCAGTAGCGACTCCGGCTGGTATATTAATTTCTAGATTTTTCTCGCCTTTTATCCTTCCGCTTCCCGAACATTTTTTGCAAGGATCAGACAAGACGCTGCCGCTTCCACCGCAGGTTTGACATGTTTTCTCCACCGTAATAAAACCGTGGTTAGATCGAACGCTTCCTCTTCCCCCGCAAGCGGGACAAGGAGACGGTTTCTTATTCCCTTCGCTCCCCGCGCCGTTACAAGAAGGACACTTTACAAGTGTAGTAAACTTTATTCTCGACGTCATCCCTTTATACGCGTCTTCCAACGAAATTGAAATATCGTACCTTATGTCGGAGCCTGGCTGTTGTTGATATCCCTGGCGTCCATGCGACGAAAAAGCCGAGCCGAACATTTCTTCAAAAATATCTGAAAAATTAGAGAAGTTGCCTGAAAAATCAAACCCCCCAGAAAATCCAGAACTTCCGTTGAAACCGCCGTTTTGAACTCCTTCGCTTCCATATCTATCATACGCCGCTCGTTTTTGCTCGTCTTTTAAAACGTCGTACGCCTCGTTAATTTCCTTAAACTTTTCTTCCGCTTGCTTGTCTCCGGGATTTTTATCAGGATGATACTTAACGGCTAATTTTCGATAGGCTTTTTTTAAGTCTTCTTGCGTCGCATCTTTGCTAACCCCGAGTATAGAATAATAATCTTTTGCCATATCCTCTATCGAAAAACTTTACAACAACATTGAAGCCAAAACTCTGTCTGCATCTATTATACAACATACGGGGTTATGTTGCAAAAACCGTCTTAGGATTTAAATCGTCGTACGCAGCGATTATTGCCCCGTCTAATCTAGAGAACTACAAACTGTTGCGGTAGGAACGGCATAGCGGTGGATTTGATAACATATATCTATAATATTTCTCTTTTGGCTCCCGCGATTATACCGATTTATCACGCGTCGGTTGTCAAGGGACGCTTCTCTTCGTTCGCTCTAAAGCCCTTGACAAGTTGCTTTATAAATCGGTCTCCTTTCTCTCGTTCCAAAAGAAAAATATTATTGGGGGGCGGTTTGGTTGTATAGTTTATTTTCTCCTCGTTAAAGATGGTATCCTGGTTCTGAGGGGAGTAGATAGACGCGCCAATGTTGTAGTATATATAAATATATATCCAAAGTTGCACAACAAACTTTAAGTATACTTAAAGTAATAAATTATAGAGCTTTCTTAAATTATTACTAAATCACGCTTTATTATTGCTAATCGTCAACGAATAATTTTCAAAATTTGAAAATGTTTCACGTGAAACATTTTGAGAAATATGCCATTCAAAGTGGCCTTTAAATAATATAAAGTATAAATATATAAAATAGAGAGTATGTATAATTACAATATATAATTATGATGTTATAATTAAAGTATTATTTCCCATGAATATTTATTGGGAATCATAACTCGACATTGTCTAGCCAGAAGACGGTTCCTTTTTCTTTCCCAAAAAGCAAGTAATTTATTTGGCAAATCTTAACGTTTCCTTAACCTTTTTATGATATGCTAAAGCTATGCTTGCATAGATTGAGTAGTTAAGGGAAGCAAGCCCCGAGGAGGGCGGGGGTTTGGGATGGTTATTGTAATATACAATTAGTTAATTTTTCGTTAATTTTTCAAATTTTTTTCATCAAAATTTCTTATCAAAATTTTCCCAATTTTCGCTAGACTTTTTATCAAATCTTTGAGCGGCTCTTTCCCCATTTCCCCTTACTCTTCCTCTTCATTTTGGCTATGGTTTTCCAAAGGATGTTCCCCTGGTTTTTGATGCCGCTTTCTTCCCCCATAAATAATCCCCTCCGCTGATGCGTAAGTCTTCTAGGTTGTTTTACAATACGTCGTGGTATGATTTCTTTTATTTAAATGATTCTGTAAGATAGCGCTTAGAAGAGCCTAATTTCAAACTTTGGCAATTAGTAGTAATATGCTTGGGCATAAGCCTAGCCTAACATTATAAAACGTTGATTCGATTGAAAAAGAGCGAGATTGAAACGTTAAAACCTAGGAGTTTTAAAAACAAATCGGCTAGAGAAGAAGCCGAGGAATTATAGAAGGAGTTAGTAAAATGAGCGAATGGAAATTATGGCAGATAATGGCAGCAAGCACGGGAGAACCGTCGCGCTACTGGCGATTGCGAAATCTCTACAGAAGGCGGACTTGGTTGAGAGCGGATGGTCGATAATTATCGCACTAGCGATAACATTTTGCTCCATGCCGGCGGTTTTGATGATTTTACTCGGGGCGGCGGGTATGTTTTTTTGTATATGCGAGAAACTGAATAAATATGAATTTGTAAATAAATATCTTCATCTCTCTGGTTTTTTCTTTTCGCTTTTTATTTGTATACCGATATGGCCAGTTCATATAACGGAGCTACCCGAAGAGCAATGGGAAGAAACAACCGACGGATACTGGCATACCGATAAATGGAATTGGTACTGGTCGTGGAAATCGTTTTACGCATGGGCGGCTATAGGCGTTATATTGAACTACGCCCGAAGCATTGAGGAAGAGCTGGAGTATATAAAATGTAAAGCCGAATGGGAGACTGAAGAAAAAAGAAGAGACGCACTCGCCGCTTCTCGCATTAATACTACATTATCAAAATAAAAGTCAAACAACCAATTATAGTCTTCATAAAATATGTTTCTTGCAAAAAAAAGAACGCTTAGAAGTAAGGCATCAGAGACATGTTTAATATAACACGAATTATGGATATTAGCAACTGTCGAAGAAAAATAGATTCTCGAGATTCCAAGAAGAGCATATCTTGTCATATCAAGAAGGACGGGGCTGTTTGGGAAAAGAACTTCAGGACTGGAGAATTTTACTGCGTAGAGAATGGGGACGGCTCGTATAAAGAGACTTCTTCGCAGGAGCGGGAAGCGGCCGAGAAGCGCAGGCTTGCGGAACAGCGACAAGCGATTCCCCTAATAACTTACGAATTTCACAAATATCAATACGCCGATATACAAAAGAAAACAGAGCATCCGTATTGTATTAAAAACGCATAACAATATTTAGTTAAATTCTAAATTTAACTTAATATCTTCTTAATTTTATATAACTATACTTTACGTTACTTTAATACTACTTCAGACGAAGACTACCAAGGTTAATCTATTTTTGAAAATGTTTCACGTGAAACATTTTTGTTTTTTGAGATAATTTTTGATGATTGGCAGTAATAATAAGCCGCGATTTAGCAATAATACACGAAGGCTATATAATACGTATACTTTAAGTATACTTATATAATATTATACAATTTTAATTATATACTTAAATATACTATATCGCAGGATACGCCAGTGGTTTTAATTCTTCACAATTTCAATTGGCATTACGGCAAAAATCATATCGACGTCCGGAACGCTGTCTGCGTCGGTAGGCTTAATTATCGTCGACGAGTTGCTTTCGGCCAATAGCAAAGTCACCTGAGGCGTTTCGATCACTCTAAGAATCTCTAGAAGATAGCGGCTGTTGAAACAAATTTCCAGCGGCTCGAAAGCATTAAACGAAGCGTCTATTTCCTCGACGGCGCTTCCTAATTCTTGGCTGACTCCGCTTAATACAAGTTTGTTTTGAGATATCTCGAGTTTAACGGGACTTGTGGAATCCATAACGACCGTGCTTACTCTGTCGAGCGCGTCTATTATGTCGTTGGTGTTTACGATTAAAACTTTATCGTTGGAGACGTCGAGAGCCGCTTTATATTCTGGGAACGCGCCGTTAATTAGCCTCGAGCTAAACTCGGTCTTAACGTTGTCCGACGACGTAACTTCAAACGAAATTCTGTTTTCTGAAACGGAGATTTTAGTTTCTTCGCCGCCTCCGTCGATGAGCTTTAACGCTTCGAATACGGTTCTCTTGGAAATAATAATCGGCTCCATATTTTGAGCTTCATTCGAAACGTTCGCGCTAACGCATGAAATTCTAAATAAATCGGTTGCGACAAATCTGATTTTATCGTTTCCGAGATCGTTTTCGTAATGAACGTGTATGCCGTTTAAGTGAAATCTAGAATTGTCTTGAAGCATCGCGACTTTCGCTATGTCTATCGATTTTTTCAAAATCTTAGAGTTCAGCGAAAATGAAACGGGATAATTAGCTTCCGCAATAGGCGGGAAGTTCGCGCTATCCATATAATGTATTGAGAAGGAAGCTCGTTTGTTTTTTATTTCCACCGAATTAACGTCTTTAAGAGACTCGACCGAGATATCGGAACCGGGAGTCATTTTTTTTGTAATATCGTATAATAAACTAGCGGGAAGACAATATTTGCCGCCCTCCGCGATTTCACACTCTAACGAATCGACGATTGTCATATCCATATTAGTCGCGGTGATAGTAAGGCCGTTTCCGACGGAAGCATCGAATAGAACGTAGCCCAAAATAGGAGAAGCCTGTTTCTTTTCGATTATCCAATTAGCATGAGCCATTGCCTTCTCGAGAATTTTTTGATTTATTGTTAACTTCATTTCCTTTACTCCTTATCCGCTTATTAAGAACCGTCGTAATTCTACGCTTGGATTATAACATAACTTTTAATTTCAATATCGGAAACTTACGAGCGGGCTTTTTGCAAGACCTATTTATAAAGATTCTAGAGGTCACATTTGCAGCGACTGATTTTAAATGAGAACTGTTCTTTAATATTCCTGATAAACGGCAATTATATAGGAAAGGCCTCCGAGGAAATGAGAAAGCGAGCGGTTGGAATTAATATACGTATGCTAAAGCTATGCTTGCATAGATTGAGTAGTTAAGGGAAGCAAGCCCCGAGGAGGGCGGGGGTTTGGGATGGAAATTGTAATACAAATTCGTTAATTTTTCGTTAATTTTTAAATTTTATTTTTCGCTAAAATTTCGCTCGATTTTCTAGAAGAATCTTCTTCGTTAACAAGAATATATTTTTCATGGAATCATATCCTAATATTCCTATAATCAATGGTCATATACGAGGAACATAGCTGAAAGTTAAGAAACATGAGAATCATCTCCCGATACCCTATAAATAACGGTTATATACGAGAAATCCAGCTGAAATGAGCAACAAAATCATTACTGATTAGAATTGATTAGCCGCAAATGAGGTTTTAGGGTATTATGGTATGATCTCCAAAAACATTAGTGTCCTGGGATGGTATAGTCCGAAATTTCTTACAATATATCCATAATATTTCTCTTTTGGACGTACTCGATTATACCGATTTACTACGCGTAGCTTGTCAAGGGACGCTCTCTTCGTTCGCTCTAAAGCCCTTGACAAGTCGCTTTATAAATCGGTCGAGATATCCTCGTTCCAAAAGATAAATATTATTGGGGGGAGCGGTTTGCGTCTTATAGTCTGGTTGCTCGTCGTTAACATCGGCATTCTTGGGAGAAGCGAGCGTACTAGAGAATAATGCTCAAATTTTTTGAGCTTACGACTTATAATCCTTGGCTGTTTAGTTTAACTAGGTCTATAGCCCCCGACATCAAATAAAAAACGATGCAATCCATACTATACAAAAGTGCATGATTGCCAGAAATACTATAGCGCTTCCAATATCTTTCGCCTTTTTTGACAGTTCGTGTTTTTCTAATCCTATTCTATCGACTGCGGCCTCAATCCCCGAGTTAATCGATTCCGCGAAAAGTATTAAAAAATATGAAAAATATATATAGACCAACATAAAAATTGGAGTGTCGCGGAAAAGCTCCGCTATAACAAGAGCTATCCCTCCCAGTAGTTCTTGACAAAACGCTCTTTCTTTCAAGAGGTATTTTAATCCGTTCAGCGAATATAAAAGCGCGCTTTTTATAGCCAAAACATCGCAAATCTTTTTCATATTTCTTTGCATATTTCCTCTATAGAAAACCTCCGTAGAAAGCCCTAAGTTAAATATTTTTCATACGTTATCTTAGAGTTTTCTATTTCTTTTTTCAGTTTAATATATCCGCATCTTCCTGTAAAATCTACGCCGCTAATATAAAATATATTCTCTTCTTCATTTGGATTCTTAATTTCATAGCCTAGTTTGTTGGCAACTTTTTTGGCAATCTCATAATGAGTCGGCTTCCAAATATTCTTCATATCCTTCATAAATTCGAGATCGTTGCTCTGAATCATAACTGGAATATCCGCGATGTACGGATTCAACGCGCTATGACCATAAGTCCCATCCTCTCCTAATAACTCGCCATGATCTGAAGTCCAAATTATATAAAATTTCCCTTCCTTCTGCTTATTGAACCTATTAAATATCTTCGTGATAAAACAATCGTTATATAACATTCCCTCGTCGTATTCGGCAATTAGTTGCTCTTTCTGCCCGGCCTGGTTCGGTTCTTTAAAACATGAAACTCTCTCGCTCATATATTTTTTGTATTCCTTAAGAGATGGAAATTCTTTCAAAGTGTAAGGAGAATGCATATGTCTTTGGTGAAGAACAATAAAATTTCGTTTGCCTAATTTATCGTCGGAAACAATATCGGGAAGTTCGTTGTCCATTCTTTTAGTGGCGTCTAAAACGCCTCTTACCCCATTCGTAGTAATCGTGTCTATATAACTTACCCCTCCCAGACTCATTAAAACATGATCTGATTGGCTCGAGATATAAAAAGTCTTGAATCCTTTCTGCTTTGCAAGGCGAAATAAATTAGTTAGATCGCCGGAGACCTGCAACACATTGTTCGGCTCGTATATAGCGTTTACTATAAACTTGCACGACGATAACGTATTCACTCCTCCGGAAATCCCCGTCGTGTAATAAAAATTGTCCTCCTTAGCAAGTTCTTTAAGTTTCGGAGTCGTGTCTTTAGAATACCCAAACAAAGACATATGTTTATAATTGACGCTTTCCCCGATTACATACACGATCGTTATCGGTTCGGCGAAATTATCGTCGACGCTATTAACTTCATATGGCAGATACCTTATTATTTTGGGCTTGTGACAAATTAAATAACAATAACCGAAAAACGACTTCATCGAATTGTCAATCGTGAATCTTACTCCGTTTGGCAAAAACCTACGTAGGTTAATTCTGTTATATCCCACGTATGAAAAAGTTAAACATAATATTAACGTTCCAATTATAGATTTATAACATTTAATTTTAAGGCAAAATAGAATCGCGGCAAATGGGATAAGAACAATCGGTATTACATAAAAATACTTCAAAATTACGTTGGCAGATTCTGACAAAACATCTCCGAAATCATGTAGTCCCGCCCAAATAGCATAGTGCGTTATCTGCGTTCCAAAGTATCCGATGTGAAAAAATTGCGCGAGCTGCAATAAGCAAAACAGCAGTATAAAAGAAATAGAGAGCCATTTATATTTATTGACTATTAAACCCACGCTTAGAGGAATTATTAAAAAAATCGCCTTAGGGTCGCAAGAATGTTTAAACGATTTATGAAACATCGAAAATACAAAATCCGGCAGAATCAAAAGAAAAGAAACAATGCAAACGATCAAAATCGTATGAGTTTTATTTTGCCTTTTCATAAGAAAGTTACATTAAGAATTATTCGTTTAATATGGCAATTGTACCACATCCAACACGATAAGAGAAACTTATTGGGCATACCAATGCTCTTAGCGACGGCCTTTATTTATATACAAATTGCTTTTTACAAAACATCGGAGAATGAATCCCGAAATTATATGTATTTTACACCGACTATCTTATAACTTTTAATCCCGCCTGGAGCGTTAACTTCAACAATATCGTCAATCGTCTTGCCTATCAGAGCCTTCGCCATCGGAGCCGTTATCGGCAAAAGTCCGCTTTTTACATCTGCTTCGCTATTTCCAACTATCTGAAATTTCGATACGACGTTCGTATTCTGATCTACTATTTCAACGGTCGCACCAAATCTAATTGTATCGGAATTTATCTTTGATATGTCTATAACAGTCGCTCTGCTAAGTTTATCTTCCAAATCCATAATTCGCGCTTCGACAATCCCCTGACGTTCCTTTGCTGAATGATATTCGGCATTTTCAGATAAATCGCCCAAAGAACGAGCGGCAGAGATGGCCTCTACAATCTGAGGTCGTTCTGCTTTCAGCTTTCTAAGCTCTTCTTGTAGCTTTTGAAACCCTTTCAGGGTCATCGGTACCGAATCCAATTTTATCTCTTGAAATAAAAGTTATAACCGATATATTTACCATACAAAAATATGTTCTGTCAACAATCTGTTATGTTATTAAAGTGAATTTAATAATCTCTGCGGCTTTACAAAGCATGCTAATATACGTTTCAGAAACTATACGAAAATTAATATATGGGAAAAACTATTATAATTGCGGCGGGCGGCACTGGAGGGCACGTCTTTCCCGCTCTCTGTTTAGCAAGAGAATTTAAGAAAAGCGGATACGACGTTATATTTTCCACAGACGCAAGGGGATTTGCTTACCTTGCGGAATTTCAAAACGACGCAATAGTTCAAGATATAAAGACTTCGTCGCGTTTGAAATTGTATGTTTCGCTGATATTCAACGTATTAAAAAGCATGCCTCGACTTTTGAAACTAAAGCCGAGTATTGTAGTAGGATTCGGCGGCTATCCATCCGCGCCCTTCATTTTCGCTTCTCAAATTTTGGGGATTAAAACCGTTATACACGAGCAGAACGCGGTTATAGGAAAAGCGAATAAACTTTTATCAAAAATGGCGTCTCAAGTTTTAACGTCTTTTAAAAACACAAAAGGAATATCAAAAGGCGCGAAAGTATTTTGCGTGGGGAACCCGACAAGATACGAGGCTGAATATCCAAACGCCGAACAACCGAGTAACAAGCTGTTTACGATATTGATCTTCGGAGGGAGCCAGGGAGCGAAAATATTTTCGGATGAAATTGTTAAAGCTATTTGCAACATCCCCAAATTTACAAACATTAAAGTTTTTCATCAAGGACGTTTAGAGGATTTGAGCATCATAAAAAATAATTATGAAAAAGCAGGAATCAAGCACTTTGTAAATTCCTTCTTCGATAATATAAACGAATTATATAAACAAGCGGATTTAGTAATTTCGCGAGCGGGAGCGTCTAGCGTATTTGAAATAATAGGATTTAAAAAACCGTCGATTTTAATACCTTTTAAAGGTTCGATTAATGGAGACCAGGCGGCTAACGCGGAATTTTTAAGAAGCCATAGTTCGGCAATCGTTATTAATGAAGACGTAAATTTAAGACAGAAATTAGAAACAACAATCGCCAATTTGATAAACAATAGAAATAAACTGCTCGCAATGTCGGAACAATTATCTCGACTCCAAATTCCAAACGTTACAAAAAACATGACTCGTTTAATTGAAAATAAAATGAATTAAAGGTTTAAATCGCTAGAAATATAAAATTCTTGACAATAGGGAAAAAGGAGTTATTATATAACTTAGTAACTTATATTAATGATCATACATGATAAAGAAAATCTATTTAAAAACTGGTGTATTCGAAACATGTCGCTCTCTTTTATCCTCCCCTCAAAAACTTATCAATTTACTAAACGAGATTATCAAAATAAATTCACCAATTAGCGGTATATTAGGAATAGACAGCATGGCTTCAGGTTATCCCCCTCTCCACTGGTCCGTTCGCGCTATTTGGGCAAATACGGAAGATAAGCAGGTATTAGTAATAGAAGAAGCTGTTGTATAACAAGTTAAAAAATACAAGAGACCCCAATGGGCTAGCCGTCTTGTTTTCTCTCGGCGCATGTAAAACTTATGGCGTTCATTGGACAATGCCTCTGGCACAATCCGCAATACGTGCATTTTTCTTTGTTAAAAGTATATTGTCCTGGACTGATTATCTGAAGGGCGTTACTAGGGCAAATTCTAGAACAGGTTTTACACCCGACGCACTTTTGAGGATTCATTGAAAAGCATTGTCTAAAGTTATCGGGTCTTTCAATATTTCCTAATCTTTTAGTAACGGGCTTTTTAAAACAACATTTAAGACCGACAAACAACGCGTCTAAAATATCTTTCAATAAAACGACTCTCAATATCCTTTTAATCGTCAATTTTTAGAGCCTCGATAAACGCTTTCTGCGGGATTTCAACATCGCCGAATTGCCGCATTCTTTTCTTCCCTTCTTTCTGCTTATCGAGAAGTTTACGTTTCCTGGTAACGTCACCGCCGTATAGCTTTGCCGTTACGTCCTTCCTAAACGGCGAAACCGTTTCCCTAGCGATGATCTTTCCGCCTATTGCCGCTTGTATCGCGATTTTAAACTGCTGTCTTGGAATAAGATCTTTCAATTTAAGACAAAGCGCCCTTCCGCGTCTTTCCGCTCTGCTTTTATGAACAATCATCGATAACGCGTCGACAGGCTCGCCGTTAACTAATATTGAAACTTTCACTAAATCTCCTTCTCTATAATCAGTTGTTTGGTAATCGAACGAAGCATACCCTTTAGTCGTAGATTTAAGTTTATCGTAAAAATCGAACACCACCTCGTTAAGAGGCAGACGATACTGCACAATAGTCCTGTCTCCTGCAAAATTAATATCGATTTGCTCTCCTCGTTTATCCTCGCATAACGTAAGAACAGCTCCGAGGTAAGTTTCCGGAACTATGATTGTCGCTCTTATCCACGGCTCTTCGATTTTACTAATCTTAACGACATCCGGCATTTCCGCAGGATTATGAAGCTCTTTTACTTCGCCGTTCGTCATATAAACTTTATATATAACGCTAGGAGCCGTCATTATTATATCGACGTCAAACTCTCGCTCAAGCCTTTCCTGGATAATTTCAAGGTGCAAAAGCCCTAGGAATCCGCAACGGAAACCAAATCCAAGGGCTGCGGATGTTTCAGCTTCGTAACTAAAACTCGAATCGTTCAAATGAAGTTTCTGAAAACTTTCCTTGAGCTTCTCAAGCTCCGATGAGTCGACTGGGAAAATGCCGCAAAAAACAACGGGGACAGACGGCTTAAATCCTTTTAAGGGAGCATCGCAAGGATTTTTATCGTCCGTGATAGTGTCCCCCACTTGACAGTCTGAAATGTCCTTAATGCTGGCGGTTATAAATCCAACCTCCCCTGCTGTGAGTTTCTCTGTCATCGTTTTTTTGGGAAGGAAATATCCGACGTTATCGACTGTATAAGTCGCTCCCGTCGCCATCATTTTCATTTTCATTCCAGCTCTTATTTCCCCTTCAAACACTCGTATTAATATCACGACGCCTAAATATTTATCGTACCAACTGTCCACCAAAAGAGCGCATAGCTTATCGGAACAAGGTTTGCGAGGAGGGGGCAGCTTATGAACTATCGCCTCAATAACATTACGCATCCCCTCTCCGCTTTTTGCAGAGACGGCTATGGCGTCGCTAGCATCGATGCCTATAACTTCCTTGATTTGTCGCTTCACTGCCTCTACATCCGCAGCCGGAAGATCGATTTTGTTCAAAACCGTCACGATTTCATGATCGCAATCGATGGCATGATATACGTTGGCAAGCGTCTGAGCTTCGACTCCTTGCGAAGCGTCGACAACCAAAACCGAGCCTTCGCAAGCTGCAAGCGATCTGCTTACTTCATATGCAAAATCAACATGCCCAGGAGTATCGATTAAATTCAGAATATATGTATTCCCATCGTTGGCATCGTAGGTTAAACGCACGGTTTGAGCTTTAATGGTAATCCCTCTCTCGCGCTCTATGTCCATAGAATCCAGAACCTGCGCTTTCATTTCGCGTTTATCAAGCCCTCCGCAAATCTCTATAATCCTGTCGGCTAAAGTAGACTTCCCATGATCTATATGGGCTATTATTGAGAAATTACGTATATTCTCCATTTTTGATTTTAACACTCCATTGATGTTATTGATAATAACAGATACCGCAAGATAAGGCTAAACGATTTAGAAATCTCTACAATTCATATTAGTCGTTAAAACATCCACGGTTATAACAAAATATATAAATTTTATCTAAAATCCTTTGGGATAATTTTTATTTTGAGAAACTATTCTTTATTTGCGAACATAATTTTATGGCAGGATGTATTTGAGATAACAACGATGCACGTATTATCAAGTAATTCTAAAACTCAACAATGGACAGAGGAGGAAATAGCGATACTAAAACTCGGATTTACCGAAGGTAAAAGAACAAAAATTATAGCTGGCGAGATTGGTCGTTCTGAAACTGCAGTAAACAAGTTCTTAAATCGAGCAGGCATGAGAAGGAAACAACCTCGTCAACTAATAAAAACGCCAAGTTTAAAAAAGCCAAAGATTTTAAAAACCAACAACAATGCTAACAAAAAAACACACATTGCCGAAGTGCCGGCAGATATAGGCGACGTTATTAAATATGTTAAATCAAAAGGGCATAAAGTATTGATGATTTCAATAAAAAACAGATGTTATGCAGATGATGAAAAGTATTTGTTGAATAATAAACCGACCTCCGCAATGAAATTGCTATTATTAGCAAATAGGTTGCGCGTGGAGGCAAGACTTCCTATATTTTCCGTCGCTTCGCTAATATGGTAATTAACATATCCATGATAATTTCCAGAAGATTTGACGCATGGAGTAATATTTTATAATTCTAATAAAGTTATAGCACGGAATTGGAAAATCCTACTTAGGGATTTTGTGAAAGAAAAGGGAATCGTCCCCTGATATCCTGCGAGCAAGATTTGTACGCAAAGAATAATACTAAAAAGAAAAGTTGTCGCTAAATTGCTCGTGGGAATTAATTACAAATGAAATGTATGGAATGTCAGGGCATGATTTCCAAATGAATTACTTTAAACATGCTCATAAACTCTCAGAAGCTCTAGAGATATCCCCCTTTTGCGTAAATTCTAATTTGTCGGCCGTACGACAGAGGACAATTCCCCAAATAATCGCCGCTGCAGAATTTTAATACTTAACAAACAATATGCAGAAATTACTGCTTCCAAATAATCGGGTTTATTTTAACATCCTATTTTATTTGAAAGGAGAGAAAATTATAGATAATAATGGTAGTATCTATGAGTATGAAAATTTTCTAGTTCTATCGTAAGAACCATTAAATGAACAAACTTCAAAAATCCTCCGACGAACGCAAAAAAGCAGTTAAAACTATAACCCTTGGTTGTAGATTCAATTTTTACGAATCGGAAGTAGCGAAATCTATAATAACTAATCTTGAGCCAAACTCCGACATAGTCGTTATAAACACATGCTCCGTTACTCACGAAGCCGAGAGGCAATCAAGACAATTTGTTAGAAAAGCAATTCGCGAAAACAAAGGAGCCAAGATAATAGTAACCGGTTGCGCCGCTAAGACGTCTTTTGATTATTTTAAAAATTTAGAAGGAGTGTTTAAAGTCGTTCAAAACGATGAAAAAGACAATATTGAACCCTATCTTGACATTCCTCACAATTCAGACAAAATAAAGCCTTTAGCAAATGGAGAAGATTTTTTTCAAGGAAGAGTTAGGGCTTTTTTGGAAATCCAAAATGGATGCAATCACTTTTGCGCATATTGTATCGTACCGTTTACAAGAGGACGCTCTCGAAGTTTTCCTATCGAAGAAATATTGAAGAAGGTAGGAAGTTTTATAAAGAGCGGAATAAAAGAAATAACGCTATCGGGAATCGATATAACCTCCTACGGGCTTGACATTGGCGGGAATATAGAATTAGCGGATGTTATAGAATCCATTTTTAAAACATATCCCGATTTTAAAAGGCTTAGAATATCGTCTGTCGATCCGGCTGCAATAAGCGACAGACTGCTTAATTTGTTTATAAACGAAAAACGAATATTACCGCACTTTCACTTAAGCATTCAATCCGGCGATAACGACGTTTTAAAGGCTATGAGAAGACGACACACGAGGGAGGACGTAATAAAAATCTGCCGTAAGATCAAAGAAGCTCGGAAAGAAGCGGTATTTGGCTGCGATTTATTAGTCGGTTTCCCAACGGAAACAAAAGAGATGTTTCAAAATACTTTAACGTTAATCGACGAAGCAAATCTATCTTTAGCGCACGCCTTCGCATACTCTCTCCGTCCTGGGACGGTAGCGGCTAGTATGATCCAACACCCCAGAGACGTTATCCTAAAAAGAGGCAAATTACTTAGAAAAAAAGCAAAAGAAGCAAGGCTCAAGTTGTTTTCTTCGCTAGTCGGAACAAATATGCCCGTGATAATAGAAAGTTCAAAAGACGGCGTTTTTTATGGCAAAACAGACTCGTTTATTCCATTTAGAACATCGTTAAAAGGTTTTCAATCGGGCGACGTAGTTCAACTAAAGGTTTTTGACTTCGACAGTGAAATGCTTATTATGTGATTTCTTCATTCGGGTCTCAGTATTCTATAAACGGCGGTCTTTCCGTTTCAATTATATTTCTTACATACAATTACAGTTTAGGGAATATCAGGAAACAACCCAAACTAGTTTTATAGAAGCGCCGCCTAAAGGCAACGAGTTGAACAGTAAACGGTAAGAAAAATCTGAAAGCTATTTTTTTAAATCTTCCAGGAAACGCTCGACTGAGAATTTTTCAAAGCTACGCTCTGTTTCCCCAGTTCCAATACCAAGTATCGGAAGTTTGAACTCGTCTGCAATTCGTACGATAGTTCCGCCTTTAGCTCCTCCGTCCATCTTACTTATGACGATTCCGGAAATTGGATGAACTTTGCCAAATTCTTTCACTTGATCAATCGAATTTTGCCCCGTCGTCGCATCCATAATTAAGACGTTCATATGAGGTGCCGTATTATTTATTTTGCCGATTACTCTGTAAATTTTTGATAGTTCGTTCATAAGATTTATGTTGTTTTGCAGTCTTCCAGCCGTGTCTACTAAAAGGACGTCGCTTTTTGTGGATTGCATGGCTTCGAATGCCACGCTTGCAGGGTCTTTTGGAGTATCCGATTTAAATATGCCGCAATTTAATTTTGAAGCCCAAGAAGATAATTGTTCGGTCGCGGCGACTCTAAAAGTGTCGCATGCGGCTATATCGACGCTAAATCCTTTGTTTTTTAGAATGTAGGCAATTTTTGCAACGGTCGTGGTTTTCCCGCAGCCGTTTACTCCAGCGAGAACTATTACGTAAGGTTTTTGAGATACGTCTACTTCGAAATCTTTCACAAGAGGTTGGAGTATGCTTTCTAGTTTTCCTTTTAGCGCTGCGAGTATATCGTCTTCATATTTTGATTCTTTTGTTAGCCGGGCGGCTAAGTCTACCCCGAAATCCGCTTCTATTAAAATATCCTCTAATGCGGCGGAACTACTATCCTCGGTTATTCCCGTTATTTTACATATAGTTGATTTTAGTTTTTTGAAAAATAGCATAAAAACCTAGAGTTCTAAAATATTTGGAGTCAATCATACTTATTTACAAATAATAGCGCTTCTTTAGCATTTCTTCTCTGAATCGAAGGTTAATCGTTACCTTCTGAGATGTTTCATTACAGGACATAAACCATTATAATACTCTTATAAAACTGTTTGCGATCAATAATTAAATGAAACTCTGGGGACTAATTGAAAAAATAAAAGACTCCCAATTATGCAGTTGCTATTTAAGAATGCTTCCTTATGTTAGACCGTATTCATTAAGAATGATCTTCGCGATATTATTCTGCGTTTTGGCAAGTTCGTTAGACGCTGTTATCATCTGGTCTCTTAAGCCTTACACGGACATTGTAATGGTTGAGAAATCCATTGCGACAGTATGGTCTATCTCTTTTGCTATTATAATTTTCTCTGCAATTCAGGGAGTCTGCAATTATTTCGCGGCATATTTAAACGCTTGGGTCGGCGGGAAAATTACAAGCGATTTGAAGTTCAAACTATATAAAAAGTTGCTCGCGTTTGAAACCGCCTATTTTGACAAACATTACTCTGGAGACGTTATTTTCCGATTTGACAAAGACGCGGATACCGCAAGCGTTAATCTTTTGAAAAAATTTAGGGTGATTATTTCTAGAATCGCTTCCACTATCTCGCTGATTTTTGTTTTGATAATTAATTCCTGGAAGTTGGCGTGTATCGCTATTGTTATCTTTGCAATATCTTTTTTGCCTATCGCCAATATTAGACGCAGTATACGGGCTGCAATAAAGGGGACTGTCGCCGCTAATTCCAAAATGCTTACAATTTATAACGAAAGCGTTTCTGGTAATAAAACAATTGCCCTATATAACCTATCTCAAAATCAAGAAGGAAAGATTCGCAGAATTTTAGCGAATTTGTTTCACCTTAACATAAAGATGGTGCAAAGAGCTTCTTGGCTCTCTCCAATGATGCACGTCGTTATATCGGTGGGGGTGGCCTTATCAATAGTTTATGGAAGCCATTTGATTATAACGAACCAAATCACAAGCGGTAATTTTGTCTCGTTTATCGTGGCCGTTTTGGCTCTATACAATCCAATTAAGAATTTAGGGAATAGTATAAAAGATTTCCAATTGTCGATTACAGCCGTTGAAAGAGTCATGGAGATTTTGGATACGGAACCCAAGATTAAGGAAAAACCCGACGCGACTGTTTTGACTGGAATAAGATCTGATATCTCGTTTGAGAAAGTAACTTTCGGATACGCTGAAAAAACAGCCGTATTAAATAATTTTACTCTTAAAATAAAAAAAGGAGAAACGATAGCTTTTGTCGGAGGTTCTGGCGGCGGTAAGACTACGATTGTGAACTTGCTTCCAAGATTTTACGACGTTAATTCCGGGGCTATAAAAATTGATGGAATCGATATAAGGGACTATACGCTTGTTAGCCTCAGAAATAACCTCTCGGCTGTTTTCCAAGATAATTTCCTTTTTTCGGGGACGATAAAAGAAAATATTACTATTGGGAAATCGAACGCTACCGATGCCGAAATTCAGGATGCTGTTAAAATGGCTTATTTAGATAAGTTTGTCTCAACTTTAAAAAAAGGAATAAATACGGAAATAGGAGAGAGAGGCATTCGCTTATCGGGCGGGCAGAAACAGAGAGTAGCAATAGCAAGAGCATTTATTAAAAACGCCCCGATTGTAATACTCGACGAGGCCACCTCTGCTCTTGATAATAAATCGGAAGCGATAGTTCAAAAAGCGATAAATAATCTGATGACAGATAAAACGGTTTTCGTTATAGCCCATAGACTGTCGACCATTAAAAACGCTGATAAGATAGCGGTCATAGATAAAGGAACATTGTTAGAAATAGGAACTCACGAAGAGCTGATGAAGAGCAAAAGTGGAAAATATAAAGAACTATACGAAATGCAATTTAGTAAACGGAGTAAATCTTAAAAGTTTTATTTTTTACGAAATCTTGGATAAAGTAGGGGCTTTTTTACAAATAAATTATCGCAGCAGAGTTGCTGAATCGTTTCCTAATATTTCTATGATTAACGGTTATATACGACGAACATAGTTGGAGTTGATTTATTACAAATGAAGTTTGGGGATGTTATAGGTTTCGAAATTATTTACAAACGTACATATTAAGATTTCATTTTTGAGAGGGGGGGGGGGGGACGCACGTTTTAATG
>JAISID010000009.1 GCA_031262205.1 Holosporales bacterium | reverse complement strand
AGTTTTAGCAGATGCCGAGGAAATGGAGCGAGCTTAGTCAGAGAGTCTTTGTTTCCTAAAGACCTCCCTCCTTCTTTGGAAGACTACCTCCTCTCTTTCGATCCTTCCGCCCTTGATTTTATTCCAGACAATTATAAAAATCTCCAACTAAATAACTTTTATTTTAACATTAGAAAACGCTCCCAATATATAGAATAATAAATAAATCTATTTATAAAAAATCTTTTTGCTATTATTAATCCATGCTTTACAAGCCTTTACTAGGAATTCGAAGGGATTTTTAAAAATTATAATTAGTATAAATTAGATATTAACGAAAAATAAACCTTTTCTTCTTAAACTAAAATTATAAAGACGAATAAAAGCTAATAAAAAGCAAGAATTCGTTAAGCAATTTTACAAGGAGGGATTATGTCGAAAAAGTTAACAATACTTACGATGGGGATATTAATATTAGGAAACGCTACGGAAGGTATGGCGAGCATGGGGAAACCGCCAATGAAAAGAGAACCAGCAGCGATAAAGGTGGAAGACCATTCCACAATGGTTCTTGCTCCCGGCGGGGAAACGACTATGGAGGACGGCTCTTCCATCACTATGGGGTCGCATGCTTGTATAGATAATTACAGGGATATAAAAGGGAAAGACGTACATTTGCGTGTTACTAGAAAACATTATGAATCTGGATCATCGGTCGTCATATCGCATCCGTTTTATCTAAAACGCCAAAAGCCCAAAGCTTATGCGATTGTTTACAAACCTTCATTAACGGGAGAAGATGGAGAAGATATATACTACGCCGCAACTGGGAAATCGGATATTCCGGAACAAATGAAACGAGACGCGGAAAGACAAGGAGTATTAATAAGACGACAACCGGCAGACTTAAGAATGTCGTTTGATTCTATAGAACAACGACAAGACGAAGGAGATTTTAGCGAAATAGTTGCATTATTAATAAGTTCTGCAAAACCAGGCGAAGAAGCGCGTCCATGCGATATACCGTTAACAAACGACGACGGAACATATGTCGTAACTCCAAGCATCGCTAATGCCGTTACTCCTTTCACTGGAGAAGAAAAAAGGCTTGTTTCGCATAATCTCACTCTTCGCGGTAGAGGAAAAATTATTTTAGCTGGAAATCAAACGCAACTAACAGAAGGTAAGACTACGTTAGAAGGACCCGTAACGGTTGCATGTTTCAACACCGACAGTATCCCTCTCAATCCGATAATAATAGAACGCAAAGCCGTTCTTGAATTGAGCGGAAACGATGCTGCTCCATCGCATGCGCGTTCTCCAATTACAGTGCAGAAAGGAGGTATGTTAAAAACTCTTCCAGGCTCATATGTAGTGATTCATTCTGATCTTCTAATAGGAGCAGACGATTCGCATAGCGGCGAATGCCATGGCAAACCTGGCGGAAAAGGAACGCCTAAGAGTCACCCAGTTATAGATTTCTTTAGCGGTCTACTTTCATAGAATTTAATAGGAATATTTAACAATATGCAAGGGTTGAGAGCAAAAATTACATAATCATAAAAGAAAGACTTGCAAAATTAACTTGGGAACGGTCTGCCGTTTCCAAGTTGCGGGGAAACGCTAAGTCCTCGCCGTCGTCTCTGCCAACGTATTCGTAGGATAAACTCAGTATACCTATATCTTTAAACCGCGCAGGAATTATTCTTCGGTATTGTCTCCTCAATGCTTCGTAAACATAAATACGGTCATACATGATTGACACAACCGAAACGAACAACAACCAACGGTTGTTGCAAGAAAACCAATTGAAAATAATACTATTGGCTACAAACTAGGTCTTTTAGAAACAAGGGGGGCTTCTCTATTTTTATCGCGACAGACGAAATAGTATACATTAAACCGCTCTCCTCAGTTGAAAAACAGAAATGCTTCAGGTTTAAAACTTTGCATTCATAACCTAGACCTTTTTCTTTAAAGGATTCCCCCCTTCGACTATCGCTTCAAGTTTCTCGCTAAACGCCTGCGGAGCGCCTCGTCTATTACATCCCAACTCGTTCGTTTTTTTTCGATTCGTCTGATTCGTTTGCTTCCACAGTAGGCATAGCTCCGATTGCGGTTCCCACTCCGCGATCCTATGCTACTGCAAGACTTGCCGCCGTCCCTCCGACGCTTCGTAAACATAAATACGGTCATACATGATTGACACAACCGAAACGAACAACAACCAACGGTTGTTGCAAGAAAACCAATTGAAAATAATACTATTAGCTACAAACTAGGTCTTTTAGAAACAAGGGGGCTTCTTTATTTTTATCGCGACAGGCGAATTCACGCTATAAAAACACTCTTCTCAGTTGAAAAACAAAAATGTTTCACGTGAAACATTTTCATTTTTTGGCGTAACGCGGCGGATCATAGTTAAAATATTAAATAAGAAATTAAAAGTATTAATTTGTATATATATTAATATCTTAACTATATTTTATTTAAAATATAGTTACTTATTCTAATTCAACGCCTTAGTTCTTGCAAAAACGTAGTTTCAAGCGCTACCCCGCCCGAAAGACGTATGTGAAGATCGCGCGTCGATACTAATTAAATCGCTTCTAATTGGTCGTATTCTCACATTTTTTTAGGGGAGAATTATTCCCTGATATCCCGCGAGCAAGATTTGTATGCAAAAAATAAGCCCAAATCTCTAAAGTTGCCAATGGGAATTAACTACGAACTAACAAATGAGACGTACGGGATGTCAGTGGTATCCCCTTTTTTTAATTATGGGAAGCATTAATATATGAGAAGATAAAGCTATGGTTCTCATGGACAAAACGTCGCGGCGGAATTTGAATGGTTTGCCGCTATATTTTAGATGATTCTTTTATGAAACTGCGCTTCAAGGTTATGATTGCATACTAGCCGGATAATTCCCCTGTTCCTTAATTGACTGAGCTTCTTCCGTACGAACCGCCGTTTACTGGATATTAAAAGAATTGATTCCAAAAATAAAAAATGGGAAGCAGCCATCTAAAGCGAAGTAGATAAACTAAAATTCGTATAAAAGATATATCTCTGGAGTTCTAAAGAGAGAGTTTATAAATACGTTTAAAGTAATACATTTATAAAAGTACTTATAAGATCATTATTACGAGTCAAGGACGACGTCTAGAAATTCTAAAACGTCGGAAAGATTCCCGATATAAATCCGCCGTTCGTAAGCCGGTCTATACTCTTTATAGCTATAGATTCAAAGACGCATTTATTTTTTTAGAAATTACCCCCAATGCAAGTAAATATGCTTCTCTAGAATTTCTAACGACCTGTAGCGTACTTATAAGATCGTTACTACGACGCCGATGAACGACTCCTTTTATCTTTCCAAGATTCAGATATTGTCAAGCTATCTTATTTATAGGCCATCTTGGAATTGTTTTAAAATCCAAACTCGAATAGCTATATCCCGCTTTTAATCTTTCAATCGCGCACCAACCTATCATCGCCGCGTTATCGGAACATAGCTTCACTGGGGGTACAAAAAACGTTAAGCCGTTTTTTTTCGCAAAATTTGATATCGCTTCTCTAAGAGCGAGATTAGCCGCAACCCCGCCGGCGAGAACCACATTTTTAGGATTCGAATGCATCGCTTCATAGGCTTTTTCAATTTGTCTCGTTATAGACCTTACGATTATATTCTGAAACGACGCTGCAACGTCGCATTTATCTTTGTTTGACATTCCGGGGATAGATTCTATATGAATCTTTGTCGCTGTTTTAATCCCTGAAAACGAAGCGTCGCATCCAGGCCTTCTTTGCATGGGCAAGGCGTATTTAAATCTATTCTTATCGCCGAGTTTAGCGTATTTTTCAATTGACGGACCGCCCGGGTATTCAAAACCGAGCATTTTAGCGACTTTGTCAAAAGCCTCTCCTGCCGCGTCGTCCAGAGTCTCTCCAAGAATTTTATATTTTCCAACTTCCAAAATTTCGGCAAATATAAAATGACCGCCGGAAGCTAGAAGCAGTAAAAACGGAAATTCTACGTCGTAACAAAGCCGCACGGTAAGCAAATGGCCTTCAAGGTGATTTATTCCAATGAACGGTTTGTTTTTCATAAAAGCTATCGTCTTGGCGGCGACGGTTCCAACTAAAAGTCCCCCGATTAAGCCGGGGCCTGCCGTCGCGGCAATCGCGTCTACGTCGTCAAGAGATACGTTAGCCGTCGCCAACGCTTTATTCACGACCCCGTCGATTGCATCGAGATGTTGTCTAGCGGCATATTCTGGGACGACGCCGCCGTATTTAGCGTGTAACTCAATTTGCGAGCTTATTACATTTGAGAAAATTCGTTTTTGGGGATTTTTATCGTCGCAAACAACCGCCGCCGCAGTTTCGTCGCAACTAGATTCTATAGCTAAAATTTTCACAATAACTTAATAACGCGATTACGAATCGCTCTTCTTTACACCGCTTTTATTTTACATTTATTCGCGACCGATTTTGAATACAAATCGTAAGACGTATCATAACGGCAATTTCCACAATGTTAAGGATTCTTGACGGTTTTTGAAGTCGCTTTAATATAGTAAATGTCCTAAGCAACGTTTTGAAAGGCGATGTATCTGAAATTTTAATTGTGTTACACTCTTCTTACGGCATATTTACAGGTTATTTTTGGTGATTGCAAAACTTAGCGGAACCGTAGATTCTATTTTAGACGACTCCGTAATCATTGATGTAAACGGAGTCGGATACCAAGTTTTTATATCTTCTAAGTTAAAGGATTCTCTTGTTCTCGGAGCGACTTTATCCGTTAAAATTTTTCATATTTTTAAACAGGAAACGCAGTACCTTTGCGGGTTTGAAGACGAGCAGGAAATGAATGTTTTTAAAGCGTTGTTGGGAGTTCATGGAATAGGCGTCAAATCCGCGATGTCCGTATTGTCTACTTTATCTATCGAAGAGTTCGCCATGGCCGTCGCTAGCCAAGATTCAACGGCGTTAAACAGGACGAACGGAATAGGAAAGAAAACCGCCGAGCGTATACTCTTAGAGCTTAAAGACAAAGTTTTGACAAATATGAAAGATATTAAACTTCCAAATAATGAAAATGTTAACGACGCTGTCCTGGGGCTTGTAAGTCTTGGCTATCAAAAACACAAAGTTTTAAAAGCCATGACAAAAACGCTGCAAACGCTAGGTTCCCAAGCCTCTATCAACGAGCTAATCGTAAACTGTTTAAAAGAGATAAATTGAATGGGAATCATACCCTAATGTCTTGTAAGCGGGATTTGTACGCAAGAAATAAGACCGAAAAGAAAAGTTGTCGCTAAGTTTCCAGCAGGGACTAATTACAAATGAAACGCGCGGGGTATCAGGGTATGATTCCTAATTGAATTAACTTGCTTGTATATACAAATTGAAGATTGTTAAAATTGTTGCAGATACGATACAATTCGCTTTACTTGCGACCAAATTACGATTGGCCATGAATTTTATTGATAATAAAAAAAAGTTCCTCTTTAAGCGGACGAATATTATTGCTTTCTTAGGGATTTTCTTTACTATCGTTTGTTTTTTACTTGTTTTTTGCAAGGTTATTGTCAATCCCCAAATTATAGCGTCGCTACTGTTTGCGAATATCGGACTTATGGTCATAGCTTGCGTTTTCTTTTTTAGAAGAATAAAAAGAATTTTTAAGTTTAGCAAAAAGAAATATAACGGAACTCGATTTCATAAACAAGTCGCTATGTTGATATCTTCCGTTACTCTTCTTCCGGCGATTTGCGTTTTTGTTTGCTCAATTTTGTTTTTTAATCTTGGGATAGAGAACTTGTTCAAATCTCCTATAAAAAATGCAATGGATAACGCTGAAAAAGTTTCGTCTATTTATATAGACGATATTAAATTTAGCATGGAAAATTTTGCGAACGGAATAGCCGAACAAATAAGTTCGTGTATTAATGGAATGGCAATCGACGAATATAAAATCAACGAGATCTTTAAAGAGGAAATAACCTCTATAAAAATTGACGCGGCCGTAGTTCAACTAGTCGACAATAAAAATATCAACGTTATATTAAACACTCAGTTTTCTTCATTCTTTCAGTTCGAAGCGCTGCCCAGAGAGATAGCGTCTTTGGAAGAAGGCGAAGTTACCGCTTGGGAATTGAACGATCTTGTATTTTCCGCTGCGGCGATAAATAAAGACTTACATATTTATCTTATAATTTCGGCTCCTATAGATCAGACGATTCTTAATTACAAATATAAAATAAAATCAGCTGTTTCCGAATATGCAAATTTAGCTGTCGAACGTTCTAATCTTAAGTTTTCATTTATAACCGTTTTTTCGTTAGTTACAATATTTTTACTTTTCTTCTCCATCATAGTCGGCGTCGTGTTTACCAACCAGATTTTACGGCCTATTAACAAGTTGCTCAAAGCGACGAGAAATATAATGGCGGGAGATTATAATACGCCGATCCAGACTAAGACTTCTAAAAACGAATGGGATGTTTTAATTTCTACGTTTAATGAAATGATGAGAAAATTAGAGCGGCAGAAACAACAGTTAATAATTTCGCAAAAGCAAAAAGTTTGGAGAGACATCGCCCGTAAGATTGCTCACGAGATAAAAAATCCTTTAACGCCTATTCAGCTTTCCGCAGAACGATTAAGGGATAAATATCAAAAGGAAATAACGACGCAACCGGAAGTGTTCGACGCTTGCATCGACACGATAACAAGGCAGGTAAATTGTATTTCCGGGCTTGTAAAAGAATTTTCAGAATTTGCTAGGATGCCTTCTCCCAAGTTTGAAAGCGTCGATATAGTGAAACTTCTTAAGAACGCCGTCTTTATGCAATCGATTGTGCATAAGAATATATCGTTTCATCAAAATTACAATAATGATAAACTTATATGCGAGATAGATCAGAATCAAATTAATCAGGTTGCGGTGAATATTCTGAAAAACTCGGTAAATGCAATAGTTGAAAATAAAGACAATAAATCGGAAGAGATAATAGGAAACATAATAATGGATTTAAACGTTAAAGAAAACGTTATTCATATATCCGTTGAAGACGACGGGCCGGGATTTTCCGACGCGTCGATTGAAAGGGCTTTGGAACCGTATTACACAACAAGGAAAACAGGAACGGGGCTTGGCTTATCGGTGGTTCATAAGATCGTAACAGACCATTCCGGGAAAATATCCATTGGGAAATCCAAACGATTAGGAGGAGCGATTGTAACTATTTCAATGCCGCGTTTTCAGAACGACAAAACAAGCGAAATAATCTATGACGTTTAATGTTTTAATAGTAGACGACGAAGCCGATATAAGGGAGCTTGTATCTGGAATACTCAACGATAACGGGTATGAAACGGACGCGACTGGGAGTTATATCGAAGCTATAGAATCTATTAATAGGAAGAAACCTAATCTCGTCGTTTTGGACGTTTGGTTAGGGAATGGAGACAAAGACGGCATTCGACTATTGGAGAAAATAAAAGAAGATTACAACCATATGCCGGTTATTATGATAAGCGGACATGGAACGATTGAAACCGCGATATCCGCAGTTAAAAAAGGGGCGTACGACTTTATAGAAAAACCGTTTGATTCGCGGCGACTTATAACTTCGATCGAAAAAGCAATTGAAACGTCTAAACTTCAAACGGAAAACGCAGAGCTAAAAATTAAAGCAAAGATTTCCGACGACATTCCCGGGCAATCTTCAAACGTCGCTTCTATTAAACAATCAATAAAAAAAATAGCTCCGCTTGGAGGACGATGCGTAATAATAGGACCTTGGGGTTCGGATAAAGAAACTATAGCTAGAGATATCCATAAATTGTCTCCCAGAGCAAAAAACCCTTTCGGCGTGTTGAACTGTCGGTACTTGAACGTTGGAGAATTAGAAATCGAATGATTCGGAAGCGACATAAACAACGGCGGCGAAACGCTAGTAAAACCTGGTCTGCTTGAGACATTTAACGGCGGCACTCTTTTTATCGACGAACTTACCGTCGCGCCTTACGATTTTCAAATGAAAGTCCTTAGACTAATCAAAGACGATTTGTTTTTTAGAATCGGTTCAAGCGAAAAAGTAAAAGTTAACGTAAGAATAATCGCAGGGTTTACCCCCGAAGTAATTCAGCTTGTAAAAACAGGAGAGTTTAGCGACGAGTTATACTGTAGATTAAATGCTAACGTTATAAAAATTTTACCTCTGAAATCAAGACGAGAAGATATCTCCTATCTATTAGATTATTTCATGGAACAAGCGGCGAAGGCTCATAAGGTTGCTCCCAAGAAATTTTCGAGCGAAGCGATTGGATTGTTAAACGCTTATCACTGGCCTGGAGACGTGATGCAAATGCAAAATATGATAGATTGGATTTTGACCGTTTCTATTTATGAGAATCCAGGTAAAAACATTATCGCTATGGACGATTTGCCAAAAGAAATACTTAATGGAAAACACAGCAATGATCCAAGCTCTCAGTTTATTTCTACGGTATCCGAACTGCCTATACGAGAAGCCCGCGATATATTTGAACGAGAATACTTTATTGAACAATTAACAAAATTTTCCGGCAATATATCCAAAACGGCTAAATTTGTCGATATGGAAAGATCAGCCCTTCATAGGAAATTAAAGTCTCTTAATATTATTAATTCCAAACAGTTTAAGCATAGCGATTAAGCGTATCTCAATAGTTCTTCAATTGGATTTTGGGGAATTTATTATAAATACGACAAAGCAAAGGAAGATAAATACTTTAATAAATTGGGAATCGTACTTTAACTCCGCTTACCGCCAATCAATTCTAATCGGCAATTTATAAACTCATTTCTGTCAGGCTTTTTGTATACAACTGCTATTTATAGATCGTCGGAGAATTAGCCCGTTAAACTTTAAGGCTACATATAATATTTAGAAATCATTCTTGGGAATCGCTCCTTGACGCGCGACTATGGCATTTTCATAAAAGAATTAGAGAATCATCCGTCTAATATGCAGTAATGGTTTTATAAGTACAACCTTATAAATATATTAACTTAGACATACCTAGAAACTCCTTGAAACTCTAGGCGATATACTTCTTGGAAATCATCCCCCGACGCCCTATAAATAACGGTTGTGCACTAGAAACAAAACTGAAACGAGCTGCGCAAAATCATTACCGAAATTGATTAGCTGCGAATGATGTTTTAGGGGGGTTTATATGAATCTATTTGATCTACTGCATGTTAAGGGATGATTCCGATAAATCTTAAGACGCGCTCTAATATATTAATCTTTGAAAATTATTTTTCAACGCGCGGCAATAATTTTAAAGTAAGATTTCAATAATCATACAAAAAACCTTTGTAAATAAATTGTATATGATTAGTTTCAAACTTAGTTATACTAAAAACTTCTTAAAAGCGCGTCGTTTTTATAATAGATTCTAAAAAATATTTTTTCGTCGCATAATTTTATACGAGGTTAATTTTACGAACGAATATGTTTACAAGTTTTATAAACAGAAAAGTATTAGGATCGATATTAATAGCTTCCTTATTAATGGCTTCCTTCGCAATTTCCTGCCAAGCCGTGTAATGTTCGCTTCCCTCCGTTGATCAAATAATAAGCCCAGGCAGGGCGGCGGACAACCTGAGCCATGTATCGCGCTCGCTGTCACACGCCCAATATCCATGCATGTCTCTGTTTTTCAAGACAAAAGACTCCTCTCCTCCTTTCCCAAAAGCGTAGCGAGTCTGCTCCCGAAAAGCAAAATACAGTCAACGTTCACTTATCAGCAAGCGCATTTGTTTGAACGGGCGTTGATAACGCGTATGGGAATATCCGACAAAGAATTTGTAGTAAAAGACAAAGCAGACTATAGTAAACTCTGCCGCGACTGGCAAAAATTCAACGCCATTTTAAGAAATAAGGTATTCTGCCTCTTAGCTATAAGATTAAACAGAATTAGAGCTTGCGCGCTTAAATGTGGAAAGTAATACCAAACGCAATTGGAACGACATCGGAGCGCGACAGCGATTAGATAGATACATAAGAGCGCGTATGAAATTCCCAGGTCATAATATTCAACAAACCCTGTTGGTATTGCAGGATGCGATCTATATTCATAAAGGCCTATATAATATAAGCGATTATTAATAAGTTCCTAGGGAATCTTCCGCAGCGCTTACAACCGTAGAAGATTCCCCCGTTTTTATTATTTGTCTCTCGTAGGTTCCTCAAAAGGTTTTCTTTCTTTAGTTTCCGTTTTCTTTCCGTCGTTAAATTGTTCCGTCGATTTGTAATATCCCATGACTCTAGTCCATACTTCGCAAGTAGTTCTTTCGTCGTCGTTTAAAACTATTTTGTCTTTTTCGCTATTCTCAACATTCATACGTATCCCAAATTTGACTTATTAAGTTGATATTTACTTTTTTCAATTCTTCGAATAATTCCAGTTCTTCTTTCTTGGACTTTATAATCTCGTTGTAAAATCCGAGCGATAATTTGAAGTAGAAATCGTTTGGGGCGCCTCCCGCTTGGTCGCCCGTCTTTTCTATTTCCCCTTTTTTTATTAATCCGTCGATAGCGTTCGAGACTTCTTCTATGGAATTAAAGTTTCCTTAGAGCAAATTGCATAATGCCTTTTGACATTTTGCCGCTTTGATACGTTAGGCGAATTAGCCCTGTCGTAGACGTGGCGGTATGTTTCGGCAAAAAATTCAATTTAGTTAAGATGAAATTTCAAAAAGCGCCGTTGAAAATATTTTTATTGACAAAAATTTTTTGTCTCTATCCTTAAAAAAGACGTAGTTTACAAGTCATGAAAATATTATGGTTGCGCGCCAAGGGATAATTTCCATTTTATCTAAGTATATTCAAAAGGGCTGCAAGAAACGAGGGCTTGGACTATAGAGAACGGAACTAAAAGCCGCAGGTGTTCATAAACGCGCCGACTTTGAAAGAGGTTTTATTTGCGCTGAACAGCCCTTTTAACATCCTATAAACTTCATTTATATAATAATAAGCTAATTCCTATTAGCGACGTTTTTTCCTTCTCAAACTTCGCCTATATAAATTTCCGCTTACAAGAGCATTGTATAAGGTTTCATAGCCTAAGCGACGTTTAAAGTTCAATATCCCCTCCGCAACCGTTCTCTACCAAGCGTTCTAGACTTACTTTGAGACTGTTGTCTTTCTAAAGTTTTTAATCTTTGCTCGTCTTCTCTTTGTTGTCGCTTCCGTTTCATCTCCTGCATCGCCTTACTAGCTCTAAGCCTCTTCATTTCCTTTTGCTGTTCGTATTCTAGTCGTTGCGCTTCCGTTTCTTCGCCGTTTCTTATTTCTTGTCGTATTTCTCTCTTCCTTTTTTCAAGCTCCTTCAACTTGGCTTTCAACGCTTTAGCTTCTCGCTCGTTTTGCTCCAATTGGGCATAAAGAGCCGCCTTTTCATCTTTTCCTTTTTCCCCTTTAAAATCATCCCTAGTGCTTCGATATTGCCTTTGTATTTGAGCCTGAGTCTTCTGTAATTCGCCTGCCGTAGCGGCTGCTTCGTTAACCGTCTGTTTTACGCCTCCCAAAAATTCCCTTGCTTTATCAAAAGCTCCGCTAATGCCGCCAACCCCGCTAGCGCTAGCGGCGGGATTCGTATTAAAGGTCTGCGCCCCAAGACGCTGGATTCTAAAATTTCCAGGATTTTGAGCGGAAGAAGGACGACTCCAAGTTCCCGCAAATAAATCTGAATTTTCAAAAACCAATAACGTACAAATAGCTAAAATAATCTTCTTTCTCATTTTTAACGCCGAAATTATATTATACATAAAATTAGTCTAATAAGAAAAGATTAATAAAAAGTTAATCAGGTTTTTAGCACAAAAATATTCTTTGTTTTCTAACAAAAGAGTATAATATGAGAAAAACACTTTTCCCAAAAGGATGGAGAGAAGATGAACAAAAAAAGAATAATTACGAAAATAGGGATAGCCGGAATGTTACTAATAGTAACGAGCGATTTAAGTTGTTCTGTAAATCGGCCCAAAAGGCGTACTCCGACGGCAATAAATGCATCAGAAGCGATAGAGGGTATGAGAGAAGCGGTAAGGGGAGCGTATGAAGCCGCAGGGATAGGATATGAACCGGTAGAGGAAGTACCGGCAGAGTTTAGAGGACTTAGTTTCGAGGAGTGTATGCAGCGCATACATGATAACGTGAAAAAAATGCTACGACAACTTTCAGTTACAATAGGCGGAGAGGAGACATTCTCTCGTCGAGGAAGCCTTGAGGAATCCCGAGGTTCTATCGTCGATGAAGGAACACAACTCCCGCCTCAACTTACAATAGACGGAGAGGAGACATTCTCTCGTCGAGAAAGTTCTGCAGACCCCAAAAGTCAAGGTATTACCACCACCGGTATTGTTGCCAGTGTTTGTACTGCTGCTATGGGTGTTCTTGGGGGCTACTGCTTAACAAGAAGACATAATGGCTAAAATTAATAAGTTGAATAAAAATAGTTGGTTCAAATCAAACATGGACATTAAGAACATAGAGCGCATGGTTAGCGCTCTATGTCTTCTGTTTTGAATATCTTCTTATTTAAATATTTAGACAATATGGCTTTTACAAATATTAAAAATAGTTTCTTATTGCTTATAGAAACACGAGAAAGACAACGTATAAAAATAGAGAATGCATCTGTTTAGCCTAAACATAATACTCTTTCCACCTTCATAACTCCGTCGTAGACATTAACAATTCCCAAAAAGCCGTTACTTGATTTCGCTAAATATCGGTCGTTTTCTAAAACGGAATCGCAGCGAATTTCTCGCCCAAATGCTAAACTCTCCGCTTCGCAATTAGATAATAAGACAATGAGAAAATCTCTCAAAACCGATTCCAAAGGAATTAAAGCAGCGCTCTTATTTTCCCTAAGCTCGTCGAGAGAAACAGCCTGCCCCTCCTTAAAATCGCCGTCTCTCGTCCTTCTAAGAGAATGCGTATGCCCAACCGTCCCAAGAGTTTTAGCTATGTCTTCGCATAAACTTCTTATATACGTTCCTGGAGATACGGTTGTTCTCATCTTAAAAACCGAGTCGTCAATTTTATCTACGAGTTCTAAACTAAAAATCGTAACTTTTCGCGGTTTTATTTCCGGCGTTCCGCCTTGTCTTGCTATTTGATACGCTCTTTTCCCGCCTATCTTAATCGCTGAAAAAGCATGAGGCGTCTGAAAAACTTCCCCTACGAAACTTGCAATAACGTTTTCCAGTTCTAAATAAGCCGGACGTTTATTGGAAGTCTCCACAATCTGGCCGGTTTTATCGCCAGTATTAGTCTTCTCTCCAAACTTAATTGTAAACTCATACGTTTTCTTAGCTGGATTTATATAAGGTATGGCTTTTGTTCCATTGTTAACGGCAACGACGAGAACGCCTGTGGCGAATGGGTCTAAAGTTCCAACGTGCCCTACCCTTTTTACATTTAAGATTTTTTTACAAATAGAATCGACAACAGCCGAGGTTTTCCCTTCGGGTTTATCTATAATAAGAATTCCGCTAGTTTTTCGATCACACATTGAATCTAAAATGCATGACGTCCCCGTCTTGAACGACGTAATCTTTGCCTTCCAATCGCAATTTGCCTTGTTGTTTCGCTCCCTGCTCTCCGCCGCAATCAATATAATCTCGCCAAGACGTTGTTTCAGCGCAAATAAAACCTCTTTCAAAATCGGTGTGTATGACGCCTGCGGCTTTTGGAGCTTTAGTTCCGCTTTCTATAGTCCAAGCCCTCGCTTCTTTCGGTCCTACGGTAAAATATGTTAATAGACCGAGCATATCGTACCCTTGTTTAACAACCTTGCTAAGCCCTGTCGACGACAATCCCATGCTTCCCAAAAATTCTTTTTTTTCTTCTTCCGAATCAAGCGTTGCGATCTCCGCTTCAATTGCGGCTGAGATTATCGTCGCGTTAGAAGCCCCGACTTTATTTATAACTTGCTCCGTATAGCGATTTCCCGAAACAACGTCGTCTTCAGATACGTTGCAAACATACATTACGGGTTTAGCGGTAATCAACTGCAGTTGTTTTAAGATATGCCTTTTATCTGGAGACGTTTTGGTTTTAATAGCCGCCTCGCCGTTCTTCAAAACTTCATACGCTTGAAGGAGAACTTCGAGAATTTCTTTAGACGACTTATCTCCAGACTTAGCTTTTTTCTCTAAACCGGGTATTCTCCCTTCCACGCTCTCAAGATCGGCAAGAAGCAATTCTGTTTCGATTGTTTCGATATCGGAGATAGGATCGACTTTTCCAGAAACGTGGGTTATGTCTTCATTGTCAAAACACCTCGCCACTTGAAGAATAGCGTCGGTTTCTCTTATGTTTGATAAGAATCTATTCCCAAGCCCCTCTCCCTTAGACGCTCCTTTTACTATTCCAGCGATATCGACAAATTCGAGTTGCGTCGGGATTATAACCTTTGAATTTGCTACTTCGGCCAACCGTTGCAGTCTCTCGTCTGGGACGGCTATCTTTCCTATATTCGGCTCGATTGTGCAAAAAGGATAATTAGCGGACTCGGCTGCGGCAGTCGATGTTAAAGCATTAAATAACGTGGATTTCCCAACGTTAGGAAGCCCGACGATTCCACAATTAAATCCCATGTTATTTTATTTTGTATTCCTTGAAAACAACGTGTTTTCTGAGCTTCGGATCGTACTTCTTCATCTCCAACTTTTCAGACATAGTTCTTGGATTTTTTTTCGTTACATAAAAATAACCAGTGCCGGCGGAGCTTAATAATTTAATCGTAATAACTGGACCTTTAGCCATAAAACACTTCTCGCAAAAATATCAATCAAAAAACCTGGAGCGGGCAAAGGGATTCGAACCCTCGACCCCAACCTTGGCAAGGTTGTGCTCTACCCCTGAGCTATACCCGCATCGTCTTAATATAAGAAGTGTATCACGAATATTTTTCCACGTTCAAGAGAAATTACAAAAATATACTACGCGTCTCGACTAAATGAACATATCGTCGATTTCGCGACTATGCGACATAGGCGCGCATTAAAAGACAATGTTTTGGCTGATGGGAAAAATATCTCCTCTTATTAACTAAAAATTAACATTATTTTCATAAAATGATTATTAACGGGGCTAGAAAAGGATTACAAAATTGAAGAAAGTTTTATATTCAGTTTTAAGTATTATTATATTAAATAGTCTTATCTCTAACGGCTATGCTAACGGCGAATCAACCGCCGTTTCTATCGTAGAAAATCTAGCGTCCAACATCAGTCAAAAAGCTAAGCAGAACCCCGACGCTCCAAACGCAGCTCAACAAACGACAAATGAAACGATACTTCCTAAGATGGACGAGTTATTAGCTACGGAAAAACCGCAAACAGAGCCAGCCGTCTCTAGCAAGCCGACGGAACAACAAGTTCCCAACACAAATAATTCCTCGTTGAACGATAAAAGTAATAAGCCAAAATTTATTGCGTCGGACGGGACGGTCTACACTCCGCCGGAAGGATTTTCTTTACCTCCAGAAATGAAGGAAGGCTGGTTTTACCTAACGACCAACATAGAAGCCTTAAAAGAAAAAATAGCGGCCGCTCCAAATGCTCTTAACGATAGCCCTCCTGCCGTTCAATCCGTTACGCCAAACGCCGTAACACATGTAGACGGACAACAACCGTCAAACGTTATGGAAGCAACGCCTCCAGGTTCCAATGCTCAAAGCCTAAATCCTGCCGTTATTCCTCAAGCCGATGTCGCTATGATTGGAACTCAACCTAACGCTGCAGATGCCAAACCTGCAATCGTAAATAACGAAGCGGGAAACGGTAATATCGCAAATCAGACGCCCGCCGCCGCTCAAACAGACCGGCTCGCCTCCGACAATGCAAAAACTGGTCAGCCGATGGAAACTGGCGTTCATTCGGCAACCAATGTTCCAAACGAGCAAACAACGGTTCCTCAACAGAGTTCTTCAATACGTCAAAACTTAGACCAAAACGCTCCTCCCGTTCAACCCGCGACGTCAAACCAATCGATAGTTACGCAGGGGCAACAAGGACAAACGCCGCAAAGTATCGGCAACGCGCAAACAAATAATACGAAACAACCGATAATGTTCCAGTGTTATCTAGCTTAGTTCTACTTATGACTTTACGGTTTTTTAACTTTATTTAGACATACTTTTTATAGGAGAACCAATATCGGTATAACGACTCATGATATTAAACGTTTCTAGCAGTTTTATAAAAAGAGTTTTACCGATATGCATCGTATGCTTTATAGGAACCGTATTTAATGCAAAAGCGCTTATAACAAGGTCTAGAGCAAACGCGGAAAAAACAGCCGCAGTTAACGCGGAAAGACAAAAGAGCCAAAAACAAATCAATTCTATAACAAAAGAACGCGACGATATAAAAAAGGCTAAAGAGGAGGAAGTCAAAAAATTAAACGACACAATCGCAAATTTACAAAAAGATATCGTTCAAAAAGAAAAGGAAAAAACAGACCTTAATGAAAAAGTAAAAGCGGCGGAAATTTCAAGAAAAGATTACGAAACTAAGGCCGCAAAAGAAAAGACCGATATGCAAACCGAATTTGCAACTGAAAAGAAACGTTTAAATCAACTAATCGCGCAAAAAACGACTCAATTAAACGAAAAAATCTCAGAACTAAAGAATGCGGTGGAAACAAGCAGAAACCTGTCAAAGAGTTTTTATAATACCGAAGCCTCGCATCTAATCGATAAAGAAATGTTGCGAAATGAAATTAACGGCCTTAAAACAGAACTTAAATCGCTATTAAATAGAGCCAAACAATTTGAAACAGAAGCTAAAAACAGCGAAAAAACATTGTTAACCAAAACCGAAATTGAAACAAAAAACTTAAACAATATAATAACAAAAAACCAAGAAACTGAAATGAGAATGCTCGCTGAAATAGAGCGACTTAAATCAAAACTGAACGACTATATACAAAAGCAACGGGAAATCATAAACGAAGGAAAACTGCTTGAAGAAAAATTGAATACAAAAATCACGGCGTTAGTCGATAAAATTAAGCAGTATTCTTCGATCTTAGAAGCGACAAGGGAAACCGAATTAAGAAACTTATCAGTTGTTAGCAATTTGAGAACTCGGGTTAACGACGCGATAACAATAAACGATAAACTCGTCGCGGAAGGTAAGACAATATCCGAGAACAATAACGCCGTACGCGAAGAAAATGAGCGAATACGTAAACAATTTGAAAGCGCTTGGCAAAAGGAAAAATATTTTTCAGCCCGAGAAGTAGCAAAAATTTTCGGAAACCCAGATGCCCAACATGCTAATCCAACAAGCGGACAACCGAAAAGTTTCCCTCAAAATCCCATAGATAAAACAAATGCAAATGGGACGATGCAAACATATGAAACGTCTAAACAAACGGGAGAGAGGACTTCTGAAAATGGACGGGCATACAATCCCCTCGCTACCTCGACAAACGTACAATCGCCGCAAAATTCTTATATGCAACAGCCCAATAATGCTCAAACAATCAATAGTTTACAAATAACTTTGCAGCAACCTCGGCAAACTAAACAAGACGAATTAGTTGATTTTGCCGTGGAAGCAATATTGAAATCCATATTAAACATGACAAACAACGACGTAGAGAAAACAAACGCAGCCATGAATCTCATAGGAGCCGGCGTGGAATTACCGGAAACATTGAACGCAATAGTAGGCGTCGTAAGAGAACAATACAACCCGGAAATCTTAACAAAAGCGGTCGAAGAGATAAACCGAAGACAGCAACAACGAAACATATTCGTCAACGAATCGTTAAATCACCTATATGGGAAAAACGGAGAGAAACTCATTTATTGGAATAAATAACAATAAGTCTAAAATACGGAAACTATCTTTCCAATAAAAGCCCATAACATGTAGTTATTACTATAAGCGCTATTTTATAAATAGATTATTTAAACACACTTATAAATTCTTACTTGTCCGCTACGCGTCGGGGGATGATTCCCATACTTTTTATACAAATTCTAATTTATCTATTGCACGTTATTAAATATTCCCCAACAATTATCGCAGAAAAAATTCAGACAAATTATAAAAATCGCCGCGTTTATCTTCCAACTACTTTTTATAAACCATGACAGCATATAAAAACTCGGCCTTAATCAGAATTTGTTAGTCGTAGATAATATCTGGGAATCATATCTTGGCATCCCATAAATTTTGTAACATCAATGGGTTTCATTTTACATTCACAGAGGACGGAGAGAATGATCTCTAAATATGTTATCCCTCGCAGTTGTATTTAAGCTATACAAAAAGCCGTTAAAAACAATGCATCTTCCGATATTCCACAAGCAAGCGCTTGTTGCGTATTGAAAGAAACTAATTAGCCGTAAACGAAATAATGCATCTAAAGAAAGTCGAAAATTCGCCCCAAAAAAACTATACTCTCAAAGCCTCGACAGGATCAAGTTTCGCTGCTTTTTGAGCTGGATAAATCGCCGCGATAAAGCACAGAATAATCGAAAATAAGAATATATAAACAACTTCATTCCAATCGGTTTTTGACGGTATTTGAGATAAAAAATAAATCTCCTCGTT
>JAISID010000028.1 GCA_031262205.1 Holosporales bacterium | reverse complement strand
TTAGCAAAAATACACGAAGGCTATATAATGCGTATACTTTAAGTATACTTATATAATATTGTATAATTTTAATTATATACTTAAATATACTTTATCACAGGAGGCGCCAGGGATTTTATGCTGAATATCTCGTATATTATCAAAAAACTATAACTTAAAACGTTTCGCATAGAACATTTTTGCGCTTTCTTAAAATTAATGTGTTATCATAAAAATGGTTTATGGTCTTTATTTAAGACGTTTTTCAAAACAAAAATGCGAAGAAGAAACAAAAAGAAGATACTCAAAAATCTATCGCTTAGCCGAATCGTCCCAAGCCTTGCAACTTTAACGGCTCTGCTCGTAGGGCTTACTCAAATTCGATTCGCATTAAGAGAACAATGGGAGCTTGCGGTAATCGCTCTTGTTATAGCGGCGTTCTTCGACGCGACCGACGGAAGGTTGGCGAGACTATTAAATTCATGCAGCAGATTTGGAGCGGAATTAGATTCGCTTTCAGACTTCGCCGTTTTTGGTTTATGTCCAGCGGTCGTAATGTATTTGTATAGTTTGTCGAACCTCGGCAGAACGGGGTGGGCTATCTCAATCTTCTTTGCGGCGTGCATGGGCTTGAGATTGGCAAGATTTAACGCCCACGATATTGAGAACGTAAAAACTCCTCTTTCGGGAAAGTTTTTCACTGGAACCCCCGCTCCCGCTGGAGCTGTTTTATCTTTATTTCCTATAATTTTATATAACGCATTCCAATTAGAAATTTTTAAAGACCCATACTTTTGCGCTGTTAACGCCTTAGTCGCAGGGCTTTTATGCATATCGACAATCCCTACTTTATCGATTAAAAAATTCCATATTCGAAGAGATCAATACGTATTGTTCCTGTTAAGTATTTCTCTTGCGATCGGAATAGTTTTCGCATATACGTGGAAAGCGTTCTGCGTCATTATCGCGGCGTACGTCGCTTCGTTATTCGTTTGCGCGAAGAAAGCAAAGATTTTGTTGGAATCGCTTAATAACGCTGCTCTACAAGATGAAAGACAATAATGCTGCGAATGGGGGATATGTAATTTTGTCAAACGACTGCAATATTTGAGAAGCTTAAATAAGGGAGCCGAATAATGAAAATAGTTAAGAAATGCTTTCGCTACATCGGATATTTTTGCTGGTTTCAATAGGCTCTTTATTAGGAAAGTTTCTTGTTTACTCCATCTGTCACGGCTCGGCTTTTCCTCAGGATGCTAGTCGGCAACATGATTTAGATAAAGCTCAAGGTTTATATAAAGCGAGAAAATATAGAGAATCTTATGAAACTATAAGCGCGGCTTTGCCTATGGATTTAATAAGGGAAGCCGCCTCTTGTATCCCGGAAATAATAGACAAATCTTATATACAAAAATATATAGCTCCTATTGTAAAAAACGAAAACGCTGCCTATTTAAGTTTAGCTAAGGCGTCTTTGCTATTTAGTTTAACGGCAGACCCTAAGATATTATTAGTTTTAACTATCGCAGACGTTTTTAAATGCGCGTCTTAGCTTAATATATCTGCTATATCCGTCCCAAAATCAGATATTTTATATTTTTCGCGTAGGGCTTTTAACATTAATGGAACATCTAACTTTATGTCTTTCCTGATTGTCCTTTAACGTTCTTATAAACGATATAATTTTGCAGCGCTAATTTGTTTATTGTAAGCGCTTTTTGCCATCGTATCCGTTAGTTTGTTACAAATAAAGTTCTGGGATGTTGGACTATAATATTTGTCTTTTGGCTCCTTCGATTATACCGATTTACTACGCGTCGGTTGTCAAGGGACGCCTCGCTTTGCTCGGCTCTCACGCCCTTGACAAGTCGCTTTATAAATCGGTCGAGATATCCTCGTTCCAAAAGATAAATATTATTAGGGGAAGCGGTTGGTCTTTAACAATCGGTTAAACATCTTATACTAAGACGTCGGACGGACGATTCCTCTTTCTTCTTAAAACATAAAAGGGAATTATTTAATAAAACGTTGTCGTTATATATAAATAATAAAACTAATATAGTATATACAGAGTATAATTAAATCAAAAAAAAAACATGTAAATACATAGAATATTATGATACGATGACACAATGAGGAAGGTTTAGCATTAAAGGATGTGAATGGAATGAACAAGATAACGGTAGGTATAGCCGTAGCATTAGCGTTTGTTATAATGAACAGAGTAGTTGTAGCAGGAGAAGGAAGACCTATAGCGTCATCAATGGTAGATTTTCGAATACCAGCGATAGGAATAATGGACAAGCCGATAGGAATATCTCATCGGATGGGAAAATCAAAACAGAGTTTTCGCACTCTTCGTAAGTTTAGCGCTTCTCGTATGACGAAGGCTATAAGAGACCCAGTGTTTAGTCAACTGGAATATCAAGTAGTGGTTTGTCTACAAGACCCAATGGCCGACGAAAGAATAGCCACAGCCGTAATGTTAGAAAGTATTGTAAAAGCAAATCCTAGGGTTACTTCGTATGTCGTAGAACTTCTACAGCATCTTCTAAAAAAACAAGATGCCGATGCCGACGTAAAAAAAGAGGCAAATGGGGTGTTAGAAAGAATTTTAGAAGCAAATCCTGCGTTTTGGCTTAAAGAAAAACTAGCGACTGGTCTACGAAACCAAGATAGAGACGTAAGAAATGAGACAGGCGAAAAGTTAGGACGTATTGTAAGTACAAGGCCTGATCTTGCTCCGCAGGTCGTAGAACTTATATTGCCTCTTCTACTAGATCGAGATAGAGATGTAAAAATAACAGCAACCTATATGTCAGTAATGACTGTAACAATAACTAGCTTTGCTACTTCTGCGCTTAGAGACTCTACAGTTCTTCTTCTAAAAGACCCAAATGACTGTGTAATAGAAAACGCAATCGCGGTGTTAGAAAGTATTGCAATGAAAAAGCCTGATCTTGTTACTACCGAGCTTAGAGACGCTCTAGTTCTTCGTCTACGAGACTCATATGGCGACGTAAGAAGAAACGCAGCCTGGGCGTTGAGTAAAATACGCGACGTAGCACCCGGTCTTATTCCCCCAGATATTAGTTCTACAATAGACAGACTTAGGGGGATATAGAAATGAATTAAAGGATACTATCCTTATTGTATAAAGAGAGGTTCTTATAAACTAAGAACCTCTCTAAGTACTTAACATCATGATCGGTAAATTAGGATGTAATTGTTAATAATTACGAACGTATCGGAGGACGATCTCCTAATATTTATCTTTACTTATTAAGTAACGCTTCTCTTCGTTCGGCTCTCACGCCCTTGACAAGTCGCTTTATAAATCGGTCGAGATATCCTCGTTCCAAAAGATAAATATTATTAGGAAAGATTTGCGTCTTCAACGTTGCTTACTTATCGTTAACGCCAGTATTCTGAGAAAGGGAGCCGTTGCAGCCGGCTAATACGCTAGCGTTGCCAAATTGGGATTAATAACAGTTTTATGAATAGGGCGCTCGTCCTTTAAACGACAGTAGCGTTCTTATAAGTACGATGCTAGATTAAAAAATGTCTCGCGCGAGACGTTTTATGATTTTGAGACATATTATGCAAGCGGTGTTTTAAGAGGCGCGACCAAGAAATGTCGTTAATTTGAATTAGTCGCAGATGAAATCCTCGGAGTATTAAAGGATTATAATTCAATCCCAAAACTGAAGTTGCTCTCCGCCGCTCGATGAAATTAAAATTTCCGATATACAGATAATATATCGCGGCGAAAGAACAAATCCCGACAAGGAGCTTGCAAAATGAATATAATTGAAGGTCTTTTCGCCGCGCGGCGCGATAGGCCAAATCTTCATAGTTACCTTATGTATATACTTTTCGGAATCATCCCTTACGTGCAGTAGAACAGATAGATTCATATAAAGGAGTATATTGCTAGAGTTTCAAGAAGTTTATAAGTATGCGCTTAAAGTAATCTATTTATAAGATTGCGCT
>JAISID010000068.1 GCA_031262205.1 Holosporales bacterium | reverse complement strand
TTGCCCCGCGTCTTCGTTATGAGCCTCGGAAAATCGCCGAACTATCTCTTCAAATATGTATCCCATCTCGAGATTGGAAATTTTATCGGGATGCAAGTCCGCATTTGGCGACGTAAATTCCTGAATAACGATGTACAGCAAATTATTCTCGGCCATTTTCGCAATTTGCGCGTCGAAATTGAAATTCTCTACGATATTTTTGACGTTGTCCGAAAATCCGTTTAAATAGCTTCTAAAATTTTGCTCTATGTTGTTCGGATCGTTCAACAGCGACTCGAAAGTAAACTTACTCGCGTTATAAAACTCAAAACCGGACGCTTTTTTCAAAAAATTGTCCAACATCGGAACGTCGCCAAGAGCGTCAAGCTTTTCGAGAACGGCGTTTTTAGTCGGAGCTAAAATGCAATCGAATCTTCGAATCACCGTGAGAGGCAAAATCGCCACCCCGTATTCATGCGGCTTGTATACGCCGGTCAATTTATCGGCGATCGCCCAAATGAGATTCGCCTTCTCCGATATGTTTAAACTTAAATCCGCCAATTCCCGCTCCGCGCTTTTTGTCTTAAAATAACGTTAACATATATAGAAACTTAACCGGGAGCGCGCTTATTTTAGCTTATCTTTTTGCATATTTTTCACGGAAGATAAGTGAGATTTATTAATCGTTTCAATTATAGATATTGTAAGTTCAACCATAGTTTTTAAATCATCTTCCGGTACATAATAGCTTTGCTCAGTTGTTTGTAGATTGCCATGAGAATGTGGGTCTGTGACAATTTTTATCTTATTGATTTTATCTTTTAAATCATTCTTTGTATTTTCATCAAAATCTTTCATCCAATCTTCGTCTTTTGAAAATTCTCCCAGCCCAGGATTTCTACCGGCTTTAGCATTAAATGTTGCAAATTCAAAAGACAGAAAAGTTTCAAGAACTCTTCGACAATGATTCGGCAAATATTTTCTAACTTTCTCGTATTCACGTTTTTTTTCTTTAAACTCAATAAGTTCCTTTAACATATAAAAATATGGAGTTTCGAAATTTTTCAGCTCATCAGGCAATTCTGATAATGCGTTTCCATGTAAAAATAAGCAGTTATTGTTCTTCTTTAGTGAATTGAAAAATTTTAGAAACAAAAAACTATGGCTCAATACGATCAGCTGACTTACATTCTTAAACTCGCTCTCTATTAAAAGAGCCGTACTATAAAGTCGATTTTCATCGAGACTAGAAATCGGATCGTCTAAAACGACTACTGATTCATTTATTTTACCGTCTGTACTGCGCTCATTTTTAAACTTACTTAAAAAATACGCAAAAGCTAACGCCGTTTTTTCTCCATCACTTAACATATTGTTTAATTTGTTCTTTTCTTCTTTAGAATTCGTATATTTAACGATTATATTCTCATCTGTTCTATCTTCATTTATATCAATCGTGAAATGATCTATTCCCATTCGTTTTAAAAATTCGTTAATACCTTTTGATTCCGCTTTTATCTTCGCCAGTTCTTCACGAAGTTTGTTTTGCCAATAAAGTAGACCTTCCTGGTTCAATTCATCTTTGGTATTTATTGTTGATAGGTTATCTTGCGTCATCTTGTACGATTCGCAAGACTTTCCTCCATTAGATTGATCGAATTCTAAAATCACTGCATCTTTGTAAGCCTTTTGTATCTTTTTTAGAATTTCTTTGGCGTCTAGCTTTTTACTTTTCAATACGTTGCTGACATCATCACTTACTTTTTTAAAATTATCCATACTGGTATTATATTTGCCTGCAGCATCTATTATTTTTTGCTCAACAGAATTCATTGACTGAATGTTGTTCATTTTGTTTTCGACAATACGTTTGATCTCTTGAAATGGAGCTTTGATATTCTCAAAATCAAAATTTTCAATCTGTATTCCTTTAAGTTCATTTTTATAACGTTCATACAGTTTTTCAAGATTTCCCTTATTCTGTTCGTTTAGCTCAACGCTCTTAATAGCGTTTTGTATGATCTCAATATAATTATTCAATTGCCGAATGAAATCTTCATACGATTTGTCAAAATATCCATTGAAATCGCCTATCAATGCATCTAACTTATTTGAGATGTCAGAATCGCAAATAGGGCATCGAGCGTGAGGCTTACCTTTTGACTGCTCTAGAATGTTTCTACCAAATCTAAACCATTTCACAACTGAGTTTTTATACGCTTCATCCGAAAATAACTCTTTTATTTCTCGGATACGCTTTTCTAGAATATCTTTTGAAACTTGTTTGATATTTTTACCCAATAGTTCATTTAATTCAGCAAAATCTATGTTTGATTTTTCAAAAATAAGACTTGACAACTGATTGATATCATTAGAAAGAGCATCTTGCTTCAAACTCAGATTATAATCGGAAGTAAGACGCTCAATTTCTAACTTATCTTCTGGCGGCTCTTCGGGTATATCTATTTTGAGCATACGACTGCCTGAAATAGCTTTATTGAACTCTTGACTCCAATGTGTCTTGATATCCTTAAGTGTATTTTCTAGTTCAGATTTTTTAGTTTCCAATTTTTTCTTTTTATTTATTAAATTGTCTATTTTAACATTAATGTCTTGTATTTCTTTATTGTTTATTCCTGTTATTGCCATTTTTTCGTTAACGTTGCCGAACTTTTTCAGATACGCTTTTGTTCCGTCAAAAACATGAGCAGCAACAAAATTCGAATTAAATACGCAAATTGGTTTATCATGCTCCTTAGCAGCGGGATACTTTATTTTGTTCCCATCATTTAGAGTGATTTCTATTTCGGAAGAATCGCCTTCTTTTATATCCTCGAATATAGCCTTTTTCTCTTCTTCGCTTATAAACGAAATACTTCCAAAGAAAGATATCATTCTTGACAAAGTTGTTTTTCCCGAACCGTTGAAGCCAAAAACAATATTGCAACCTTCTTTAACGCTTTCTTTCTGTTCAAAATTACCAAAGTTAGCGATTCCTGTTAGCTTAATCTTTTTTATCATTAATTTCGTCATACTCTCTAATACAATCTACACAGCAAGAATTCTACAGTTAACCAACTGTTTCAGTTATGTTATAGTATCAAAATTATAAACATTTTAAATGACTTATTGAAGGCGAAAAGTTGTTAAACTGCGTTTTCCCATTCCCTCCGCCAACCACTCGCTCTTTCCTCAAAACAACCCCTCCTCCTCACCACCTGATTCTTCAGCAAAAACCACCATAGCGGAACAGAGATTTTCGCGAGTTCTAGCGTCAGCGCGCGGGTAGGCGGTCGTTTTTCACGAACTCGTGAACATAGATTTTTAGATAAATTTTAGAAAACGTCTCTGCGACAAGCGGTATCAGACGAAACGGAGATAATTCTCCAGTTCCGCTCATTTGGAGAATAATCGCGCTTTTGGAGATTTTTTTCGGGAAAAAGCGGCGGAACATGTCAAATTTTGCTTAAACTTAAAATGAATTATTGCGCGTAAGAGCCTCTGCTACAGAGGGTTTCTGGCATGCTTCGTATTTTAGTAAAATTCAATATATTGGCAACGCAAAAAAACGATGGCGGAGAAAGCGGGATTCGAACCCGCGATACGGTCTCCCGTAAACGCGCTTTCCAGGCGCGCGCCTTAAGCCGCTCGGCCATCTCTCCAACGTGGGCGTATAATAATCTTGAAAGCGTTCATAGTCAATTATTAGAAGCGTTTTTAGATTCTCATCGGCATGACTACAAACAAAGATTCCGGTTCGGATTCGTCGACGATCAATATCGGCGAGAGCGATTCTTTTACGTAAACCTTGAGCGATTCTCCTTGTAAAGTCTGCGCTACGTCGAGCAGATAGCCCGCGTTGAAGCCCGCGCTCCATCCAGGCCCTTGATAAACGACCTCGACTTCGTCTCTTCCGCTCCCGATTTTGCTATTTGCTACAAAACACGCGAGATTGTTTTTGTTTAACTCCAATTTTACGGATCTTACCTTGTCGTCCGATATTACCGCCACGCGATCGACGATTTCGACGAGATCCGCTCTCTTTACAATGAAAAAGTCTCCGCTCGCCTCTGGAATGACTTTTTTATAGTCGGGGAAATTCCCGTCGACTA
>JAISID010000080.1 GCA_031262205.1 Holosporales bacterium | reverse complement strand
TCATTTGCTTTGCATTACTTCGTTGTTCCTCGGTTATTTCTTTTTTCAAAACGACAAAGGCGTAAATGCCCTCGCCTTTCAGCTCATGCGGAAAACCTACGACCGAGACTTCAGCCACGACGTCCGTTCCGGCGATAACCTCCTCAATTTCAATAGGGCTTATCCTATGCCCCGAAACGTTCAGAACGTCGTCTATTCTTCCAGTGATCCAGAAATTTCCGTCAAAATCAAAATAGGCCTCGTCCCCCGTGCAATATATATCCTCTTTCGAGCCGGAGTAATATATTCTTTTCATCGCGTCTTTATCTCCGAAAACGCCTATCAACATTCCTGGAAGCGGATATTTGATAAACATCGCCCCCGTTTTCCCAGGAGTCGCGATAGTGTTGTCATCCTCGTCTTTTAACAAAAGTTTACATCCGAAAAACTGTCGCCCGGTATGGCCGTAAGTTTTCATTTCTTCAAGATTGCTAAGCGGAGCGGTCGGCACTCCTCCAAGCTCCGTTTGTCCCCACATATTGACGATAGGGCATCTTTTGCGCCCGACTTTTTCAAAATACCAACTCCAAGCCTCCTTATTCAAAATTTCCCCAAATACCCCTAAATACTTTAACGAGCTTCTGGAACTAGTAGCCAAACTTTCTTCAGAATGCTTCATCATAGCCCTAAGCACGGTCGGGGCTGTGTTAAACGTCGTTACCTTATGCTTGTCAATCGTTTCCCAAAAAATAGAATTTCTAGGATACGTGGGAACGCCCTCGAAAAAGAGCGTCGTAGTTCCGTTGCACAACGCAGAGTATAACGCGTACGCGTGCCCTCCCATCCAACCTATATCGCCCGAACCCCAAAATATTTCGTTCTCAAAAAGGTTGAAAAAATATCGCCCCGTCAACATTGAAAACAATAAAAATCCGCCTGTTCCAATTACGACTCCCTTGGGTTTTCCAACCGAACCGGAAGTATAAAGTATGAACAGTTCGGACAGAGAATCGGTATCTGCTATCTCGCACTCCGTAGATTGCTCCTTCGACGCCTCGTAATAATCTACGTCCAATTCATCGTCCCAATTTATATCGGCGTTTTGACGCTTAACAATAAGCGCTCTTATTTCTCTTCCGCAAATCTTCCTCGCCTCGTCCACGTTTTTTTTAAGAGGGAAAAGTTTGCCGCCTCTTCGATTTGCATCGCAAGAAATTATAAAATTCGAGTTGCAATCGTTCATTCTAAGAGCGACTGCATTTGGCGAAAACCCTGCGAAAACAGCCGAATAAGGAATACCGAGTCTCGTGCATGCCAAGCACGCGTATACCGCTTCCGGAACCATCGGCATATAGACGGTTACGTAATCTTTTCGAGTCAGCCCAAGTTTTTTTAACGTGTTGGCAAATCTACAAACTTCTTCCTTAAGTTTCTTAAACGATATATATTCGTACTCGTCTAAATTTTCGCTTTGCCATATAACCGCAGTTTTATAAGGAGTTTTTTCAGCGTGCCTATCGACGCAGTTATAACAAGCGTTTATCTTCCCGTCGGGGAACCACTCGGTAGCGCCGTACGGCTTCCTATCCATAACGACTTTTGGAATTTTAGTCCAGGAGAGCCTGTCTATTTGAGACTCCCAATAACCCTCTAGATTCTTCATCGAAAAATCATAGATTTTTTTATAAACTTCCTCGTCTCGCCACGCGTCGTCGCGTTTTAAAAATTCTTTATCAATATTCATTAAACCTCGGCTTCCAAATTCTAACAAAAACCTCCTGGGAAATTTCCTCGCCTGCAAACATTAATATTACGTTCTTTGCAAAGCAAAATCCATATAAAATCATTGCTCTCGAAATTCAGCTTTCTTAATATATTTAGATAATTTCAACGCTCAGGTCGCTCCTAAATAAAATTGTTATCGATATACTTTCTTAGACTTTCCTAAAAAGAAGAAAGCAAAAACAACAAGCATAATAACGCTAATAAGCATAACTACAAACGCATTAACTTCCGGCGGCAACTTCCCCATCGTCAATTTTGAAAATATTAAGACGGGGAAAGTAGTCGTCCCGCCGCCGCTTAAAAAGTTTGCCATAATAGGATCGTCAAAAGATATTATGAAAGCTAACGCCCAACCGGTAAAAATATGTCTTTTCATCAAAGGAATTTTTATTTTGAAAAAAATCGTAAAAGGTTTTGCCCCTAAATCAATAGCCGCTTCTTCTATTATCGTATCAAATTCTAATAAGCGAGATTTAACATTAGAGTAAACATAAGCTACGGTTACCAACGTATGGGCTACAATAATTTTTACAAAACAACTTATTCCCAAATCAATTTTTATAAAGAACATCAACAATGAAAGCCCTATTACCGCTTCCGGTATAATCATTGGAATAAACACCATTTTATCTAGAAACTTTTTACATTTACGCCCCGCTCCGTTAGGAACCGTTGTAAACACGGCGGCCAATATGCCTAAAACAACCGAGCTAGTCGCAGCGACAAACGCTATTTTTAAACTCGTTATTAGAGAATCGATTAATTCCCTACTATTAAAAGCATCGCAAAAGTGAAGAACAATTTTCCTTATCGAATCGCCGTCAAATGAATTTTTTATAAGAAAAACAATAGGCATACATAAAAACATTAATCCAAAAATTAAAAAGACAGTCGTCGCTCTTAATTTTTTAATCATCTTCTATTCTCCACTTTATTTCAGAATAAGCCTTTACGGCGAGTCTAGTATAATCTATGTCTTCCTTATTCACACTAGCATTTTCCCCAAAAGATAACCTTAATATTTCTTCAGAAGTTAAATATATTACATCTTCCTTAATCTCTTTATTATAGAACTTAGCCGCTCCGCATACGTTAGTCAGGATTCCAGAATTATTTGTTATTCTAGCGGCAACCTCCGGTCTTAGTAGAAAATTTAAAAACTTATAAGCATTTTGAATATGCGAAGCGCCGACTGGAATTACGGCGCAGTCTACCCAAAGAATCCCCCCTTCTTTCGGAAGAATATATTTTATCTTCTTTTCCCCCTGCATCGATTGCCGTACTCTCCATGCGTTATCCGAACTAGAAATAGCAATGCAAATTTCTCCTAATTCAAAGTCTGTCTCTATTGTATTTGAAGAAAATTTTCTTATATATTTTCTAAGTTTTTTCAAATGCTCTTTATACAATTTTAAATTCTTTGCATCTTTTTGGCCTCCGGAGATTTTCCAGAAAATCTTTGCTTGCGGAAAGACGTCTATATATTCTTCTGGGAAACAAACTCCATACTCTGAAATCTTCTTTAAGTTTTCTAGATCAAATATGATTTTATAATCGATAGGAATATTTGGAAATAATTTCGAAGTAATTGATTCGTTATATATAAGACCGATCGTCCCCCAAAAAAACGGTATAGCATAATCGACATTCCCCCCCGCTTTTATCCATTTCTCCGTTACGGGACATTTCTCTATATTTTTTAAGTTTGGAATTAACGTCTTATCTAATTTATTGTACAGTCCTAAAAGACATCCTCTTGAAACATACGGTATAAAAGATGGAAAAATAACATCGTATCCATTGCTTCCCGCCAGCGATTTTGCTTCAAGCACATCGTTGCCTCCAAAAGCATCGTACACTATCTTTATTCCCGTCTCTTTTTCAAAATCCTCAAAAACATCGGGCGGAATAACTCCGCACCAACTACAAACACATACGACGTTATCTTGTTCATTAGAGCAATAATAATAACGATAAAAGCCGTACAAACAAATAAATAAACAACCTAGCGTAAAAATTATTTTTTTACCCATTTTTCCGTCTCCTTAAGCCAGCATATTTCTTTATTTCATACATTCGTTGTAAATACTTCTCGTAAAAATACGCCATGCTTGCCACAAGCAATATGCAAAAAATAGCGTAAACAATCGGCCTTCCTTTCACAAAGGAATAAAGAACGCATTCTAACGAGCTAAATTCTATATTAATAACATTTGTAAAGAAAGAGTATTTTGTTAACTTAAGTATTTGTCTAAAAACCATTAAAAACACGACTACAGAAGTTATTAAATATATTTGACATCGCTTAAATTTATAAGTTAATTTCACCCCAATCCAAGAACCAAACGCCGCTCCCGCAAACAAAAGCAAAACAAAAAATATGTTGCAATAATAACCCTTTAAGGAATACACAATCGCGGTTACAGCCGCTATAAAGCATCCGGCAAGAGCCACCGTGCCGTTTACGACTGGGCTTATACGCCCAATTAAATAAGTCATTATCGGAACCATAAAAAGGTTGCTCCCTCCTCCCAACGAGGCCGCCATTAATTCAGCAAAAAAACCAACGAGTATCGGAATTAAAATACTCATTTCCGCCCTTGATCTTATAAAGATTCTATGAAAAGGCAAATATAGCATCCATCGTCTCATTAGGATATTCTTATGATATTTTTTCACAGAATTTTTATTCCACTCGTTCGCGCTTTGACATAACATCGTAACTCCAACGACAATCAAAACCGTTATATATACGTAAATATACTTATTAAACGCGGCTTTTGGAGTCGAACAATTTTTCAAAATCATCCACTCGCACACAGCTCCAATCATTCCTCCAAACAACATATAAAAAGCTAAATGGAAATCAACGGCATATTTTCTTTTGTACGTTAAAAAACTGGTTAGGTTGGTTCCAACGGCATGACATAACTGCGTTGCGATAGCGGTAAGCAGAGGAACTCCAAAATCCATTAATATAGGCGTTATCACGACTCCGCATCCTATTCCTAAAAATCCCGCTATAAAGCCCCCAAATAATCCTGTTGAGAAGACTAAAACTAAATCAAAAAATAAATTAACAATTTGAAAAAACGATTCTATCAACTTTTTACTTATTCTTTCTTTTTAATTAAAAACATTTCTTTCTTTTTATAATAACATAACCGAATTTCATCCATATGAGAATAAACAGTGGATTATTTAATTGCCAGTTCATCGGTAAAATTTAGAAAAAATTATTTAAATTTTCAAAAATTATTAATAATAATTACATCTTTTGGCGCTTTCTGGTAGTATTAATATTAAGGAGTCGAGAGTACGGATTTTAAAATAATGAGATTGCTTATCGTGGAGGATGAAAGCAGCATAGCCCAGAGGATTGAAACAACGTGCATATCCGATGGAATATCTTGCGACATAGCGGAAGACGGTACGGAAGCCTTGGAAATGATAAAACTTTACGATTACGACGCCGTAATATTAGACTTGATGCTGCCAGATATAAACGGTTTTGAAGTTCTGTCTAGATTAAGAGCAATCAAAAACGGCACCCCCGTAATAATTCTATCAGGCTTAAACTCGACGGACGACAAAGTTAAATGTTTGACAATAGGAGCCGATGATTACCTTACCAAACCGTTTAGCAAAGTCGAATTACTAGCAAGGATTTACGCGGTAATTAGGCGAACCTCCGGACATTTTTCCTCGGTCATTAATATTGGGCCTCTAGAAATCGACATAAAACGATGCGTAAAAATATACGACGTCGAAATGCCGTTAACCAAAAAAGAGTATTCCATCTTAGAATTATTAGCCCTGAAAAAAGGGACCGTATTGCCAAAAGAAGCATTCTTAAACCACATATACGGCGGTCTAGACGAACCGGAAGTAAAGATAGTAGACGTGTTTATATGCAAACTCAGAAAGAAAATAGCCGATATGACGGGAGGCCTAAATTTTATAGAAACCGTTTGGGGAAGAGGATATATGCTGCGAGATTTTGAAGACGCGGCTGAACACGCTCCTGTAAACACTTTAATGGTAAGTTAAAAATAGACGAGAAACCGCCGCTTCTTTAGCTGGATAGTTTTGTTTCCGTTTTCAATCGATTCTAGCGAGCGCCTTGCGGCCGCCACACACAAGCGCCGTTTCATAGAGCGTCGCAACGCGGATGATTCAGCGGTAAAAATATCGATTTAGCAAGTTCTCAAACATGTTATTATTCTACATGTCTTTGTATATCAACTTAACCTAAATTTCCATGAGAAATAAAAAAATAATAGTTGTTGGAGCGACTGGGAAAGTCGGGCGAGAAATACTTTCGATTCTACGTGAAGAAAACATACCCGCGCAAAATATAGCGGCGGCGGCTTCATATAGATCAAAAGGGAGCTTGTTAGACTACAGCAATTCTAAAATAGAAGTTTCCGATTTAGACGACGTCGATTTCGCATCGTACGATATAGCTATTTTCTCCGCCGGCGGAGAGGTCTCCAAAAAATACGTTCCAATAGCAACGAAGGCCGGCTGCGTCGCCATAGACAATACGTCTTATTTCAGAATGGATAAAACTGTTCCATTGGTAGTTCCCGAGATAAATTTTTCCGATATAGAAAAATACGAAAATAAAAAAATCATAGCCAACCCGAATTGCTCTACAATCCAAACGGTTATGGTATTAAAGCCTTTGCACGATATATTCGGTTTGAAGGAAGCGGTAATCTCAACTTATCAATCCGTTTCCGGAGCCGGCCAAAAAGGAGTCGCCGAGTTGCTCTCCCAAACCCAAGACTTATTATCTCGCAATAGTATAGAACCGCATTACTTTAAAAAACAGATCGCGTTTAACATAATCCCTCAAATCGACGTTTTCACCGATTCTTTATATACAAAAGAAGAACTAAAAATGATGAATGAAACAAAAAAAATTTTAGGGATAGACAACATTGAAATAACGGCTACATGCGCTAGAGTTCCAGTTTTTGTCGGTCATGCGGTTTCTGTTTTCGCTAAATTTCATAAAACAGTAGACTTAAAAAAAGCCGTCGCAGGGATCGAAAACTTTAACGGCGTTAAGATTATGGATGATCCCAAAAATTATGAATACGCGACTCCGCTCGACGCAGCTTCAAAGAACGAAGTATTCGTAAGTAGAATCAGAAAACACCCGACTACCGACAACGCTATAAGTTTCTGGTGCGTTTGCGACAACCTCAGAAAGGGGGCCGCGTTGAACGCCGTCCAAATCGCCAAAAGACTATTTAGCGACTAAGTTCTACCTATATGAATACCCAATTTATTTATCTGGGAATCATACCCTAACGCCCCTCATTTACAGCTAATCAATTCTAATCAGTATGATTTTTTCATTTCAGTTGGGTCTCTTGTATACAACCGTTATTTATAGGGCGTCGGGCGATGATTCTCAAGAATTATCTTAAAATATAGGATAGTTACAAACCGCTCAAATTTCGCCACGGCAATTTGTTTACAAGAACTCTAGCATCTGTCTCGCAGGCTAAGAGATGGTTCCGTAACCTCGTCGTTTTTCTATCCTCATTATTAGTTACTCGCCAATAGAGTATTCATAGCTATTTAGACATTAAAAAAGATCATTACTATAGCGTGTGCCACCGAAAATATAATCTTGCAATATATCAAGCTCCGCGCGGCAATTTGCTTACAAGGCGCTTAGTATATCTGTCGTAAACTAAGAGATAATTCCGCGTCTTCATTACCTCTTCGCCGATAAAGCGCTTATGGCCGTTCAGATATTTAAACGACAAATTATAATTCGCATAAAATTTATACGCTCAATCTAATCTGATTTTAACAATATATTTTTGCGAATCGTCTCTCGATATCTCGGTCGGTTCAGTTTCCAATTTTCCTCTATGTTCTCCTAGCAATTCATTAGTTTTCGCAAGTAAAGTAATTAATTGTCGTCCGGTTACAAACGCTCTTCCTTTATCGGAAATTCTGAGTTTTGCAACGTCTCCTTCAGATATTACGTCGTACGTCCCGCCAATTTTGGGAATCTTAAAATTCGCCGATTCAATAAGACCGGCGGCGTATAAGTGAGCAAAAACTTTTTTAGCGTCGCCCGACGAAATTTTTCCGTCGCCGTCTCCGTTTGCAACCGCTCCAAATCTAGAAGCGGCGGAGTTATCGTCCCCAGGCAACGCCCCGTAAGAATTAACATATTGAGCGTAAGCTATTTGGAGAACCTGAATGTCGCTCGCTACCGATTTAACCTGAGCCGCCGCGATCAAATCTCGCCCTTTTAACATGCCTCCAGCTATAATCCCAATGATTAATAAAACCCTTGATATTTCAATCAAAGAAAACCCTTCCAGATTCCGTCCCCCAAAACCGTTTTTAAATTTTCTAATCAAAACCGTCAAAGAAGCGAACTTACGGCGTCTTAAGTTATTCGTAACGACCGCTGCTTTTCGTAAAATTCTCGCCGTCATCCGCTTAACTCAACTCTATCCATGCCCAAGCTCGCTCCTTATGCAAATCTCATTCTTTTCCCAGATCGGCCAGTTCGTCGGCTTCCTTTATCGCTTTTTCCGCTTCGTCTTCATTCTGATGAGATTCGTCCTGATGAGACTCGTCTATTGACGGTTCTTCAACAGCTGTTTCTTCTAACGACTTATCGGCGTCTTCATCTTCGGCAGTTTCCATAATTGGCGATTCCGTCGCGTCTGCTTCGTCCTTGTTCGCCTTGTTAGTCGCAGGCTCTTCGTCGATCTTTGACGTCTCGTCGTCCTTCTCTTTAGTCTTCGACACCGCTTCCGTTTCAACGTCGTCCTTTTTCAATTTACTTTTTGCTTTACGCTCGTCGCGGTCTTTAGTTTTATCTTCCTTTAAACCCTCGTCGACGGTCTCTTCTTTAGAATCTTTGCTATGCGGTTTGCTTTCCGAATCGCGACGTCGCAGCGGTTTCGCTTCCTCTTCTTTATCGCCTTCGCCAGACTTTTTAGCCTTAAGCGCCTCCATATCTTTGGTCAAACTGTCCACATTGGAAACCAATTGAGTAAGCCGTTTTTTAACTTCCTCAATCTCGTCCTCCGCCGTTTTCACATCCTCGACTTTTTGAGACTCGGAAGTCGAAAGATTAAAAACGTCGGTATTTATGTTCCTTTCCGCCCTATCTAATATGGCTCTCTCTTTCGAAAGAGTATGGCCAAGTTTAGATATTTCCGCTCTGGCCTCGTTTATTCGATTAATCAAACTCTCAGAATCGTCTGCAAAAGACAAAGGAGAAAAAGCTATAAACAATAGCAATGCTTTTAAATTTTTCATTAAGTCATCCACCCCAAGGATATTCATATTTTTATTTTATCATACGATTGAAATTTTTGTCAACTTTCTTCAAATTTATCAGTAATAAAGTTACATAATAAATATTGACAAAGGGAACCATGCCCTATATTCCGTGCATTTCATTTATAGTTAATTCCCGTTGGCAACTTAGCGACGACTCTTCTTTTCGGTTTTATTTTTTGCGTACAAATCTAGCTCGTAGGGCATTAGGGAATGATCTCCTTAGTAAAAAAAACAAACGTTCCGCATACTCCGCATTCTATGAAACGACTCTCCAAATTATTAACTAGCCGAGGCCGTATAAGGTGTATACTTATAGTGCTTTCTAGTTTGAGTATGCCTTATGATCTCGATTAAAATTGGCAATTTCGATATTTCCAACGATTTACCGTTTGTATTCATAGGCGGCCCTTGCGCGATTGAATCGCTTGATCATTCGCTCTTCATGTGCGAAAAAATTAAAAACACATGCGACAGACTCGGCGTAAGCTACATATTTAAATCGTCGTTCGATAAGGCGAATAGAACAAGTTTTGCAGGCGGAAGAGGCGTTGGAATAGACGAAGGATTAAAAATACTAGATAAAGTTAAATCTAAATTTAACGTTCCGATTTTAACCGACGCGCACTTGCCAAGCCAATGCAGCGTCGTAGCGGAGGTTGCAGACATATTGCAAATACCGGCGTTTTTATGCAGACAAACAGACCTCTTAGAAGCTGCGGCAAAAACTGGAAAAACCATACATATTAAAAAAGGTCAATTCATATCTCCAAACGATATGGAAAATATCATCGCAAAACTTAATCATTTTGGGGCGTATAACATAATGCTTTGCGACAGAGGAACGTGCTTCGGATACAACAATTTAGTCAGCGATTTCAGAGGGTTGCCAATTATGGCAAAGACTGGATATCCAGTCGTATTCGATGCGACGCACTCAATTCAATTGCCTTCCGCTAACGGCTCGTCGTCTGGCGGAGAGCGGAAATTTGCGCCAATTCTTGCAAGAGCCGCAGTCGCCGTTGGAGTCGCGGGAATTTACATGGAGGTTCACGACAATCCAGACGCAGCCCCTTGCGACGGCCCCAACATGGTATATCTAAGCGATTTGAAACAGATTTTATTAGAACTAACGGAACTTGACAAAATATCTAAAAAATATAAGAGGAGTATTTAAAAATGGATCACAACGAAAACTTAAACAACTTAAGAGCTAAACTCCCTGAAATCGGAGCGGACGCCATATTAATTGCCAGGAACAATTCCTTCGGAAATTTTAGTCGCGACACGGCTACGTTAGAATATATTTCCGGATTTTCCGGTTCAAACGGACGAGCCGTTATCTCCCAAAATAAAGCGATTCTTTCCGTAGACGGCAGATATATAAAACAAGCCGCTCAACAAGCCGACGGAAAGATTTGGGAAATTGGAATGTATCCGGAATTAGACGTTTTCGGCATGATTAAAAAGTTAGTAAAAAAAGGAGAGACGTTAGTTATCAGCCCATTTTCCTCAACATATAAGTCGTATTTAGATATATTAAAACTATCCGACGAATTAGGATTCAAAATAAAAGTATTGGACAAAACGCCGTTTGGAGAGAATGAAGTCTCAAACGTCAAATTATTTTTAATGGATGAAAACGATACTGGAGAAACACGCTTAGATCGAATAAATCGTATTAAAGACACACTGAATAATAAAGAAGCCGTTTTATTAACGGAAAAATCAATAATAGGATGGATTTTTGGACTAAGGCTCGCAAAGATCACAGAAGACAAATGCGTTCTTCCCGTTTGCGTCGCCCTTATCCAGAAATCGCAAAAACCTATAATTTTCTGCGATTTGGAACTAACGGAAAAAACAGAAGATTTCGATTTTATTCGTTTAGATAAATTTAAAGAAACTATTAAGTCTATCGATAAAACAATTATTAATTGCGACTTTCAAACCACGTTTGTTCATTTCCCAATAATCATGCAAAACAATGGATTTTCAATACGACAATCCCGCGTTTTCTACGGCGGTTTCGAGGCTGTAAAAAATCCCGTTGAAATAAGGAATCAAAAAAAAGCGGCGGAACTTACTTCAATTGCTTTTATAAAAGCCCTAGCGTACAGCGAAACCTGCGAACGTACTACGGAAATCGACGTTAGCGATCTATTTGAAAACGAATTGCGGAAAAACGAAACGTTTATCGGTTTGAGCTTCAACACAATATCCTCTTTCGGAAATAACACGGCTATGGTTCACTATGATCCCAAAACCTTAGGAAACTGCAAAATCGATTCGGACGGTTTATTCTTGTTCGACGCGGGAGCGCATTTCAAAAACTCAACAACCGATATGACCAGGACTATTTATAGAGGAGACAACCCCAGCGACGAGTTAAAAACTATTTACACGACGCTACTGAAATCCCTCGTCATGTTTTCCACAGCAAAGTTTCCAAATAAAACTAGGGCTTGCCGCTTAGATTCAATCGCAAGATTTTGGGTTTGGAAAGAAGGATTCGATTACCGCTTTGGCACCGGACATGGAGTCGGAAATTTTGGAAACGTCCATGAACATCCTTCAATTTCCCCAAATTCCAACGAGAATATCACAGAGAATATGACGATAACCATAGAGCCGGGAATATATCTTAAAGACCTTGGCATAAGAATAGAAAACATGGTTTTAACTAAATGCTCGGACAAAAACCCTGAACATATTGAATTCGAAACAATGAACTTTATACCGTTTTGTAGAAAGCTAATAAAAAAGGAAATGCTTAACGCTTCAGAATTAAATTGGCTTAATAATTATCACAAAACGACTTACGAAAAGTTCCGCGAAATGTTCCAAAAGGATTCCATAACCTCAAACTGGCTGAAGGAAAATACTCTCCTAATTTGACGCTCATGCGACAAAATTTTTAGGATTTCATTTGTAACTAGCTGGGATTTAAAAGGGCAACGGCTTTCTCTCCGGCCAAGTCATAGTCGCTGCTTGCAGCAGTGTTGGAGGATAAGTCTGTATTTTACGCAAAGAGACGTTTTCTTTAAAACTAAAATGGTGCCCGGAAGAAGACTCGAACTTCCACGAAGTCGCCTCCACACGCACCTGAAGCGCGCGCGTCTACCAATTCCGCCACCCGGGCACACAATCCGATTCTATAGTAGAAAAAGAGTAAAGTGTAGAGTTAATTGAAACTAAAACCAAACTTGGTGCGCCTCGCGATAACAAGCACCTACGGAATCATCCTTTAACGTGTAGTAGAGCAAATAGATTCACACAAAGAAGTTTATAACAATCTATTTATAAGATTGCGCTTATAAAACCGTTACTGTATGCGAGGGGATGATTTTCAACGCCCATATTTATTTGACAATGGAATCATCCTCCAACGTCATAAAAACCTCATTTACAGCCAATCAATTCTAATCGGTAAGATCAGCGCGCTTATTTTAGCTGAATTTCCAATACGCAACTACTACTTCAAGTTTAGAAATCGCCCTTAAGACGTTCAAAACGATTTTCCAAACTAAAATGTAGGGATAACGCCGCCCTTATATGTATTGATGATATATTGTCTTACTTTGTCTGATTTTAACGCCTTCATAAGTTTTTGAACCCCTGGATCGTCCTTAGCTTCCAAGCGTACGGCTACGACGTTTGCATAAGGCGAGTTGCTTTTTTCTAAAAGCAATGCGTTTTTTAAGGGATTTAATTTTGCCTCGATGGCGTAATGTCCGTTTATAATCGCCCCGTCGACGTCGTCTAGAACGCGCGGCAATTGAGCGGCTTCCAACTCTTTGAATTTAAGATTTTTAGGATTGCTTACAATATCGAGCGGAGTACATTCAAATCCCGCGTTCGGCCTTAATTTAATAAGGCCGCTCGATTGAAGCAATAGCAAAGCCCTGCCTTCGTTTGTGGGATCGTTTGGAATAGCTATAATCGCTCCTTCTTTAAGCTCTTTAATATTCTTTATCTTTTTGGAATAAAGCCCCATAGGCTCTATATGAATTGTCCCCAGAGAAATGAGAGCGATGTCGCGCTCTTTTGCGAAATTATCTAAATACGGTTTATGTTGAAAAAAGTTTGCGTCTAGTTGCTTGTCTCCCAATGCTATATTGGGCGTAATATAGTCGGTAAACTCTATTATTTCAAGTTCGACGCCTTCTTTTTCTAACTCGCTTTTCACGAAATTCAAAATCTCCGCATGGGGCGTGGGCGACGCTCCTATTTTCAATTTCTCGCAAACGCCGCCTGGAACGCCGTTTATAGCAAACAAAAAGCCCAGCAAACTAAACACGTTCAGGATTAGTTTTCCCAATTTCATATAAGTCCTCTTTTCTTCATTATATTGCCGACTATTCTATCGCCCAGAAACTGAGTTAGCTCCACCATAAGAATAATGGCGAATACTGCGCCTATCATTATGTCGACTCGAAATCTTTGATACCCGTAGCGGATCGCAACGTCGCCGAGTCCTCCGCCTCCTACGGCTCCAGACATAGCCGAATATCCTATTATGTTTATTATCGTTAACGTTACGCCCGAAACAAGCGAAGGGTAAGCCTCTGGGATCATAGCTTTAAAGATAATCTGCATATTACTGGAACACATTGCTTTCGCAGCTTGAATTAACTCGGGATTGACTTCTTTTAACGCTGTCTCGATTATTCTTGCGACGAAAGGAGCGGCCGCTACGGATAGCGGAACGATTGCCGCCGTAGTTCCAATGCTTGTGCCTACAATCCAGCGAGATAGAGGGAATGCAAGTATCATCAATATAATAAACGGGAACGAGCGAAGTATGTTTATAACTCTTCCCAATATGTTGTTTAACATAGGCTTGGGAATCAAATTCCCCGCCGACGTTACGCAAAGAAGTATTCCAAGAGGAACCCCCAAAAGCAATGAAACGATAGTCGAACCGACTACCATATAAATAGTGCTAAAAGTAGGCTCTATTAACATTTGTATCGCGTCGCTAAACATCCAGCCTCTCCAACGTTATTCCCTGCGATTCTAATTTCTCTATAGCGACGTCTAAATTATCCGCAGGACTGATAAATTCCAACACTAGTTCTCCAAACGGCTCGTCGTTTACGGTGCGCATCGAGCCTGATAAAATGTTTATGTCGAGTTGCTGCTCTTTTATTAATTGCGACAAAATTGGTTTCGTGGCCGATTTGCTTCCGAAATGTAAGCGGCATTTAATCGAATTATGAGAAAGTTTCTTAAGGGCTTTTTCCTCGAACGGATTTAACGTCGATATAAACTCTCTCGCAATTTTCGTATGCGGAAAACCGACCAAATTTTTTACGGTGTCGCTCTCGATAACTTTTCCATCGTCTATTACCGACGCGTAGTCGCACGTCTCTTTTACGACCTCCATTTGATGGGTTATCATCACTACCGTTAGCCCTATTTTATTTCGTATGTCTTTTATTAGTTGAAGAATGGATAAAGTCGTTTGCGGATCAAGAGCGCTTGTGGCTTCGTCGCAGAATAGAAATTTTGGATAATTTGCCAATGCTCTGGCAATGGCTACGCGTTGTTTTTGCCCGCCGGAAAGTTTGCTTATAGAATAGTCGACTTTGTCCGACAGCCCGACTAAATCCAGTAGTTCGCATACTCTGTTCTTGATAGTCTTTTTGTCTTGGCCGGCGATTTCAAGAGGATAAGCTACGTTGCGAAAAACGTTTCGCGAAGAAAAAAGATTGAAGTTCTGGAATATCATTCCAAATTGACGCCGACGATTTAAGAGTTCCTTTCCTTTCAGATTATCCACTCTGTCGCCGTTGAAAAAAATTTCCCCGCTATCCGGGGCATCAAGAAGACTCAGTAGTCTTAAAAGAGTTGATTTGCCCGCTCCGCTTTTCCCGATAATTCCATGTATGACGTTCGGTTGTATCTCTAGCGATATGTCGTTGAGAACTTGCAATCCGTTGTAGCTCTTTGTTATTTTTTCTAAAACAATCACCTATAAAATTCCTAAAGCGGCGGCGTATTGACGCTTTGTTCTTTATAGTTTATATTAATAGAACTTTTCGTTGAAATCATTTTATTGCGCTTTCAATGACGCCCTGTTCGGATTACGAGGGAAATATAAGAGATTCATATGGGGCAAGATTAGAATTTGTATAAATGGAGAATTTATAAGTATATATAAAGTAATAAATTTTATATACTTTAATTTGTTAAGTAATAATTTTGTAAAGCTATAATAAAAATGACGGCTATACATAAAGGCAGCTGAGAATAGCCAAAAATCGTCGCTAACCGAGCTGGTTATAGGCGCGAAACGCTAGGGATATTATTTTTGAAAAAACAAAAATGTTTCACGTGAAACATTTTCAAATTTTGAAATCATTCTCCGATGATTAGCGGTAATAATAAAACACAATTTAGTAGTAATATGTGGATTTTATGATTTATTACTTTAAGTATACTTATATATTACTATATAATTTTAGCAACATATTTAGCAATACATCATGAATGATCTTCCATCTAGAGGCACTATTCCATTAATTTGTAGCCTCAAAAGCGCTCCTCTCTAGAATCTAGAATACCGACGTTAACAACAAGTAACCAGAACTATAAGACGTAAACCTTCCTATAATAATATTTATCTTTTGGAACGAGGATATCTCGACTGATTTATAAAGCGACTTGTCAAGGGCTATAGAGCGAGCGCAAAGCGAAGCGTCCCTTGACAAGTTACGCGTGATAAATCGGTATAATCGAGTGAGCCAAAAGAGAAATGTTATAGGATATGTCTCCTCTTCGAAGAGGTATTGCCAACGCCTGAAAAAAGCATAGCCGCAAGCAACTACGCAGAGAGCGATATTCAGAAATATAATAACCCGTCTTGCTTGCGGTAAACGATAAATTGCCAAGACGCTGTTTGTTTCTAAAAACAGTCGACAGTAGAATATGCCGCGAGATTCATCGCAACCGTTTCCATTTTTCAAAAGTTCTTTTCAATACGAACGCCCTGGCCAATTCGCTGCCGTCGTCTAGCGGCGGTTCTTCAAACCATTTTAGATCGTCCGATTCGTCTGAAATTTGTATTTTTTCATCCTTGTCGTAGGCTCTTAGCAAAAAGGTGACGTCGTAATGATAATGGGCGGGGACTTCTTTATACGCGGGGCTTACGAGATAATCCGCGTCGAATATCTCATAGGATACTGGTTTTATCTTTTTCAATCCGGATTCTTCAACGGCTTCTCGTATGGAAACGTTCAAGATATCGGGATCGCCGTCGGCATGGCCGCCGAGTTTCCACCAAACTCCTAGTTTCTTATGTTTCGTAAGCAAAAATTTAGTTCCGTCGCAGTTTTCTAACCAACACGACCCCGTAAAATGACCCGCTTTGTTTTCGCGTTTAAAGCAATTCGGCTCTTCCTTTAGGAAACTTAGAAGCCGTTGTTTACTATAGATTTCGCCTTCGTCCGTCGGGTTGTAGTTTTCTAATAAGTCTAATAACTTTTTTCCATGCATTTTTGTTTCTCGCCAAAACGACGTTTGGAATATTTTATCACTTATTATAGCTACTTATAACCACGCGCCCCGTTTTAAAATAAAGAGAAGCGAAAAACTATTCTTAGAGGAAACGTCCTTAACGTAAAGATTCTCTAAAGTTTCTAAGAGTTTATAGATATGTTAATAGCGCTCGTGTAGTTATGACTTTTAAAGTACGATCTTTATGGAAGAAGCAAAGCATGCCTTGACATTATAACCAGGGGGTAATTTCCTTTTAAAAAGCAAGGGAATTATTTAGTGAATCTTAAAGTTCTATATTAACCTTTTAAAATTTCATTTTTGAGAGGGCGGCGGCTTCCGCAGTATTAACTGCGGCCGAGCTGCGAAGCTCGGGTTCGGCGAAGCCGAACAAGCCGCC
>JAISID010000055.1 GCA_031262205.1 Holosporales bacterium | reverse complement strand
GAATCAAAAGGCGATTCTGAAAAGCAAACGCATACGCGTTTTGAAATTATGTATTCATATCTCCAATACTTTTTTAGTCTCCATCCCTAACGCCGCTACTCCATGTTGCTGAAAACTTTTTGCACGTCGTCGTTGTCTTCCAAAATATCAAATAGCTTCATTAAGGTATTCTTCGTATCGTCGGCGCAAGACGTATAAGTCGTCGGAAGCCATATCAATCCAGAATCGACAGGGTCTCCAAATTCTTTAACAAAGTGGTCGCGAATAGACGCAAACGATTCCACGGAAGTTGTTATTTCTATACAATCCTCAAATTCCTCCGCATTTTCCGCCCCTAAATTAATAGCGAACTCAAAGGCCTTCTCAAAACCGCCTTGAACCGCTTTATATAACAGATGCCCTACCCTATTGAACAAAAACGAAACGCTTCCAGTTTCTCCTAAACTCCCATTAAATTTCGAGAATGCCGACCTAACGTCGGAAGCGGTTCTATTTCTATTATCCGTTAGAGTCTCGACAATAATAGCGACTCCTCCAGGACCGTATCCTTCGTATCTAACCTCGTCGTAATTTGCGTTATTGTCAGAACTTGTCGCCTTGGCGATAGCTCGTTCTATGTTGTCCTTCGGCATATTATTCCCTCGAGCAAGAGATAAAGCGGCTCTCAGCCTAGGGTTAGAATTGGCGTCGTTCCCAGATAGCTTAACGGCGACGGTGATTTCGCGAGATATTTTCGCAAACATCCTTGCTCTTTTGGCGTCTTGCGCTCCTTTTCGAAACATTATATTGTGAAACTGAGAATGTCCTGACATTTTAAACTTATCTGCGAATCCTAATTACTATAAATAAAGTTTAACAATTATAAAAAATTCAGTCTATTACAAACTACATACCCCGCCCGCGTTTGAGATTTATAAACTCAAAAACAAACCTTGATTAAGAACTCCGCCTATAGCGACTATAACAGACTGCTTATCGGGGTAAGTACGTCTAACCAAATTCGAAAATTTGTGTAAATTCAATACTAACCTTGCAAAATTTTGATCGCGCGTTTTAAAGCACAAGAACGAACAATAAGCGATCGCAATTTTCACAAAATCAGCCATATTCTCCGCGTTTTGTTTTCCAAATTCAACAAAGTTCTTACACCCAGATTCTATGAAACTTATTGTTTTTTCTATAAAGTCGCAATTTACATCCTTCAACGCTAACTTCACATAGGTTTTAGGATCGCAAACATCCGAACTTAATAAAAAATCAGACTCCGCCGCCATCTTAAGGCACCTAGAACGAATCGTAGGCAATATTGAAAAAAGTTTAGAGGTAGTAAGAATCAATACGGCGTCCTCCGGCGGTTCTTCAAGTATTTTAAGAATTGAGTTCGCCGCGTTTTTCGACATATCTTCAGAGTTTTCTATAACAACCGCTCTGTTGCCAGGCACGCTTTTTGTTTGAGATAAAAATTCAATAATGTTCCTTGATTCCTCGATAGAAATTTCATTTTTATCCTCGGGCTTTTTTACGCAAAGAAAATTTGGATACGCATTCGAAGAAACATATTTTGCAATTGTATCTTTATCTATATTCGAACCTTTAGCCATATGATTCACGGCAAGTTCATACGCTTGATTTAACGTCGCTTCCCTATCGGCTCCATAGAATATAATCCCCGTATTTTTCATTTATTCAACGCTCCGCTAAAATCTCTTAGAACTCTCAAAGTTATCTATACGCTCCAACGACCAACTAAATTCTATTTCTTTTTGCGATTTAACTGGAGAAAAAACTTCAATAGATGGGTAGCCGGTTTCTTGTGAAGATTGTACCGCTATGTTTTCAATGTCGCTAGAAATCGCATGAAACACATACTCGGACTTATTAATATTAATCAATACGTTTTTTTTGTTTATCTCTCTCATATCTACATTTTTGTTAAACACGAACCTAAAATACGCCTCCATATCCGTAGATGCAAGGATAAGGTCTGCGCAATTAATTTGAGGCTTATCTAAAAACAATTCAATCTCCCGCCTTACTGCAAAGTCGAAAAATCTATTAAAAAATTGCGCTTCGCACTCAAAAGAAAATCTATCGTTTTTCATATTCCCCTTTGTAAAACTCTTCGTTTTTTCGTCCAACTTTATATGAAAACCATTGAAAACAACTGAAATATCCGCTCTATTCAACAATTTATCGATCCCAAAACTAGCTTCGAAATCAAATATGCTTATTCCCGGCTTAGAAAAATCATTAAATTTAGACCTCGCATTTCTAGGTTTCGTATTGACTATTACAATTGATTTCTTCGTCTCCAATCTATCGAATCCCAAGGGTTTATTATTGTAATTCTTGCTCTCGACAATCGATAACGCCGTATCTACCATTTGTCTGCTCGGCGTAAAAAAAGAATTTAATTTTGAGGAATTTCCAGGACATTGAGATACGCTTCCATCAGACAATCTCAAAAATCTAACGACGGCGGCCATCCGAGAAAGTTTATCGACGAATACGTCGTTTGGAACGTCTATTCCAAAATTCCTCGCTATAAATCTTATTTCTAAAAGACTCCTAAATACTTGAAAATGATCGACAGGCGAACTGTTATAAAACATTCCTTGTTTGTCTACATTCTTATCAACAATAACGCATATTTCTTTTAAAATTTTTCGGACTCGTTTAGTTTGACTCGTACTCATAACGCAATACCCATAAAATATTGCCTTCAAAGCAATCAGTCTTGAATATGGATTTAACTCGGCTTTATAACATTTTAAAAGATGAGAAAATTGCTCCGCTATCGACGATAAGACTTCTCTTTGAAATCTATCGCTTGCACCAGATGCAAAAAAGGAATATGAAAAAAGCCAATTAACTATTCTTTCGCCGACGACCGCATTATCCCACGATTTTGACAGCCAAAATTTATTTCTTTTCTTATATCCTCTTATAAACGCGGAAATTAAATTACGAACATATTTGAGATTACTATTATCGCCTATTGCGCAAAGATCGCGAATCCACGCGAAACTGGCTGCATACTTCGAATCGTCGCGATTTTCATTCGAAAAAATTTCCGCAATATTTAACGGCTCGCCGTTAGCTTCCGTCGTAAAACTAAAATTTAATATCTCCCTCCCGATTTGAGAATCCCCTATCCAAAGATCGTTTGTAAATTTTCTACTATCAAAAAGATGAGGAGATTTGTTTAACGAAAATCTATAAAAAACGTTTTTCTTAGCGAACGAAATTCTATAGAAATTTAAAACGTCTTTAAGATTTTTCAAACTCCGCGACATAAAATTTTCAACTTCTCTTTTAAACCGCGAACCGTATTTTCTTTAACTAAATAACTGCCAACCGCAAGCTCGTCAACTTTTTCGTTGTTAATAACGGAGCTTGTTTTATCATTAACCCCTCCGTCGATTCCAATTAAAATCTTATCTCCGAAAATGGATTTTATTTTACGAATCTTTTTCAAAGAAGACGGGATAAACTTTTGTCCGCCATACCCAGGCTGAACCCCCATTATAAGCGCTACGTCGACCATATGCAGATATTTCTCTATAGAATCAATCTCCGTCGCCGGATTAATAGCCAATCCGACGGCGACGCCTTCGCCCTTAATTTTCTTCAACGCCTCTGAAACGTTCGCGACGCCTTCGCTGTGTATTATTATACAATCCGCGTATGGAGCGACGACGTCAATAAACTTTAACGGATCGCTAACTAACAAATGAACGGTTATCGGCAACTTAGAAACGCCCCTTATTTGCTTCACGACGTCTAGACCGAAAGCTATATTGGAAACGAAATGACCGTCCATAATATCTATATGCAAACCGTCTATTCCCGCTTTAGTCAGCGTATCTATTTTAGAGCCAAGCTCCAACAAATCGCATGATAAAAGCGATGCTTCTATTCTTAATTTTCTCTCCTTGCCCAATACTAATTTACGCAAACAAGAACTTTGCGAAGAAGCGGAATTTTCGCCCTCGATAGTTTTACATATCGCCTCGGCTTTATTTGAATCTCCCATTGCGACGTAGCATTCAATTAACTTACGCGACGCTTCCGCAGTCGCTTTCGAATATGGATACAAACTCTTTAGTTCTTCGAAAACCTTTGCAGCGGCAGCATAATGCTTCGCCTTCATTTCCTTGTCGCCTAATGAAAATATCTCCTCCGCCGTTCTCTCTCTAAAATTTATGTCTCTCGAGCATCCTATTGCAAACACCGCCAACATTATTAATAATATCCTCTTCCGCTTAGTCATTATATCTCTTTACCCTCGCCTTTTCTACGCTCGTTTCCTTTCTTTTATATAACCTAATGCCTATACTTTTTTAATCTTTATTTTTATTTTAACATTAATAAACTCGGAACGCTTCTTAATAATAACAGTCGTTTGGAACCGCCCAAATTTAGAAGCTATTTTCTTTCGCATTTTCATGCTATTTTAATTATTGGAGAGATGCCAGAGCGGTCGAATGGGGCGGTCTCGAAAACCGTTATACGGTTTCCCGTATCGGGGGTTCGAATCCCCCTCTCTCCGCCAAAGGGAGGTTTGGGGATGTTTTAAGAGGATTTGGATTATATAGAAAAATTGGGCAAGCCAGTAGTTTGCCATTTTTGCTAATCCAAATTTGTTTCAAAAAATTCGTCTGTAACCGAAGGATTATGGTACCATTTTTGTTGCCATAAAATAATGATTTTGAGTTTAGACGTCATGTTAACAGATATTGAATGTAAGAATTTAAAACCGAAAGAAAAGATTTATTGTAAAACCGACGGGTATGGAATGTATTTAGAGATATATCCGAACGGAGGCAAGTATTGGAGATTAAAGTATCGTATAGCGGGGAAACAAAAACGTATAGCGTTAGGCGTGTATCCGCAAGTGTCTCCTAAAGAAGCAAGACTGAAGAGGGATAAGTATAGAGCGATTGTAAGAGAAGGATACGATCCTGGGGAGTTAAGGAAAATGAAGAAGTTAGAAATTAAAGAGAACGCCATAAACACGTTCGAGAATATAGCGAGAGAATGGTTTGAAAAGAAGAAAGGCTCTATAACGTCAAGACACGCGTTTTACATAATAAGAAGACTAGAAACAAATGTGTTTCCTTATTTAGGAGGCGTCCCTTTAAAAAAGATAAAACCGCAAGAGTTATTAGAGGTTATAAGGGAAATTGAAAACAGAGGTTCTCTAGAGGTAGCGCATAGGGTAATGCAAGTCGTAGGACAGGTTTTTAGATACGCAGTATCTTCGGGGAGAGCGGAACACGATATAACCGCAGACTTAAAAGGAGCGTTACTTCCCGTTAAGGAAAATCACTACGCTTACTTCTCAGAAAGGGAATTTAAAGAATTTTTAAAAAGAATAGATACGCTTAAAATGAATCTCCAAACTAAATTAGCGTTTAAGTTATTAGTATTGACATTTGTAAGGAGCGGAGAGTTAAGAGGAACGAAACGGAACGAGTTTGATTTAAAAAAGAAGGAATGGAGAATACCAGCCGATAGGATGAAAATGAAGGAACAACATATAGTTCCCTTATCTAGGCAAGCTATAAATACGTTAGAAGAGATAAAAAGGATATCTTTAGGAACCGAGTTATTGTTTCCATGTAGGACGGATATTAATAAGCCGATAAGCGACAATACATTAAGCAAAGCGTTAAGAGACAACGGGTATCGAGGAAAAGCTACTCCGCATGGAATAAGAGCTACCGCTTCGACTATATTGAACGAGAATGGATTCTCGCCAGACGTTATAGAAAGGCAATTAGCTCATTGCGAGAGGAATAAGATAAGAGCGGCGTATAACCACGCCCAGTTTCTAGCGGAGAGAAGAGAGATGATGGATTGGTGGGGCGAGTTTGTCGATAAAGGAATAAGGGGATAAAAATGTACATATTAGATACGATTAGTTTAAATAGTCTCAAAGTCGAAAATAATCGAGCAGCGTTTAGTAGCAGCTTTGGCAAATATATTGTTAAAAAGGAATTTTATCAAAAATTAAAAAAAGAAGAGGAGAAGCTCCAAAGCGGTATTTTTCTTATATTAGATTATGAAAAAGATAAACGGAGAATAGAAACCTTAATTAAAGAATTTCCTTTATACTTAAAGCGATGGACGGGAGATAAGACAATCGATAAAAACGAGAGCTTATTATTAGCTCTTGGAAAGGAGCGAAGTTCCGAGAAAATACCAAGCCTTTATTGCATACCTCGCAGAATCGTACAATTAACGGATTTTTATATTCTAAAAAACGATTCCATTGTTCAAGATATACAGAAAATGACTACAGATAACGTAAAAGAACGCGAAGAGAATAAATTATTCGAATTTTTAGGAGAATTGTCTAGTCAATAT
>JAISID010000077.1 GCA_031262205.1 Holosporales bacterium | reverse complement strand
CTTCCTCCGCGTCGTCTCTTCTTTCTCCAAAAACCCATTCTCCCGTTTCTTCGCCTGCTATCCCAAATGTCCTTCCTCTTTCGTCTGGCAAGAATAACGGCCTCTCTTCTCTTCCCGCTCTATCCTCGGCAGACCAACTTACTCCGCTCATCATTACCAGAGCTATCGCCCCTGCTATCACTAGTTTCCCTATTTTTTTCTTGTTCATCTTCTCTCCCTTTTGCATTTCTCTTTAGAATTTTATCTCTCAACCAGTATCTAAGTTTACTTCTTGTTCAAATAGTTCTAAAGAGATAACTTCCTTTTATAACCATTCAATTTTTATTATATACGCTCCCCCTCCATTTTTTCCATCTTTTTTTTGACTTTTGTTAATAAAGAAAGGTAACGCGCTTTACTTCTCAATGTCTCGCGAACGCGTTTAGGATTAACCGCTAATTCGGTTTGTCGTTAACTTGCGGCGTACGCTGGAAAATCTTTTATATCGAAAAGAGCCAAAGGCTTTGCAATCCCTTCGTTTATATATTTCGACCTTTGCGCGCCAGCCAAACATTCCATCAAAAACAATCTGTCTTCAGGTCGCAACTGTTTCACGGCGATATTAGGCATTAAAATGTTTACCAACATATACTCCGCTCCTTTGAACAAATGGAACATCCCCTCTGGGAACATAAGACGCTCTAAAGTTACGACGTAATCCGTCGGCAATTCCACGAACATCCCGCCTGCAATATGTTCCGCCTGAAGCTCTCTTGTTCTAGCGTCTTCAACGCTTAAACTGCGTAAAGCCGTTTCTTTATTTCTCGAGAAAGCCTCTTTTAACTCGTCGATTATAGCCTCTGGAATTTTAGACCAATTTGGCGGAGCGCTATCGCTCATTTCTGGATCGATAGCTATTCCCTTAGAGGTATATATCTCCCGCGCCGCTTTCGAGGCCAACTCGTTATACTCTTCTTCCTCGCTTTTAGTAGAGGAACCAGATTCAGCGGACAAGCTATCCTCTGCGTCTTCTTCTGAGAATCGGCTGTCGCTTGCTTCAGACGCCGGCTCTCTATGTTCTTCCTCCGCGTCGTCCGCCGTTTGTATCCTCAGATACCTGCTCATATTGACTTGACTTGTCGTGTCAAAGAGATAATCTCTTATCGCTCGAGACCTCATGGCTCCGATTAGACACTCTGTAAAGAAATCTTTATCTTCATCCGAAAGTTTATTCCAAGGACATATTCCTTCTTCTGGGAATAAATGCAACATCAACAGAGTTTCTGCTTCCGTAAAGACGTGGAACATCCCTCCGGGGAATAATCCGCGAATTAATTCCATACAAACCTGGCTTGACAGTCTTATAGGAATCGCCATCGGAAGCAACCGCCTTTGCTTCTCATCAATCGATCCGCTGCTTGCAATCTTTTCAGCGTTTCTGTTTAACGCTCCCTCGACTTCTTTCCAACATCCACCTGAAATTCTCGCGAAATTTATATCTCTTTCGCTACACAATTCAGGCAAAAGCTTACTCAAAGAAATTTGAAATTCGACGGCGGCAACGCTTCTGTCTTCCAACTCACCAGCCGTCTTAGCCCTGTAGCTTCCTACTAAGCTCTTTAAATATTCTTTTTCATTCTTTAGTCCCTCAATATCATCTGGGGTCATATGAATCATAAATAAGAAATCTAACCGATTAATAGGAGCGAACATTGCTCTATCATACAAAGTTCTTGAAACCTCACTGCAGCTGCTTGCTTTTAATCGCCATAGTAAATTATGAGCAACCATACAACAAAACCCCCTAAATTCGTTTTCTGGAGTCTCTATAGGAGCTTTATCTATAACTCCAGCAACCTCTACGCTACGCTCTTTAATTACGTTCCGTATTTCCAATTGAACATTAGAAGGAAGATATCCATATGCAATATACTTTCCGCCAGAAAAGCCTGCTGGAACCTGGATACTCGGCACCGCTTGCGGATGATATAAAACTAATCCTCTAGTAACAGCAGACGCCGTATGATATAAAGACGCAACAATCAACAAAAAGGAGAAAAAAAATAATTTCCTTCTTCTTACTATTATCTTCAACATATCAAACTCCTTCTTAATAAAAATTGACAATGCCTTAACAAAAACCCAGCAATATCATCTTAGCCCACTTCCTGTTTCTCCATCCTTCAGGAGCAGTAACTCCTTGGGGCAATACATCTGCTGCAGACTGACTATTAAGCCAAAGTCCTGTTATCCAGTTTCCTATAAGCGGCACCACTGCAGAACTAATAATAACAGTACTATCAATACATCCAAGAACAAAAGCGTCTACCTCAGCATAATGAGCCAAACTGCTACTTATTAAACCCACACTATCAAAAATAAAAGGGAACCATCCACTTACAACTTTTTGAGCAGGACTTAATTGAGGTATCCCCCAGCGGAAATTATAAACTGCTAAACTAATTGCTTTAACAACATTCCAAGCTCCAAGAATAGTAGTTGCGATCGTAGTACATATAGGAATATCGCGGGGAACTTGCAATGCTTCTACAAAATCACTACACGACTTATTGCACAATGCTTGACTTATATTGCACAATACTTCTTTAGCTTGTCTACACGACGTTTCGTTTTTAAAAACGCCAATTAATGCTTCTTTAGTTGCGCAAGCGTTGTTATTCAAATTCAAGCTCAGGAAAAGAGCTGCTAAGACCAGAAATTTCTTCATTTTTCCAAAATTCTAAAAATACCTCAATGTATATTATATCGCATTTTTACTAAATACAAAACATTATTTACGACAATTACGCTACAAATAATCAATAAATATAGATATATTGCCCCATTAATTTACAGCTTTACGTTACAAAATTTCACATACCCCTTCTTCGTCCCTGAAAAACCTTCAAGAACTTTACGGTAAATTTTTTCATAATATTCGACGAAGATATTTTCTATAACGTTAAAAACCGAATTAGAATATAATTATATAGAATTGAGTTTTAAAAATTGGTAGTTTTGAAAAAATTTTTTAGCGGCATATTTAAAAAAAGAACTCTAAGGATAGACGAATCGGTTTTTGAAAAGTTGGCCGAAGTTTTAAAGAAACACGAACTAAGCGAGATCGAATACAAGAAAGGCGAAACGAGAATTAGGATATCGTCGGTTAGCGGCAAAATCGTTTCGCAGCCGGTTGAAATAGTCTCAGCCCAACAAACAACCGACGTTCAAACCCCGAAGCCGGCTTCTCAATCTGAAACTCCCCTTAAAACAACAGATTATTCGCAACATCCAGGAGCGTTCAAATCGCCGATGGTCGGCACTTGTTATCTTTCGCCGGAACCAGGAGCCAAAAATTTCGTCGCCGCAGGAGACGAGGTTAAAGAGGGACAGCCTATTTTAATCATCGAAGCTATGAAAGTTATGAACTTGATAAAAGCCCCGAAAGACGGCAAGATAATCCACATAGCGGTTTCCAATGCGACGCCCGTCGAGTTCGGCCAGTTGTTAGCGGTTATAGAGTAACGCAAATGTTTAAGAAAATATTAATAGCGAACAGAGGAGACATCGCGATAAGAATACTCCGAGCATGCAAGGAAATGGGGATTAAAACGGTCGCCGTACACTCTGTGGTAGACGAAGCGTTGATGCATGTCAAATTCGCGGATGAAAGCGTTTGCATAGGCCCGAACAGTCCTGTGGAAAGTTATTTAAATATTTCTTCGATTCTAAGCGCCGCAGAATTAACGGGAGCTGACGCTCTCCATCCGGGAGTAGGCTTTCTTTCCGAAAATGAAAAATTCGCGACGTTCGTCGCGGCTAATGGAATAAAGTTTATAGGGCCGTCCCCAGAACACCTCGCTCAGATGGGAGATAAAATAGCCGCGAAAAAAACTATGATGGATTTGGGAATCCCAGTCGTTAGAGGTTCAAACGGAGCGGTAAACGACGTTGAAGAAGCAAAAGAAATAGCCGAAACAATAGGCTACCCCGTCTTGTTCAAAGCGGCGTCTGGAGGCGGCGGGAAAGGCATGAGAGTAGCCGATTCCCCAGAAGAAATCGACAACGTATTCAAAACGGCTAAATCGGAGGCGAAGTTAAACTTCGGAGACAACACAATATATATGGAAAGATACCTAGCCAATCCAAGGCACATTGAAATCCAAATAATCGCGGATTCTTACGGCAACGTCGCTCACCTTGGAGAAAGAGATTGCTCGATTCAAAGAAACCACCAGAAACTACTTGAAGAATCTCCATCGAGCATTTTATCGGACGAGAAACGAAAAGAAATAGGAGAAATCGTAAGGAAAGCTATCAAAAAACTCGGATACGTCGGAGTTGGAACTTTGGAATTTTTATACGACAACGGAGAGTTTTTTTTCATGGAAATGAACACCAGGCTTCAAGTGGAACACTGCGTAAGCGAAGAGGTAACCGGCATAGACATAGTAAAAGAACAAATAAAAATAGCCGCGGGAGAAAAATTGTCGTTCAAGCAATCCGACGTACGTCTGCAAGGCCATGCTATAGAATTTCGCATTAACGCGGAGAATCCGGAAACTTTCCTTCCCTCCCCTGGAAAAATAAAAGAACTGCATTTTCCTGGAGGCAAAGGCGTCAGAATCGATTCGCATATGTATAGAGAATACGTAGTCCCTCCGTATTACGATAGCTTAATAGCCAAGATAATAATCCATGGAGAGGATAGAAAGCAGTGCCTCGAGAAAGCCAAATGCGCCTTAGACGAGCTGGTAATCGAGGGAATATTTACAACTACGGATTTACATAAAAAATTGATTAGAAATAATGATATTATAAAAGGAGACTTTAACGTTCACTGGTTGGAAAATAATTTAAGGAGTTTGTAAAATGAACATTATCCAATCCGACTTATTGAAGACAATCGACTTTATCAATCACGGATTCTTCGATAGAACCGGCGGAGAAAGCGTCGGCGAACTGTTTAAATCGCTTAACGTAGGGTTAAACAGCGGCGACGACGATAAGGTAGTTTTAAAAAACCGAAAAAAGATCGCGGAATATTTCGGCGTCGAACTTTCAAACTTAGTAATCTTAAATCAAAAACACGGAGACGTCGCGCGCGTCGTTAACGAAGACAATATAGAACAATATAAATTTAAAGACGTAAAACAGGCTTTATTAAACGAAGGCGACGCAATAATAACAAATCAAAAAGGTTTGTTAATCGGCCTCGCCACAGCCGACTGCGCTCCGATTCTTTTATGCGACAAGGAAGCAAAATTCATAGCGGCCGTTCACGCCGGTTGGAGAGGAGCGATTGGAAAGATTATAGAAAACACATTGCAAAAAATGAAAGAACTAGGCTGCAAACAAATAGAGGCGGCAGTCGGCCCTTGCATTCATAAAAGGTATTTCGAAGTGCAAACCGACGTTATAAAACTGGTGGACAGGAAATATTTATTAAACTACGAGGGAAAAACTTTATTCGACATGCCGTTTTTAATACTCGATAAATTGATGAAAAACGGCGTAAAATCAGTTTCTCAAATTAATTTTGACACAATGTCTAACGATAACTATTTCAGTTATAGAAGACAAGCGGGAACGACAGGCAGACAATTTTCGGGAATAATGATAAAGGAATAACGTATGAACAATATTCAGCAAATGTTAGCTAAAGCTCAGAAACTACAAGCAAAAGTCGCCGAAACGCAAAAAGAGCTGGAAAAGAAAGAGACGACTGGAACATCAGGCAGCGGAGCGGTTTCTATCTTAATGACTTTAAAAGGCGAGGTAAAATCAATTTCAATAGATAAAGAAGTCGTAAACCCAAACGAAAAAGACTTGCTTGAAGATTTGATCGTCGCCGCCTTCGCAGACGCGAAACAAAAGGCCGATAAAATGTATGAAGACGGCATGAAGGAAGCGACGGGCGTCGTCGGCCTCCCGGGGTTGTTTTAGATTTTGAACTATTACTTAACGTCGATAGATTAGACAAATTCGTCGAATATGTTTCATCTGGTATTCATGCTTTAGCTTCGTTTACCTCTCAGCTATGTTTTTATGTTCTGTCAATACGAAATTCAGTCTGTAAGACATTGAGAAGAAAATCTGTCATTGTATTAAATTTAAGTTTATGTCATAATGATAATAAGTTTAGATAATTATTTCTATGGGGAGCGATTATCTGGTTAATCGCAGAAAGTAAAGAGTATGAAAAATTTTTTAATTAAATTAAGTTTAGTTATCGCAATGTTAATCACAGGGAGTAATTGTATAGGAGCATCAAACACCGGAGACTTCCATAAAAGTATAGCTCAAATAAACGAAGCTGTACTGGAGATGTATTCTATGGCAGGAATACGACATCCTTGTACTTCCGTTTCTACGACTTCACGCAGAGTAACTTTTGATTTGCCACCGGAACAAGCTATGAAAGAACTTACAGACGCTATTCGTAGATTGAAAGAAGTCATAGAAGGAAAATATTCAAGACAAGTCGCAGTTGGAATAGATACTCGTGCCGGCTACGGATGGGCTGAATCACAATATGCTGATATTCTAAAGTGTGATGGAACTCCAGCTGGAGATAAGATTTAGTTTGACAAAGAGCTATGTCTGAGAATAAGTATAAAAAGACACAACTTTACACGTGTATACTTTGGTAGGCAGGTTTATGAAATGATAGGGTTAAGGAAATACATGTGCTTATAGTTCCGAAGGAAGAAGGATTTCTGCCTAAAAATGTAAAGAAATAGATTAAGGAGCTATAAAATTAAAGGATATACCGGTTCTAGTGGAAGGAATTGGGCATATTATATGAATGACGAAATCTCTGACAATCAAAAGATTGCGATGTGTAGTTAAAAAATGGGGATTTGTCCATTGGTATCCGTTATAAGCAACAGTTGTATACAAGAAACCAAACTGAAATGAGCTAAAAAATCGCTGATTAGGATGATTAGCTACAAATGAGATTTTAAGGCGTTAGGGTATGATCCCCTAAAAATTATTGTTTAATTTCGACATTTTGTATAAGACGCTATCGAAAATGAAAAATTCATTTAATCGGAGTTAGCAGAAGTTTTTGCTTTTTTTCTCAACTGGACATCAGTATTGCAAAATAGAATAATTCTAGATTATTCGCTACTTAATTGATTCCATTTTTATCAATAAAGCTATGCCTTCCCTATGAATTCAAATCCATTTACCGCATCGTAAAATAACTCCTTTTTACAAACATTAAATCCAGATTCCGATTCGCAAAATTAGCAAAACTAGTGAAATTAACATAATTAACGAGGCGGCGACGTTTATAAGTTTTCTCTTGACAAAACGTTAAAAATAACAAATAATACCATTTTGGACGGTATAGGTCTAATACATGTCTAAAAGAACGGATTTTTCGTTTCTTTATTCTTCAATTCAAGATTCGGTTTCAGAAACCGTCTGGGTGTTTTTGTTTGCCGACGATAAAACCGATACAAAGTTTTATAACAAAAATTACCTAAAATTAACGAAAAACCAAAACAAATCTTCAACCCCAAATCGCTGTAAAACTAAGGAGGCTTCGCCATGTCGCTAAAAACAGAGCAAGAAAAAAAAAGTGCAAGTAAATCGCCGTATTCTGAGGAATGTAAAAAAACCTTTAGATACTGGCGATTAAGAACGCTATATTCCATAATAATAGGATATTCGACGTTCTATTTAGTAAAGCAAAACTTCTCTTACGCGATTCCGGGCATGCTATCCGATTTGCATTACACAAAGACGGACATCGGACTAGTCATATCAATCCCAGTCGTTCTATACGGAATACTAAAATGCCTCTTTGGCATGATAGCCGACAGAAACAACGTAAGGTATATAATGAGCGTCGGATTATTCTTATCCGCTGTTATGAACATATTTATGGGTTTAAGTTCCACGATACCCGCGTTCATTATATTTTGGTCTTTAAACTATTGTTTCCAAGCGGTTGGAGTGCCGTCGAGCGTGAAGCTTCTAAAACACTGGTTCAGCCCCGTTGAAATAGGAACAAGATGGTCTCTGTGGAGTTCGTCTCACGAAATTGGAAGAATGTCGACCGCTCTTTTAGCCATGGTCGTTTTGCCTTATTTCATCAGCTGGAGATATTTATTCTTCATACCTGCAATTTTAGCGATTTTATCTTCAATTCTGATATTTAATAGATTAAGAGACACGCCGGAATCGTTAAACTTGCCGTCGATTGAAAAAATGGCGGGAATCGAAACGGGAAATGAAGACTCAACAGAACCTAGACTAACCTATGTAGAAATTTTAAAAACGGCGCTTAGCAATAAATTTGTCTGGATCGTAAGCGTCGCAAATTTCTTTCTATACTTTTGCAAAACGACGTTTTTAACTTGGGGTCCCACATTCTTAATGGAAAGAGGAATTTCCATGTGCCAAACGACTTGGCAAATGATCCTGCTTGACGCGGCGGGTTTGATCGGAGGAATCGGCTCGGGATATTTGTCCGACAAAGTCTTCAAAGGACGAAGAGGACCGATTTCCACTATGTGCATGATAGCGTTAGTAGCGCCAGTCGCGTTATTATTAGCTTCAAATTCGCAAAGCATATGCTCGATATGCATGTTCTGCGTCGGGTTCGTAACAAGCGGTCCTCAGCTTTTGATAGGGATAGCCGCAACTGATTTTACGTCTAAAAAAGTCGCGGCGACCGCCAACGGATTTACCGGAACCTTAGGTTATGCGGGAATGGCGTTTTCTGGAGTCGGAACGGGATTATTAGTCGATCATTACGGTTGGAACAGCGTATTTTTTGCAATTATATTCACCGCTTTGGCCAGCGCGGCGTTATTGAGCTTAACTTGGAATAAAAAAGCGGCGATATTGGAAAAGACGGCGAAGTAATTTTGGGGATCCAAATCCTTTAATCGGCAATTAAATATCGTACTTATAAGATCGCCGTCTCTTGTTGGAGAACGATTCCTAACTTACGGCATTCTCAAAGCTCGCGTCGTGAAGCCCCCCTCCTTGGTATCCAAGGATACCAATGTTAACAACGAGAAACCAGACTTATATGACTGGAAACCCTCCCCAGATAATATTTATGAGGATCTAATTTGCCTTCTAACTCAGTTATTTAACGTTAAGGTATTATTCTCTATTTATTGTAAGAACTCTTAATGCGCTAACTATTATATATTAAGGAATATTTCTAGAGTAAGCGTTGTTAAAGGGAAAAACTACTAAGCTATAAGAGAAGTAGAATATAGTTAGAGAGGATTTTATCTTACAAGAACCTCTCTTTATATGATTAAGGATAGTATCATTTAATCCATTTATATATCCCTAATAAGTCTGTCTATTGTAGAACTAATCTGCGGGAAAAAGATCATGCCCTACGTCGCACATTCTTCTTAACGTCAATTCTACGATTATTCTTACGGAGGGACTTGGGTCTTGTAGAAGACGCACTAGAGCAACCTTAAGCCTTTCGGTAGCAAACTTAGGATGTGCTTCTACAATTCTTCCTAACGCCCGGGCTGCGTTTAATCTTCCGCCGACATCTTGGTCTTGTAGAAGAGGAACTAGAGCGGCTCTAAGCTCGGCGGTAGCGTGAAGAGTACCCTCGTGAATTTGTTCTATTAATGTTCCAGTCAAAAGAGATTGTCTTACCTCTGCGTTTTTATCACCTTGTTCTTGAGACGGTTGGGCGAGATCATGGACCGTAGCTTGTATTCTATCTATTCTATCCATCAGGGCTTGGCGAGCAGCTTGAGGCGTTTTAGACTTAGCGACAGCAACTGGAGCTTGACGTTCAAGACCAAGAGATTCAAGTAATTCTCCTCCCTTTTTATCTACTTTTCCTATCGTACTAAAAAGCCTTTGTCTTGACTTTTCTACGGTTTTTAGCGATGGCACTTCTTGCATTGCTTAGGACATACCCTCATCCCAGAACTCCAGCTATGATAAACTACATTCCAACTAATGCATTTCTACTTAAAAATCATGGCGTTGGACCATTGCCGCCTCCCGCTAATATATGCACGGTATATTTCCGTAAATAATTAATAAATAGAACCATACCTTGAGAAAGAACGCCTCGCCTACTTTGGAAACTCGTGGCGTCTTTAGAGCTAATCGATTATAGTAAAAACGGTGAGAATTAGTACTTAGATGAAAAGCGTTTTAAATGAATCCCGAAGAAAGTTTATACAATATTTCAATTTTCGACGGCAGACAAAGCCGCTTGACCGCTCCGTTACGCGATTACTTTTCGGAAGCCGCCCTTTATAAATATAGAGTTCGCGTAGAGTTAAAATGGCTGAAATATCTTCTTATGGAAACGGACTTTAGAACTCATGTCGAAAACCTCGCTAAAAAGGAAATTTGTCTTCCCAATCTTTCAAAAGAAGACGCGGATAAATTAGACGAGGTCGAAGCGGAGTTCTCTCCCGTCGACGCGTACGTTTACGAACACGTCGGCAAAAACGGGAAAAAACCGACGGATCACGATGTTAAAGCTATGGAGCTTGCAATCGTCGACATACTGAAAAGTAAAGGATTAGATCGTCTCTCCGAGTACGTTCATTTTGGATTAACGTCGGAAGACGTCGGCAACGTCGCCTATAATTTGATGCTAAGAGAAGCGATCGAAAACGTCTGGCTTCCGCAAGCTATAGGGCTTGCTCGCCAACTCTCGGCATTATCGAAACAATACGCGAAGACGACGGTTCTTGGAAAAACTCATGGAATCTCGGCCTCCCCAACCACGGCGGGAAAACAATACGCCGTTATATTAAGCGACTTAGTAGATCACATAAAGGCCGTACGCGATATTCGTTTATCGTCAAAGTTCGGGGGACCGGTTGGCAATCATAACACGTTTAAACTTATTTTACCAAAGTTTGACATTCGTAAATATTCTGAAAAGTTTATAAACAGTTTCGACTTAGACTACGTAGAAGCCGCGAACCAGACGACTTTGCACTCAAGCGTAATCGCTCTGTTTAACCGCATCGAACAATATAATTTAACGTTGTATAATCTTTCGAACCAAATTCGCGACGGCGTTTTGCTAGATCGCCTATCGATTAAAAACGACGCCGTAGGTTCGTCCGTCATGGCGCATAAACCGCCCAACCCTTGGAGACCGGAGGCCGTGGAAAGTTTCGTTATTCGGTATGTCAATCAGCTTTCGGCGGCTAAATTGGCTTTAAAGGGACAAATGCTCGAGAACAGCATAGGCTACCATTCTGCGGAACGTTCATACGGCGAATTAATGGCGATTAGTCTAATCTGCATTAATCATCTTTCAAAACAACTCGCCAGCGTTTCTATTAACGAAAAAAACTGCGACAAGGAATTGGAAAACCATTACGAAGTATTCTCCGAGGCCTTGAACATGGCGATGCGTCTATACGGCCGCGAGGATGCTTACTTCGACGTTATGAAACGAACTCAAGGGAAATACCTAACGCGAGAACAATATTTTGATTTAGTTCGACAACTAAAATTACCGCTGGAAACTGAAAAAATTCTCACGAGCGACTTGAAAGATTTCATAGGCGACGCCGATGTAATCGCATTAAACGCCGCTCAAAAAGCCGAACAAGCGATAGATGAAATTAAGTCAAAATATAAAACAGGGAAAACGCATAATGACTAGACAAGAACTTTCCTCAGTGGAAATTTTTAAAAGAATTTTTAAACAATATTACTCGAAATTCTTGGCGGAACGTGAGACGGCTAATACTATGATAGCTCTCAAAAGAATCCCTGAATCTGGTCAAATTCCGGAGTTAGCATTTAAGAATTTTTTCCTTTCCATCCTTCCAGAATACGTCGGGATTACTCGTGGAATAATATTTGATAGAGATGGTGAAAAACACTCAAATGAAATTGACATTATATTTTATGATAAACGTTGTTTAAACGGTTTTTTAATAAATGAGAAAGGGGATGATTCCGTTTCATATATTTCTATTGATGCGGTTTTCGGCGTTGTTCAAGTGGAAAAAACATTGAACTGGAACACATTTGACGATGCCATCAAAAATTTAAACTCAGTATATAATTTACTACCTGGAATCGCTCAAACATCTTGTGGATTTCAAATTGGTTCGCTTCGTTATAATAGCGCTGAATCAGATAAGGTTTTTTCTTGCATCTTCGCAATGGAAAATAAGATTTTTTATAAAAAAGATGAAGCAGGAACAGAAAAACCTATGAATAACTCTGAAATTATTGATTGTATTGAGAAAAATATTAACAAGTATAGCTTTTTACAAAATATGCTTGTTGATTTGATTTATACATGCGACGGTAGTATTTTAAACTCATATGAAAAAAATAACGAATACAGCAATTTACTTAGCATTATGAACCTTGGGGAAGCAAAACACTGGTATAAAGACCAACAGTATATAGAAGAGCAAATAAATAAGGAAAAGGACGCATTATTATATAACTTTGACAGATTTAGTAATGAACCTGAAAAGGCTTTAGCCATACCAATAATCTGCATACCTTATTGGCACAATAGGATTAAGAATACTCCTAAAATCGATAAAATCCTCGGCAAATATTTGAAAGAGTAGCTTTTATAATCTGCTTAGTTGGTTCGCTGTAGAAACCAATATCCTTAAGTTAACCGCAAGATCGCTGTGGAATTAGCGCCGATATGCTGCTATTATAAAAAGTAGTTGCCCTTTGGCATTTGGTTATGAAGCCCTTCTATAAAAGATTCCTTACTTTAATCCTAAGCGTTAGCGTAATCTTACTTTGTTCTTGTTCGCCTAATCGACAAATCTCCAGCGATGAAACGACTCAAACACCCGATGAAACCAGTTTATTAAATAAGGAGCAATACTCTGACAAGCCTCTTGTAATTGGGGTTGCGGGAGCGTCTGCATCTGGCAAAACTAGTTTATGTAGATACATAGCTAATAAACAAAAAGACATAGTCATACTCGATCTCGATTCGTTTTATAAACCCTTGAATCGCAAACAACACGAACAAGCTTTAAACAATAATTACAACTTCGATTGTCCCAAGGCTCTCGATTTAGAGTTAGCCGTTAAATGTTTGAAGCAAATTATAAACTCCGACTTCCCAGTTCGAATACCTAAATACTGCTTCGGTTCTCACAAGAGAGACGGATATAGTCAAATCATTAAAACTAAACCGAGGTTAATATTAATAGACGGACTATTCGCCCTACATAATAAGAAACTGCTGGAATTAATCGACATTAAGGTCTTTATGGATTGCGACCTTGACGTTTGTTTAGCTAGAAGAATCCTTCGAGACATAAAAGAACGAGGGGATAACCTTGAAAACACAATCGGCATGTGGTTTAAATATGTTAAGCCTGCCTATGAGCGGTTGGTGAAACCAACGTCTAAGTTTGCGGATATAATCATGCCTTCAAGTATCTCCGTTGAAGAACAGTTTCTTAAGCTGCAAAAATACATAACTACTGCTTGATGATCTTCCTTCCGAAACTTCCTCTGGTTCGTAATCTATGTCTGCGGCCTGCGTACGTGCGGCGTATAGTTTGACGGCGGAGATTGTTTCTGGTTGAAAAGATAAATAAGAATTTGTGGGGCAAGAGATATTTTCAAGGCCGATTATAGATTATCTTTTTTAGCTATTATTTTCTTTACGCTTATCATAAACTCTAGGATTATTGTCGCTAAAACTTTGAGGAATATATTTCCTGCGTAAGAATAGCGCGTAATGCCAATCGAGCAGCAAAAGAGAAGCAGAACTGTCGCCAGCTCTACGACGAGGTATAAAGGCGCGAAATCGCTTTTGTCGCTTAAATATATAAAATCAGGTTCGTTATTTTGAAATCCGCATTCATAAGAAGACGCATCCCTACTGTCGTCTTTAAACGGTAATAACAGAGAAATTTTTGAGACCAACAGGGCTGAAACAGAAATCGCCCCACCCAAAAGAATCGTTATGCTAGCCGTTGATAACTCGACGAAAGACAACATTATTTTTTCTTTCTAAAGCAAGAAGGAATATCAAGTTCGTCTTGCTCTATATCGTCTAATGTTTCACGCGAGACATTTTGCTGTCGATCGTAATCATAGTCGTTGTCATACGCGTTCGTATTCTTAGACTTTGAAGTAAATCTATCGAAAAACGAAGACTTTCTCCTTGGTTGTTCTTTGTTAAAATCTTGATTCTTAGGATATCCTTTGTTGTCGTTTTGATTGATATTGTTCAATTCAACGGCAGGCGGTTCTTGCCGCGTTATATCATCTTTGTTAGAAGTTTCTTCAAACATTTTTGAGCTTATATCGCGTTTACCAAATCCCATAATTCCAGTTTTGTCTCTGTTTTTAAATATAGATTCTTGCGATGAAACGCCTATTCCAGTCGCGACGATGGACACTCTAATCTTGCCGTTTAGTCTTTCGTCAAAAGTCGAACCGAATATTATATTAGCGTCCGAATCAACTTCTTCGCGAATTTTATTAGCGGCTTCGTCGACTTCATATAAAGTCATATCGTGTCCGCCTGTTATGCTTATAAGAACCCCTCTGGCTCCTTGAAGCGATACGTCGTCTAAGAGAGGATTTGCAATAGCGGTTTCCGCCGCATCGAGCGCTCTTCTTTCTCCTTCCGCTTCGCCAGTTCCCATCATCGCTTTCCCCATTTCGCTCATGACGGCTCTGATATCCGCAAAGTCCAAATTTATAAGCCCAGGCATAATCATAAGATCGGTTACGCCCCTAACGCCGGAATACAGGACGTCGTCGGCCATTTTGAAAGCGTCTGCAAACGTAGTGTTTTCGTTTGCTAGTCTGAATAGATTTTGGTTTGGGATAATAAGCAACGTGTCGACGAATTGCTGTAGCTCGTCGATTCCGCTTTCCGCCGTTTTAGCTCTATGCGCTCCTTCAAACGTAAAAGGACAAGTGACTACCCCAACGGTTAGTATTCCCGCGTCTTTGGCGATTTTAGCGATAACCGGGGCGGCTCCAGTGCCCGTGCCTCCTCCCATTCCAGCGGTTATAAACAGCATATTGGCGCCTTCGATGAATTTTAAAACGTCTTCGGAAGACTCTTCCGCCGCAGCTTTCCCTATGTCTGGTTTTGAACCGGCGCCTAATCCTTTAGTAATAGATAAACCAAGTTGGATTCTTTGGCTGGAAGGAGCAAGAGATTGTTTTAGCGCTTGAGCGTCGGTGTTGGCGACGACAAACGTTACTCCTTCTAGGTTTGAGCGGATCATATTGTTCACGGCGTTGCCGCCCGCTCCTCCGACTCCGATAACGACAATCTTAGGGCTTAGTTCGGTTTGCTCGACAGTTTCGGTAGATTCGACTTTCGCCATGACTTACTTTCAAAACATCGCGTTACAATACCTGTCAGTATATAACATGGCAAGTAATTTAAAAATTAAAAATTCTATATTGTCGCGATAAATAACGAGTTTGTTCCAGACTGTTTTATTAGAAGGAATTATGTCGTTGTCGGATAAGAGACGCGTCCTTGTTTTTCAATGTGTTTTAGAGCGTTTTATACCTTAACGGCGCTGGAAGATTTTGGTAGAATTAAACTATAAAAGCAATTATTGTTCGATAAGATGAAATCTAAAGAAATTATAAGTCGCTCGGAAGGGGCGAAAGATATCGAAGTTTGTAGAGACGATTCGTTTTCTTGCCTGATCGTCGGCTTTGATTCTTATTCGCATAATGAAAACGGCGTGGAATTTTGGTATGCGAGGGAGTTGCAAGAGCTATTAAAATATAAAGAGTGGCGTAACTTTGTCAAAGTTATAGAAAAAGCTAAGGAAGCCTGTTTGAAGAGCAAGGTTAAAGTTTCAGACCATTTTGTTAACGTCAACAAAATGGTTGAATTAGGTTCTGAATCAAAGCGAAAGATTAACGATTATAAACTTACTCGTTACGCTTGTTATTTAGTAGCCCAGAATGGAGACCCGTCTAAATCTGTTATAGCCTTCGCTCAATCCTATTTTTCCGTACAAACGAGAAAGCAAGAAATAATAGAGCGGAGGATGGCTGAATACGAACGAATTGCCGCTCGCGTAAAATTAAGCGAAAGCGAAAAGGAATTAAGCGCTTTGTCTTATGAAAAAGGCGTGGATAGCAAGGGGTTTGCTATCATCAGAAGCGAAGGCGACAAAGCCTTGTTCGGCGGCTATAACACAAGCAAGATGAAACAAAGATTGGGGATAAAAGATTCAAAGCCTCTTGCCGATTATCTGCCGAGCGTGACGATAAAGGCGAAGGATTTAGCTGTTGAGATGACGAATTACAAACTTAAAGTTTCTCCCGACATTAAAGGGCGGACCCCAATTTCTAAAGAACATTCGCAAAACAATAAAAACGTGAGAAATGCTCTTACGGATAGCGGGATATATCCCGAGGATTTGCCCGCCGAAGAAGATATAAAAAAGATTCGACGCAAGATTGAAGAGGAAGAAAAGCGGATAATTACAGGCAAGGCAAAACGGATTGATAAAATTAGTTAGCGTTTTTAGCAAGATTAAGATTTAAGCGTTCGAGTAGTTTTAAATCGTTTCCCGTTTTAGAGTTTTGGACGGTTAAAAGTTTATCGCCGATGAAAATTCCATTACCTCCCGCGAAGAAGCAGAGAGCTTGGAATACGTCGGACATGCTTTCTCTTCCAGCCGCGATATAAATCATTGCTTTGGGCATTAAAATCCGAGCGAGAGCAATACACCTGACGAAGTCGAAAGGATCGATTTCAGGAGTAATTTCAAGTCTTGTTCCTGGAATCTTTATGTGTTTGTTAAGCGGTATGATAGCTGGGGGTTCCTTCAGATTGGCCAACAAGGTTATCATTTTTATCCTGTCCTCATTAGTTTCTCCCATGCCTAGTATCCCGCCCGAACAAACTTTTAAACCGTGTTTTTGAATTAAGTTAATGGTTTGTATTCTCTCTTCTTGCGTTCTTGTCGTTATTATTTTTTTATAATATTCTGGGGAAGTGTCCACGTTATGATTGTAATTATTACATCCTGCGTTTTTTAATCTTTTCGTTTGCTCTTCGTTTAGCGTGCCCATTGTCGCGCATATTTCCAGCTCGAGGTCTTTTATTTTAGCGATAGCTTCGCAGACTAAGTTGAAAACTTCAGGATCGGGGCGTCTCCCCATGGCTCCTAGACAAAACTTCGAGGCTCCCATTTCTTTCGCTCGCTTTGCGGCCGCAACGATATCGTTTATATCGGTTATAGTTTCTTTCGGCAGATTCGTTCGATTTTTAGTAGATTGAGAACAATACGCGCAGTCTTCGGGACATCCCCCGCTTTGAACGCTGCATGCTACGCTGGCCTTAATTTCATTCGACTTGTGATATTTGATGTGAACGGAATGAGATTCGTTGATTAAATCCATAAAGGGAGTTTTAAAGATTTTCTCGGATTTTTCAAAAGTTATCATTTAATTTTTCCTCTTAGAAAGGAATTGATCTTATTTCAATTCCGTTAAGTTAACGCAAGTTTACCATAGCGTCTTGAAGGATTAGTTTGAAATTTTCTGGGGGTATGTTAAATTATCATGCCAAACGATATTGATTGGAATTGAAAATGAGCAATTATATATTAGCCCACGGATTTGGGTTTACGAACGATTATTGGAGAAATTTGAAGCCGTTGCTAAACGGGAACGTATTCTATTATGGGGATTCGGTTGATCCGAGTAAGGAATATATAGGAATCGGTCATTCTTTAGGATTTCTGAAGTTAAACAATTCGGGCTTGAAATTTTCACGGCTTATTGGACTTCAAGGTTTTTTGAATTATTGCGGGAACGATGACAAAATAAGTTCGATTATGAAACCTCAGTTAGACGAAGGGATTCAAAAATATAAATCCGATTATAGAAAAACTTTAAAGGAGTTTTACACAGTTTGCGGATATTTAGGGGATGTTCCAGACAGTGTGACCAGAGAAGATTTACTCGCAGATCTCGAGGCGATGAAAGATTCTTATAAGCACTGCGGAGCAGATACGATAATCGTAGGGACGCCAGACGATTCTGTGATCCCAAGCGTTTTAATAGAAGATAACTTTGCCGATATAGACTGCGTTGAGATAAAAATGTTAGACCTAGGAATTGGTCATACCCTAGGGTTTAATCGTTCGGAAGTTGTTTTAAGCATTATTGAAGGAGCCGAACCGCCTCTTTGATATCTGAATCTTTCTCCATTTCTAGAGCGACGCGCTGAAGTTGTTTACATATATTCATAATAATTTCTCTTTTGGCTCCCGCGATTATACCGATTTATTGAAAGCGCAGCTTGTCAAGGGACGCTCTCTTCGCTCGGCTCTAAAGCCCTTGACAAGTCGCTTTATAAATCGGTCGAGATATCCTCGTTCCAAAAGATAAATATTATTTGGGAAGGTTTGCGTCTTATAGTCTGGTTTCTCTTCGTTAACATCAATGCTATACGCTTATGCGAGGCTATATAAAGCGTAACGGAATCATTCCATTAACTTGGCGGCAAGATAAGGCCAAGGGTCTTATAAACAAACCGCCGCAGTGGAATTTGACGAGTGGGCGTCGAGGTGTTTATACCCTATAAACGTAAGCTGTGAAAGCCTCACTTTTCCAAGGCCATTATGGCGTTTCTTGTGGTTATGTACATATCGTTGGAGGTTTTTTCTAATTCTCTCATGATATTTAATAGGCTCGCTCTTTTTACGATTATGTTTGTTCCGTATATCGCGTAATACAATCTTCTCCGCGTACTCTTTTTGAAGCTCATTAGCGAAAGTTGCGCGATTGGGTCTATTGGAGCTTGTATGATTTTTCCAAAGCCGCTTCTAAAGCTGCCGGAGCCGAGCAGAGGCAACACTAATTATGGCCCGGGCTTGTCGCCCCATGTTTTGAACGTGTCTCCGGGAGACGGTTCTTTCTTGTAGATACCCTG
>JAISID010000043.1 GCA_031262205.1 Holosporales bacterium | reverse complement strand
GGTATAATCGAGCGAGCCAAAAGAGAAATATTATAATTGTAAATAATTTTAAACCTATAACGTCTCTTAACGCGCGACAGATATAATTTGCCGTTTTTCCTCAAGGGGTTGGCGGTATATAAAACCCGCAAAGTTCAACTTACAAAATTCAACGAAACCTCGCTAAGGGATAAAAACCGCAGAGGTTCAAACAATAAAAAGGAATCAAAAAATGACGCGTAAATTTACGACGCCGCATTGGCGCGACATAGCTAGAAAAGAGCAACTAATTCCATCTGGGAATTGGCAACTGTGGCTGCTTCTAACAGGACGCGGTTTTGGAAAAACCAGAACTGGCGCCGAGACTGTTATGGAGCTTGTCAACAGCGGAAAATATAAGAGAATCGGCATTATCGGAAAGAGCGTAAGGGAGGTTAAAGACGTGATGATCGAAGGGCAGAGCGGCCTTTTATCCACTACTATTGCGGAAAGGTTCTTCGCGGCCGAAGAAAGCAAGGCTTCCCTCCGCTCGCAAACAAGCTCCCCGCGCTCATCTTTTCCGAGAACGCTTTCTTCGAGAGATTCTTCTTCGCGAATATCCGCCCCGCAACCGTATTTTCCGCAAACGTCGGATATTTCTGAAAAGTACGGTTCTAAGAAATGTAGTCTTGGGAAGCATAGTCCCGACAAATTTGGGAAAACGGATAAAACGCAAAACCGCGATATGCATATCTACGCCCCCTCGGGAGACAAACATCAATGTTACGCGAGTACTCACATTTCTCCAGACGGAGGAATGGTTCTTGGTAGCAAACTGCATGGCCAAGGATATATCCGTAGTTTCCAAGAAGAAGGAGCACGAGAGGGGAGAACGGACGCATACGACGCGGCTCATAGCAAAACGCGAATCCAAGATAATATTATGCATACTTACGATTCCTCAAACGGAGAACTGCAAGAGGAAACGGCTGTTTTCGACGACGATACGTTTTTTGACGGCGTGACTTCAGACGATCGAGAGATCATAAGGTTTAAGTATTATCCGTCTAAAAATCAAATATCTTGGGAGAACGGGGCCAAGGCGTATATCATCGGAGCCGATAATTACGAGAAATTGCGGGGTTACCAATTCGATTTAGTATGGTGCGACGAATTTGCAAAGTATAAAAAGCCGGAGGCTCTTTGGCAGCAGGTTATGTTTACGCTGAGGCTCGGGGACGATCCGAAGTGCATTATAACGACGACGCCTAGGCCTTTGAAGATTCTAAAGAAATTGTCGGAGGCTAAGGGGACGTATCTAACGAAAGGCTCGACGTTCGACAACGCGAAAAACTTATCGCCCATATTTATAGAATCGATAAAGGCGGAATACCAAGGCACGAGGGTAGGTAAGCAGGAACTTGAGGGAGAGTTGCTTATGGAAAAGGAAAATACGGTTTGGAAACGCGAGAACATAATATATCGGGATGTCGATATAAACAACCTTTCTCGAGTCGTCATAGGAGTCGATCCCGCCGTCACCGTCGGCGAAAATTCCGACGAAACGGGAATCGTCGTCGCGGGGCTTGGGTACGACGAGAAAATATACATCCTAGACGATTTAAGCGGCAAATACAAACCGCCGGATTGGGCTAAAATAGTCTGTAGAGCTTGCCTCGATTATAAGGCCGGCAGAATAGTCGCCGAGACGAACAACGGAGGAGACCTTGTCGGCGAAATGTTAAAAACGATTTATCCAAACGCTCCGTTTAAGCAAACCAAGGCGATAAGAGGAAAAATCGCCAGAGCGGAGCCTATTTCCCTTCTTTACGAATCAAATAGAGTTTTCCATACGAAAGAGTTTACGGAGCTTGAAGAGCAGATGTGCGATTTATCTTACGAGGATAAAATGGAAGGTTCTCCCGATAGAGTCGACGCCTTGGTTTGGGCTGTTTCCGAGCTTAAAGCGCGGGAAAGTTACAATATATCGACTATTGATTTTTGAAAATTAAATTAGTTAAAAAAGTATTTATCAAACGTAAAAATATGTTTACAAGCCTCGTTTTATTTGTTAGCATAATAATTGAAGTTCAGCAGAGCTTCCAGCATCGCGCCACTACAGAGTTCGCTTCTCTAGCGTCTCTTTGTAATCCTCCCCAAGCGTAGCGCGGTGCTGTTTTTCTCAAATTTTGATCGGGATTATCGCGGCTAATAAGTAACGGTTAAAGAGAGAATGTTATCTTTTTAATGCGCTAATCTCTATTGCGTTTATGATTTTCCCTCTGCTGCATCATAAAACGGAATCATCCCTTAACGTGCAGTAGAACAAATAGATTCATATAAAGGAGTATATCGATAGAGTTTCAAGAAGTTTATGAGTATTCTTAAAGTAATCTATTTATAAGATTGCGCTTATAAAACCGTTACTGTGTGCAAGGGGATGATTCTCTAATAAAATATTTCACTCGCAGACGTTTTGTATTTTAGGGAGCATGCCGCCTTCCATTTTATGAAAGGAACGCAGCCTAAAAAGCGTCGCCGCTAATTGAAATTAGTTTATTATAGTTTAAAGTTCTAGAACGGTGAGAGTTATCTATAATATTTCTCTTTTGGCTCGCTCGATTATACCGATTTATCGCGCGTCGGTTGTCAAGGGACGCTTCGCTTTGCTCGCTCTCACGCCCTTGACAAGACGCTTTATAAATCGGACTCGTTTTTCTCGTTCCAAAAGATAAATATTATTGGGGGGCGGTTCATAGGGAATCATCGCTTTGGCGGCAGGTAATGATCTTACAGGTACCGCTTTATAAGTAGGTTGTTTTAGGCGTATGCTCGCGAGCCGTTGAAAATTTTGTCGATCGAATTCTAATTAGGGGTAATTCCGCAAGCGTTAAAGATTGACGGAGTTGAAAGAAAGTTAAACGCGGAGGATAAAGCTAGCATTAAGCCTACGAATAGGCTTTTAACAAGGGAACAAAACGCAATTATCGGAAGATATAAAGAATTAGTAAATATTCAGAGCAAATCTTGGCGGCTAACACAATTTGACAACGATTTAAAAAATCTAGTCTCCTTGCCAAAAGGGAAGCGTCAATTGGTAAATACAATTCAAAAATTAAACACGGCGAGCGGCGCAGGCCAACCTAAGCCTTTTAAAAAGAAAACAGCCGCGACTAGAACGCGCGAGGCTCAACAAGGACTTTTGGGCGTATGGATAATGGAGACGCTAATCTAAATTATAGAGCCGCAGCTCAATTTCGCGATATAGACGATGGGCTAGGCGATATAACAAAACGATTTGCTTTTGCGGTAAACGTATCGTCAAAACCGTCTTTAATTGATTCTAGAGTACGCTTAGAAGTAGATTACGAACCGTCGCCGATAGCTTTAGGACGCGAGCTAAGGCGTCAAAGAAGAGCTTTAAAATTATTAACGCTCGCGAAACAGCCGACTAGTTCTAAAACTCCGTTTTTACCAGACGGGGAATATTATATGCAAGCAGTCGCTTACGCGAAGGGAAGAAGATGCCGAAGAAGAAAGAGCTATACGTTCTGAAAATCGTTTAAGAATTGAAAGAAAAATGCCGTTAAGACTTGGATATGGAAGCGGCCCCGAAGGAAAATCATTTACTAGAGAAGAAGCCTGGCGATTATTAAATAGACGCGCTTTCAAGGATTCGCGTAGATTTCAGTTTGGTATAAAACATATAGACCGATCGGGCGGAAGAGCCGTTCCAAAGCCGCGAGCCGTTTTAGCCAGAAATGCCGCTAGTAATTAGACGGCCGAACGCCGCTCCCGTTAGAGCCGTTGCGAGGGAACATCCTTTAAAATTAAGGAAACCTCTTTAAAAAATCCTGCGCGACGCTATTATTTTGGAAGTTCGTTTTATAAAGACGGCAGCTTTAGAGATTTAAAACTCGTAGACAGCGAAGATATGGTCGTCGACTCCAAATTAGGGGAAGCGGTAATTATTAATACTCAAGAGAATCCGATTTTATAGATTTAGGACATGAATTTGCTCATAGCAGAAGAGCTATAAGGTATGCTTTAGGGCTATTAAAAAGGGGGGACGCCTTATTTAGGAACTAAGCCTTCTGTTTTTGGGGGCGGGACAGCGGGCGTTATTTGGTATTCCGGGGAACCTAATGCAAGAAGACAATGAAGAAAGATTCGCTATTAAACATGAAAACAGAATTAGAAAGGCTACAGGTTTAAGACCTAGACCGAGTTATAGAGACGATTTAGCGGATGGTTCGCGGGGGATAATAGGGAAAAGCAAGCTCTCAAGTAAGATTAAGCATAACAAACGCTAAATTGCGGAGCGCAATTACCGAAAGGTAAATTGCCTCCAAAATTAGTTAAGCCGCGTTTGCCGCAGGGGAGACGCGCGGCGCTCTTCTGGGACTAGAAGGTTAGGTTGAGGCTTTCGCATAAAACGATAGCAATTGATATAAGGTAAAAAGGTTCGAATCAATGGGCGTTTCAGCAAATAGACATGCCGATAGATTCTCAAATTGCCATGTCGCGGCTCTTTTTAGGAAAGGATATAAAACGTCGTCCATAAATTGATCGTCTATCTCCGACGGCAATTTCTTAGCCGCGCGTTTAATATCGTCCATGAGCGTCTTATCGTCTCCCGATATGGCTTTTCCGCAATGCTTAGCAGCTTAACGTAATCCCCTGCTTCGTAATATCTCTCGGCTTTGTCTAAATCATGTTGATACGAGGCTCCAACTGCCGAAGCCGTTACGAATACCGCTAATAAAAGCGTCTTTAATAATTTAGGGATTGATACCTTGCAATCTGGTAAATAACCTAATTAGAGTATTCATAAGTATAATAGTTAACGGCAAGGTTATATGATCTCCATGGTTTTTGTAAAAATAACATTCTGAATTACTTAGAGAATTTTCCTTTACAAAGGGCTACAAATATAACAATTATTTCTGGTAGACATTTTAGTATATATTTAATAGTTTTTGTTCTTGTGTCAATATCAAAGAGAAAATAATAAAAAGACATTATGAATGCAGCCGCTAGAGCGATTCCAAAAACTATGATGAGAATACAAAGAATAATAGAACTTGTAACTCTAATCCGTTTTTTAAAATTATAATCATCTATAATATTTCGTTTGGTAATTTTCTCTTTTAATTCTTTGATCCCCTGCTCATTAGGTTCTTTATCTTCTTCTTCTTTAGTCGGACTCTTTAGAATAGAGGGTTTGTCGTCATTCGTATTCATTTTATTTCGACATTGTCTTTTTTTATATCTTCATCGGACAAAAACTCTTTACCGCTTTGGTATGCTTTATACCATGCGCAATTTTCATTATGGGTTAATTTAGACAAATCAATACCGTTTAAGGGTCTGTAAAGAGAACCCAGAACAGGGCAGTAATCCCATGTAAGGAAACGTTCGGCGAAAAGCGGAATGTTCTCCTCTCTCAAGTAATCCCTATATAAAAAATACATCATTTTTTGTAATTTCATCGGCGTAATCGGTTCTTTAGTATTAAAAGAAATTTCAATAAAATTGTTAGCTAAGAAAATCGGATTCAGCATAATGCGTCCTTTATTTATCTTATGCTTAAAAACGTTTTATTATACGTGATATACTGTATTAGTAAATTAGGAAATCACATACGATGCTAACCAAAACAGTTTTGTTTATGGGAATCGTCCCCTATAACGCACGGTTATGGTCTTATAAATACAATCTTATAAATAGATTACTTTAAGCATACTTATAAGCTCCTTAAAACTCTTCCAATTTAATAGACGATATGCCTTTCTTAGAATTAACAAGAATATAGCTTTTACAAAGGAAGTTTACTATCTTCTAGAATCGTATTAACTCTAACTGAAAATGCTTATAGTAATTACGATAACGATAAGGTATTGGTTTCTTATATATGGTTTTACAATATGGGCTTTTTATATCGTCTACCCATCTCAACGATTCCAAATTTGGATATTGTTTAAAAAATTAACTAAACTAAATCGTTCGCGCATTCTTATACGCTTATATATACCTTTATTATCAAACAATTATATCAGCTAGTCAAGTATGTAATTCCCTAAATTAATCTCAGTTCCATGTTTTAACTTCTTCAGTCGTTTTGTTTCTCCTCTTTCTCTATCCGCTCAAAAAGCTCTATACACGGATTTAGCCGTCGCTTGCCAGGGGATTCCCTTAACTAATTTACAGTCGCGGGTTTAACAATGACTCTCCAACGTTTTACACTGATTTTAAAATATGATAATCCGGATATTCTTTCTTGATAAATTCGCTCATTGCTATGATCGTTCTATCGACTGTAACGTTCGCCGGCTCGTCGTAGGTTTTAACGCAAACGTCCGCGTTTTCAAAAATAGGGTAGTATTCTTCCATCATCTTAGAAAGAGTTTCCTCTTCTTTCCCCACTTCTAGCAAAGGACGACCTTTCCTACAGGTAACTCTTAAGAGCAACGTTTGCAAGTCCGCTTTCAGCCAGACGGAAATTGCTTTTTCTTTTATCAACGCTCTGGTATTGTCGCGAACAAACGAAAAATTCCCAGTGGCCACGACTTGCGTTTGCTGGTTTAGCAATCTAGATATAACTTTGTATTCTCCGTCTTGCATGGCTCCTTCGCCAAATAAGGAATCTATGTCTCCTATTGAGCAACCCGCCGCAGCTTCAACTTCCTGATCGGAATCGCTAAAAGGTAAGTCGAAACGTTTGGCTATTCGCTTTCCTATGCTTGTTTTTCCGCTTCCCATTAGCCCGATTATGACGACTGGTTTCGGCGGCATAAAACTCGTCAGAGGGGACGCGGGCCTTGCAGGAGGAATTGAATTTTCAGGATTTTCGTTCATATCTTATTGCTCCAATTAAAATTAATACCTTAATATATTCCTAGCTAACTTTTAAGTAAATAATATCAAAAAACTTAGTAAGTATTGCAAGGAAAAATTGGCGATCTACATATTTGCGTAATTTAACGAGACGCTTTTGACTCGGATGGCTTTCAAATATTAATCCATCTTTTGAATATAATTGGAAAGTTATTTTTTAGAAAATAATTTTACATTGCATCCGCTATCCTATTTTATGCGAGAAATTCGCGACTTATATAAATTTAGGAGAGGTAAAAAAAGCTAGGAGGGAATCTCTAGTAGCCGTCGCGGGCTCGATTATCCCAGCTTTTATGCTTGTTTCGTTTTTTAGGATTCTTAAAAAAATCGCGAGACGCTTTTGTTCCGAGAGACCGGAATATATAAGTTTTCTTTGGAGGATTCGATGTATTAACATAGCGTCGCCCGTAGCTTGGAGTTCGTTTATTCCAGACGCGATCGTAACGTTTGGGAAACTTTTAGCGGCTGAAGCGGAAGGTTTGCTTTTTTCCTTTTTGTCTTCCGACAGCTTATGCGAGGTTCCAAAGATATCTTTCTGCGCGATTTCCACGGCTGTAAACGTTTCGTTTAAAGATTCCTTCTTTATTTTAAAACGGTTCTAACGTTCCTGCAAGTCGCCTCTGCGAGGATATAAAGCTAGAGCCAAAACAGTTTTGTTTATGGGAATCGTCCCCTAACGCGCGGTAATGGTTTTATAAATACAATCTTATAAATAGATTACTTTAAACATACTTATAAGCCCCTTGAAACTATAGTTGTATACTTTTTCAATTTAATAGACGATATGCCTTTCTTAGAATTAACAAGAATATAGCTTTTACAAAGGAAGTTTACCGTCTTCTAGAATAGTATTAACTCTAACTGAAAATGCTTATAGTAATTACGATAAGGCGTTGGTTTCTTATCATATGGAAACATTTATACTTTTACAATATAGGCTTTTTATACCGTCTACCCATCTCAACGATTCAAAATTTGGATATTGTTAAAAAATCAACTAAACTAAGTCGTTTACACATTTTTATACGCTTATATACCCTTTATTATAAAACAGTTATATTGGCTAGCGTCGTGTGTAATTCCCTAATAAATCGTTTCTATGTAAATCCCAGCGGGGCGGGGGAGCCTCTTGAGAAAACTTGACTTGTAAGAATTACTATGATATCGTTTAATTGTGGTTGGAAGGTAGGCTAAGTTTTTAAAGTCGTGAGCGTTATTCTTGATATTCAAAATCGGAAGATAAGCGATCTTATGCTTGCCGCTAATGTTGCCGAGCAATTTACGTTTTTCCCATTTGCCCGCTCGGGCAATTAATCTTTTTTTTCATAAACAATTTATAAAAATCGCGTCTTGAAAAGAGACGTTTGGCTTAGGCGTTTTAATATGTGGAGTTTCCTATGAATAGAAAAATTATAATAGCGGCGATAGGAATCGCCTGCATCGCGGCGGTTTATAAGCTGAAGTTGCAACCTCGGTTTGAAGGAAGTAATTTGCCGATTGTCGCGATTGTGAAATACGGGCCTATTCCTCCGATAGACGCGGCGATTCAGGGAATAAAGGACGAATTGACGGATAGCGGTTTCGCCGAAGATAGAAATGTTAAGTATGTTATATCCGATATAAATTTCGATTATTCTCTTATTCCGCAGACGGTTTCAAATTTGAGGAACGGCAAACCTAACGTTATGGTCGTTACGGCGACGGCAATCGCCCAGTTCGCCAAGGAGAAAGTAAAGGATATCCCGCTCGTTTATCACGTCGTTACCGACCCTGTCGACAGCGGGTTGATAAAAGAAAGAGATAAGCCGGACGGCAATATGACGGGAACCTCGGATATGCAAAATTTGGACGCTCTTTTGACGTTCGTAAAATCCATTTTACCGAATGCTAAAACCGTAGGGCTTATGTATTCTACTTTCGACAGCAACGACCGTACGCTGGTTAATATGATGAAGAAATCCGCTTCTGCGGCGGGGATGTCGGTTATGGCGATTCCAGTCGAACAACTCCGCGACGTTCAGATAAGAATACAGGAGTTTAAGGGGAAGGCGGATTTTATATACGTCGGGGCGAGCGGACTTCTTCAATCGGCGTTGCCCGTTATAGCGAAGGAAACGCAAAAAATGAACGTTCCCGTATTCAATATTGAAGAGCAAGCGGTGCGAGACGGGCTAGTTCTTGCAAGTTTCGGAGTAGATTATGAATCTATCGGTAGGAACGCCGGCAAGCTCGTTGAAAAGTTGTTAAAAGGAGCGGATATAAAAACGCTGTCGCCCTCTTATCCAAGCATTAAGGATCATAAATGTTTTATCAACAGAAAACAGGCGGAGAAATATGGAATCAAAATTCCTAAAAACGCGGAGGTCGTCGGATAGAGATTTATTCGACGCGACGGTCTTCTTTAGTTCTACGTCGGTTTGTATGGTCGATATTGGAGAATTTCTCCGAGTCGTAAAAGTGTTTCGCGCGAGACGTTTTAGAACGGCTTTCTTTGGCGACTGTCTACAGGGGCGATCGAGAGGAATAAAGATTCGCCTCTAATTCTAAAATAGAAATGCTATGTTTTTTTAAGTTCTGGGGGCGGTTGTAGTTTGCGACTTATCCATAACATTTATCTTTTGGCTCCCGCGATTGATTATACCGATTTATTGAAGGCGTCGGTTGTCAAGGGACGCCTCGCTTTGCTCGGCTCTATAGTCCTTGACAAGTCGCTTTATAAATCGGTCGAGATATCCTCGTTCCAAAAGATAAATATTATTGGGGGAGCGTTTGCGTCTTTAACATTCTGTTAAACATCTTATACTAAGACGTCGGACGGAGGATTCCTGTTTCTTCTTAAAACATCAAAGGAAATTATTTAATAAAACATTACAGTTATATATAAATAATAAAACTAACATAGTATATACATAGAATATTATGATACGATAAGGTAAGGTTTAGCATTAAAGGATATAGATAAGATGAACAAGATAACGGTAGGAATAGCCGGAGCGTTAGCGTTTGTTATAGCAAACGGAGTAGCCGCAGCGGGAGAAGGAGAGAGACCTATGCCGTCAATGGGAGATTCTCAAAGAATAACAACTTTAGGGGAGGTAAGACGATCTTCTAAGCAAAGAGCGACATTAGCAAGACAAATTCGTGAAAAGTCTGATCTTGCTATGTTTAGAGACGCTCTATTGAGGTTGTTTATACAATACCCAAAGGTATCTGTGAGAAAAAGCGTAGTTGATAGGCTAATAGAATGTGTACAAGCACATCCTGAGCTTGCTACCGCCGAGCTTAGAGACGCTCTAACGCGGCTTCTACAACGAGAGCAAGATGTCGGCATAAGATTTAACGCAGCCATAGCGTTAGGATATGTTGTAAACGCAAAGCCTGCTCTTGCTACCGCCGGGCTTAGAGACGCTCTAGAGCCTCTTCTACAAGACCAAGATGACGGAATAAGATTTAACGCAGCCGTGGCGTTAAGATATGTTGTAAACGCAAAGCCTGCTCTTGCTACCGCCGGGCTTAGAGACGCTCTAGAGCCTCTTCTACAAGACCAAGACACCAACGTAAAAAGAAACGCAGAGGGGGCGTTGAATGCAATACGAGCCAAAAGGCCTTATCTTTTTCCCGCAGATTAGTTCTACAATAGACAGACTTATTAGGGATATATAAATGGATTAAATGATACTATCCTTATTGTATAAAGAGAGGTTCTTATCAGGTAAGAACCTCTTTAACTATATTCTACTTCTCTTATAGCTTAGTAGTTTTTCCCTTTAACAACGCTTACTCTAGAAATATTCCTTAATATATAATAGTTAGCTCATTAAGAGTTCTTGCAATAAATAGAGAATAATGCCTTAACGTTAAATAACTGAGTTAGAAGGAAATTAGTTCTTCTCGTTTTAATAGAGAAATATTATCTAGAAGGGTTTCCAGTCATATAGTCCGTTTCTCCTCGTTAACGTCGGTATCCTGGGTTCTAGCGACGCATAGTAACGATCTTAAAAAGATATACCATCTACTACGCGTCGGCAGATGATTCCTTTAAGAAGTTTTATACCGTTTTTTAAGAAGACGGCGACATATCTCTTTAACGCCTATGAATTAAAACAATCTGCTAGCCGTAAGTTTAAACCCGCGATTTGTCTTGGAACGAACTAATCGCGGGTTAAGCTAAGGCTTATTGTCTCAAGGGATTTGCTAGTTATAATATTTCTTTATGAAATCGTTCATTAAGCGAACGCCGAATCCCGTCGCTCCTTTTTGAGACAACGCTCTGTTTCTAGGATCGCTTGCAACTGCGGCGATATCTATGTGCGCCCACTTAGCATTCTTATCGACGAAATGTTTCAAAAACAACGCGGCGGTTATGCTTCCCGCTCCTCTTACGCGTTCCGTGTTTCTTATATCCGCTATGTCGGACTTTATATCGTCCTCATAAGATGGATGGAGAGGGAACTTCCAAAGTTTTTCTCCGACGAAATCCGCCGACTTTATAAGTTTTTCGCAAAGCTCGTCCGAGTTTGAAAATAGTCCTGCAAACTCATGCCCCAGGGCTATTTCAATCGCCCCTGTTAGGGTGGCGAAGTCGATTATAACCTTCGGCTCGTATTTTTCTTTAGCGTACCACAGAGCATCTGCTAAAACGAGACGACCTTCCGCGTCCGTATTGTCAATTTCTATCGTTTTCTTCGACATAGAAACCACGACGTCCCCCGGCTTTTGCGCGCTTCCTGAAATCATGTTTTCAACGACGCCGATTACTCCCACTATGTTTGCCTTCAGCTTTTGCGTCGCGATTGCTTTGATAGTTCCGATAACCACTGCCGCTCCCGTCATGTCTTCTTTCATTTCAGACATTCTATGAGCGGGCTTTAAACATATGCCCCCAGAGTCGAAAGTAAGCCCCTTGCCGACAAGAGCTATTTTCTCCTTGGCATTATCGGTTTTATATTCCATAGCGATTAGATATGACGGCTTGTCGCTGCCATTGCCTACTCCAAGCAAAGCATTCATCCCCAACTTCTCCATGTCCTTTTTATCAAGAACCGTAACTTTCACGCCAAGTTGTTTCAACGCTTTCGCCTCTTCGCGCATTTGATCTGGAGTCATAAAGTTAGACGGTTCGGTCGCCATTTCTCTTACTAAAAACACTCCTTCGTTTATTGCCTTAAGAGCCTTGTATTCTTCCTCGTTTTCCTTAACATATTGGGTTTGGCATTTTATGCTCTTAATCTTTTGAGGATTCTTTTTAGTCTTATATTTTTCGAAAGTCCATGATTTAAGGCTTATCCCCGAGGCTAAATACGCTGCGGCGGTTTTAAATTTAACGTTGTTTTCAATATTGTTAAAAACGCTTATATCAGCTTCTTTTGATTTTATGTTGTCAAAAATATATCCTCCTAGTTTTTCCACGCCTGCTCTTGTAATAGACTCTTTCTTCCCGGCTCCCACGATTATGATTTCCTTCATAGAGCCTTTCGCTACTATGCTAAAACTTTCAATTTTTTTGTAGTCCAAATCCTTAAGGAAGTCTTTTATATCGTCTGGAATTGTTGTTCCAAATAGCTCCTTCAATTTATCTTCGACAAATTTAGCTCCGTTTTCAGCGGTCGCCGCTATAACGATTACGGATTTAGAAGATTCCAGACTTAACGATTCGCCAAATACAACTTCCATAAGAAACCTCTTTTATTTTTAAGGACATTTTTATAAACGTATTTTATCTTATTTAGATGCGAACGCCACAAAAAAAAGATTGAGAGCTTCCCCGGCGACTCTCAGTAAGCGACGGATTGACGGCAACATCGCGTATATCAAAACCAAAAAGAACTAAAATCGCCGCTAATAGTCAAAAAGCTGGCGGATTGTTTTAAGAGACGCAGCTTGTTATACAAACAGAGAAGCGTACAGCAACCGAGGACTGCAAAGCATCTGGCGGAACCGTACGTCGCGAGGAGATTGAAATATTCCTTTTTCTATTAAAATTCTCAGTTGCTCTCCCGATGTGTCTCCCCATATCAATTCTTCGGGCAGATGCGCTTGAGCGACAAAAAGAAATTGAGCGGCAATTTCTTTAGTCATAATAATACGTCGGTATGCTTCCATTTGAGCGGTAAATTGTATTCCTAAATAGTTGACGCCATACTCTTGACACGCCGCTGCAACGTTTTCAATATTTCCTGGAGAGTCGTCGATAAAAAACGTCGTTAATTCGCTTTGCCTACCGCCCCTTAATAGAGACCTAACGCCGCTTAGGTTTATGGCAAATGGATTTGACGGAGCAGCTCCAAGTAAACGTTCAAACGTCGAATCTTCTCTAAGACGATTCAGAAAGGCCGTCATTACTTTACCTTTTGATGAAATTATATTGAAGCAAATCCCGTTTTTGAAAACAGAAGCGGTATCGTCCGTTTGAACTACCGACGGTCGCGGCGTCTCTTCCAGTTCGTTGAATAGTATTGTTATACCTCCCCAATCTTGAGGCGGAATACCGCAACTTGTTAAATCTTCTTTTCTTAATTCCGCTATCGATTGTATTTGCCCAAATCTTCCCGCAGGACAACTTGTTAAAAATATGATTACCGCTCCAGCGTCTCGCAATTCTTTTAAGAGTCTATTCAGTTCGGGGCAAACTTGGCGTTTAGGAGCTTTTAGAAATTCCGCGATAGCATTAACTCGTTTTCCCTCTGGAATTTGTTCCCCTGCGAGTTCCGAACTCAAACTGTGAAGAAATCTTTCAGGCAGCGCTCCGTCAATAAGGTGCTCGAATACAACGGCGTCGCAATCGACAAAAACAATGGTTGTTCTTGAATCTAAACCTCGTATTTCTCTTGCGATTAAACCGACGTCGCTTGTTTGAATCGTTCTAGATTTGATTACTAAAGGTCGTTCTAAAGGCGGTTGAGAGGGTTGTTGCATTGCGGCAAGTAAATTCGCGCAGCAGAAAAATACAATTGAAAAAAGTAACCGAAACATTATTCAAAAACTCGTAAAAACGTCCCCCAATTAATAATATTCTTCCATTAGAAGTTAAAAATGTAAAATAAAATTTTAAGCGTTGGCGAAAAACAATACGCATATTACGAAGACATATACGATCCTAAATAGCGCGGCCTTCCTTCCCCTTCTCAATTGCGTTTTTGTATATATAAACGTAGTGAATCATCCTTAACATGCAATGATTTTATAAGTACAATCTTATGAATAGATTATTTTAAACGTACTTATAAACTCCTTGAAGTTCTAGCAATATACTTTGTTTATATGAATTTTGATTTGTCTACCGCATGTTAGGAATAATTCTCTAAACATATATAAACCGTCGCTTAAGAGACGGAACGATTCCCAAAAAGTTTGTAGAACGAACAATATTTTTGTTATATTTGTAAAAAGTTTTTCCTTAAAAAGAACGTATTTTCATTTACAAAACGTTCGCTAAGGCGACTATAGATTTATCAGCCGTAAAGAATAATTATAAAAGGATGGCTGAAATAGTAGGCCGCGATGTCGTCGCGTCGGCCGTTGTGAAAAATAATGCCTACGGTCTGGGAGCGAAGAAGGTTTCAGCGGCTCTTTACGAAGCTGGTTGTCGCGATTTTTGGACGGCTTATTTAAAAGAGGCCGTCGATATAAGAGACGTCTTACCTTCGGATGTTAATATTTATTACTTTCAAGGTTTCTGCTCCTCTGATTTAGAAGAGATAAAAAACGGCAATATTATTCCCGTTGTTAACTCTCTTAATGAGTTTAACGATATCCGCGAAACCGATTTGCCTTTTGTTTTGCATATCGATACGGGCTTTACTCGGATTGGTCTTCGTCTTTCGGAAATAAACGAGGTTCTGCCTCGATTGAAAGATTCAAAAATTAAATATATTATTTCTCATTTAGCATGCAGCAATAAGTCTCATTTTGACTATGTTCAAAAAGCCGCTTTTGACGAAGTTCTTTTAAAAGCAAGGAAAGTTGTCGATGTTAAAGCGGCGATAGCCGCTAGCGAAATAGCTGTTTTGGGCGACGAGTTTGCATACGATCTTGTTAGAATCGGAGCTTTTTTGTACGGCATTAAGACGGGGAATGTAATCCCTCAAAACGTCGTTTCTTTGCAGGCAAAAGTATTGCAAAGATACGAGGTAAAGAAAGACGCGCATATTGGATACGACGCGACTTATACCGCGACGGGGAATACTCAAATCGCCGCTATATCGATGGGGTACGCCGAAGGGATAAGCCGCAGGCTTTCTAATAAAGGAAACATTTTGTTTTACGATAAAAACGGAAACGTTTACAAAGCAAAAATATTGGGGAGAATCTCAATGGACGTACTTGTATGCGACGTTACAAATATTCCCGCAGATATTACGACTGTAGGAAGCGACGCATTTTTATTGGATTCGAACTATTCGATAAATGAAATGGCTCAAGACGCCGAGACTATCGCGTATGAGATAGTTAGCAATATAGACTTTAACTCCGCTCGAATCAAGGTTGAATATAAAGAATAGCGATAGGATATCTTGAAGATATGATAATTTTACAACATCGTTCGCCGTATTGATAAAATTTAGAAAAAGTTTCATATTATCTTTCTATAGTTTGATATAATAAAAGAAGAGAGCGCTGTAATATTACAGCTTGGAAATTGAGATTTTTTGGAGAGAAAAATGAAAAAGATTAGTATGTTATCCGTAGCTCTTTCGTTGCTAACGGCATTAAACGTATCGTCGTATGCCAGCACGGAAGGCGCTTCCACGCCGGAAGCGGAAATGCCAGTTCCAGTTGCGGCTCCTGCGGTAGACGAGTCTGCGAAAGCAGACGAAGCTGCAAAAGCCGAAGAGACTGTCGAAGCCGAGAAGAAGGGCGAAGAGACCGCCGCATCGGAAGCTACGGAAACTGGAGAAAAAGCAGCGGAAGGCAACGCCGAAGTTAAAAAAGAAACAAAGAAGCCCGCAGCAAAGAAGAAGGCTAAGAAGGCCAAAAAAGAAGGCGGGACTAAAGAGATGAAGGAAGCAACCGCTAACTTAAACGATGGAGAGACTCCAAAAGCCGAAGCTGAAGCAGCAGCGCCTGCAAAGGATGAAAAAGAAGACTCTGCAAAGACGGAAGATTCCGAAAAGAAAGAGGAAAAAGAACCTGAGGCGAAGTAATTCGATATTCAAAACGGACAGCTCGTTAATTTGAACTGTCCGTTGCAGGTTTAAATAGAAAATGGGAATTATCCCCTGACGTACAGATCGCTCTTGTAAGTAGGATTTTATAAACATAGCTTATACAACCATCACAACGGAGAAACAACCCAAAAACGTAGCGCTTTTCAAAACAATCAAAAAAACAAAGTTATAAATTTGTTAATGATTGAAGATAATCCAGGAGACGAGGCGGTGGCAAGGAAGGCCTTAAGCGGATTTAAAAATCTAAATATATTATGCGTTCACGACGCTTCCCAAACTATGGATGTTTTACGTTATAAAACTTTATGCGGAGATTTTCCTAAACCAGATTTGATATTCCTGGATATTTATTTACCTAAAGGAGACGGGTTAAG
>JAISID010000007.1 GCA_031262205.1 Holosporales bacterium | reverse complement strand
TCGAAAACATACAAAACGCCAGTCGTATCGTTTTGAATGATTTTCGCCAACTGAATACGTTGAAGCTCGCCGTTCGAGAGAGAATTTCCAAGCCGATCTAAGGTCAAATACGATACTCCCAGAAGATTTAGAATATCCAATTTCACGCGAAGTTCGCCGATTAGCTCTTCTGTGATTTTCTCAAGCCCGGGAATTTTATTTTGAGACGCCTTTTCCGCAAATCCGTAAAGCTCCTTTATAGAGAACGCCGATGCTTCGCTTATGTTGTATCCAGCCAACCTGCTGGCCAAAGTATGGGAATTTATCCTAGTCCCCTTGCATTCCGGACAGATTTCTAAATCGTAGTATCTCTCGACTTTTGACAAGGTCGTCTCGCTTGAGCTTTTCGAGCTGTTGATCACAGCAAGATAAGCGTTCTCGTAGTTTACGTTTAGCGGAATAGCCTTGCCTCTTTCGTTAGTATATATTACCTGATGAATCCCCTCCTCGCCATGCAACAAAATATGTTTTTCTTTTTCGGTTAAATCTTTGTATGGAACGTTAATACGGACGCCGAGTTCTTTAGCGACCAAAGGACTCAGCGTTCGCCCCATCATACGCCATGGAGAAATCGCCCCCTGCTCCACAGTCAAGGTTTCGTCGGGAACTAGCTTCTTTGGGTTTATTACTCGAATCACGCCGAGTCCTCCGCACTTTTCACAGGCTCCGCCGGAGTTAAAGGAGAACGATTCCGCGCTTGGAAATTCAAAACGAGCGCCGCATTGAGGACAAACAAGCTCCAGCGTTCTGAAACTTTCAAGCGACGGACTAACGAGGTGTCCGTTCGGACAGGGATGACTTCCCAACCTTGAAAACATTAAGCGAACTACGTTCAACGTCTCCGTCATAGTGCCGACAGTACTTCGTATGCTAGGAATCGCCGGGCGTTGCCGTAACGCGATTGTAGAAGGCAAATAACGAATTGAGTCTATTTTAGCTTTTTTCGGCTGAGCAATTCTTCTTTTAGAATAAGCCGACAGAGCGCTTAAGTATTTTCGAAATCCCTCCGAATACAATACTCCTAAAGCCAAAGAACTTTTCCCAGATCCAGATACTCCGCAAATGCCGATGATTTTTCCCAGCGGGATATCTACGTCGATATTTTTAAGATTGTTAACTCTCGCTCCTCTTATCTCAATAAATCGCGGCGGTTCAAATTTCTGCATTGCTCTTGCTTCCCTAAAAACCTAACTTAAAATTACATTATAATACTTCTCAGTTTTGCGCTTATGTAAAACTAACCGCTGCGGAGTTTTGATTAGCAACTAAGCCTTTTATTTTTACGTAAGCGTATGTTGCAAAAGAAAGAGAAAAATATCTAAGAGAGGTTATAAGAGTAAGAACCTCTCTTTATGCAGTCCAGATCATGTCATTTATAGGTTGTTACAGAGTAAAACCTTTAGTCTAAATTAATACGTATAGTTGAACTCGATCTATTTCTTTACTAAGCTCTGGAATAATAAGACCAGGATTTACTTCTCTAATTCTTTACTAACGTTTCTTCTGTTTCTACGAAGGCATGTTCGCCTTGTAGAAAAAGCGATACAGCAAGTAATCGCTATTTTCCATTTTTCTTTCTTCCTTATTAAATTACTCCCCATTCTTTTAGCTATATATTCCCCCTTTTTTATTTTGCAAGTTTTTTGATATTAACTATACTAGCAGTTAATGCGTCTATTCTTAATCAAAAAGTATTCAATTATTCCATTAATGCTAAAAACTATCGTTTTACATGGTAGGTAAAATAAGACTAGGCTTTTGGCAAGCGCATAAAAGGTTTACGACTTTTCGTTTATTATCTTTAATGCGTCTTCTAATGTGGTCTTTAAGAAATTCATATCTTTTTCAAGCCTAAACGACTTATCTCCCATCTTTAAATACGGCCCGAACTTCCCAAGCGCCAGTTGAATTTCCTTTTTGCTTTTAGGATGCTCGCCTAGAACCTTTGGCAGACTGCTTAACGTTATCGCGTCGTCTATCGTTAGCTCGGACGGATTATTAACAAACTTAGGAATAGCCTGTCTTTTTGGTTTTTTACCCGAGCTGTCTTTTGTGTTTTCCCATTCGAAGTAATATCCGAAAGGTCCCTTTTTCAGAAATACGGAATCATTATTGTTATTGACGTCTTTGCCAATCTCAACTTTAGCCGGGCGATCAGGCGTCTCATTTGCCATATTCTCAGAATTGCTCTCGCCTAGCTTTTTAGTAAACTTACAGTCTGGATAATTAGAACATCCTAGAAACGCCCCGAATCTTCCAAGTTTGAGATTAATCCGCCCAGTCTTGCATAGCGGGCAAATTCTCTCGTTTTCAACGTCCTTAAATAAGTAATCGTTTATGTCTTTTTCAACCGAATTAATCACGTCCGTTATCGTCAATTCGTTAGCTTTCGAAATATATTTAGTAAATTCTTCCCAAAACTTATCGAGAACTTTATCCCAAATAAGCCTACCGTTAGATATGTCGTCCAGCTCCTCCTCAAGGTTTGCCGTAAATCCATACTGAACGTATTTTGAAAAAAAGTTTCGGAGGAACGACGTAACTAGAAAACCAATGCTTTCGGGAATGAAAGTCCTTTTCTGAAGCGTCGCGTATTTTCTTTCTTGAAGAACATTGATGATCGTCGCATAGGTGGACGGTCTGCCAATCCCGAGTTCTTCCAGCTTTTTCACTAGACTCGCCTCGTTGAACCTTGGCGGAGGTTGAGTAAAATGCTGGCTGCCTATAACGCTCTTTAGCTCTAAGTCTTCGCCTTCTTTTAATATCGGAAGTTTCTTAACTTTTTTATCGGCGTCTTCCGAATTATCGTCTGTCGACTCGACATATAGTTTTAAGAATCCATCGAATAAAATAGTCGATCCGCTCGCCTTGAATAAAGCAGTTTTGTCTTTTGAAGGTATATTGACCGACACCTGATCTATCAAAGCGTTTTCCATTTGAGAAGCTACAGTTCTCTTCCAAATCAGTTCGTAAAGTTTCAGTTCGTCGTTGGATATAAATTGCGTTATCGCATCGGGCGGCCTTAAGAATGAAGTAGGTCTAATCGCTTCGTGAGCCTCTTGAGCATTCTTGGTTTTAGTCTTATAAATTTTAGGAGACTTTGGAAGGTATTTATCCCCGTAGGTCTTTTGAATAAACGATCTAGAACCGTTTATCGCTTCGGTTGAAAGAGCCGTGCTATCCGTTCTCATATACGTTATAAGTCCCGTCATCGTTCCGTCTATCGAAACGCCTTCGTAGAGTTTTTGAGCAATTTGCATCGCCTTCTTAGCGCTAAATCCAAGTTTTCTCACGGCTTCTTGTTGAAGAGTCGAAGTTGTAAACGGAGCGTAAGGATTTCTCTTAACGGTCTTTTTTTCAATCGTATCTACAAAATATTGCTTTTTTTCGAGTTGAGCGATAATATCGTTCGCTTGCGTTTCGTTTTTGATATCCAGTTTCTCAAGTTTAGCATTGTCGAACTGGACTAAACTTGACGTAAAGGTTCCGTTAGAAGCGTCGAAGTCGGCGTGAATACTCCAATACTCTTCGGATTTAAACCTTTGAATTTCGAGTTCTCTTTCGACGATTAACCTTAATGCCACCGACTGAACTCTACCTGCGGATTTAGCGCCAGGCATTTTTCTCCAAAGCACGGGAGATAGTGAAAATCCAACCAAATAATCTAACGCTCTTCTTGCAAGATACGCGTCGACTAGATTTTGGTCGAGGTTTTTAGGAGTTTGGAAAGCCCGCTCTACTGCGGACTTCGTTATCTCGTGAAACACAACTCGTTTTACGTTCTTATTAGCCAGAAGTTTCTTTGCTTTAAGAGTCTCTAAAATGTGCCAAGAAATAGCTTCTCCTTCGCGATCTGGGTCGGTGGCTAGGAACAAGTTGTCAGATAACTTAAGCGAATCCGATATCTCTTTAATTTGCTTTTTCCCACGCTCGTTAAATTCCCACAGCATCTTATAATGATTGTTTGTGTCGACGGAGCCGTTTTTAGACACAAGGTCTCTTATGTGTCCATAACTGGCGATTACCTTATAATCTTTCCCCAGATAAGTCCTTAAAGTTTTCGCCTTTGCCGGCGATTCTACTATTACTATTCCTTTCAGCATGTTTAAAATTGCATTTTGACATAAACGCTAATCAAACTTTAAGACTACTTGATTTTCAGAAAAATTCCACAAATTTATTTTCACGCGCTCCGCGTTTGATTTGATCTGGCGGGCGTCGGCGAAATTTAACGTTAAGAAATTCTACGCGAACTTAGGCGGTTATTCCAAAATTGCCATCCAATCCATAAATCCCGTTGTTAGACGCTTTGTTAAGAATGTTCGGAATTAGTGGAGAGTTAGAAATTGGAACTAATTGAATATAAATCAAGGCCGTGATATCTTAGTTTAATAAGGAGAGATGGCCGAGCGGCTGAAGGCGCTCGCTTGGAAAGCGAGTATATGTTAATAACATATCGGGGGTTCGAATCCCCCTCTCTCCGCCAAGGCGCTTGTAAATTATCGCTATTTTTAACTAATAATTCGTACGTAATTTATAAGACTATTCATAGCCTAGCATTTGGCGGTTCTGAAGAAGAACATCATATTAAGCTAAAAGCGATTGATACAATCTAAGTCATTCTCAAGTATGCTCTTTATGATTAAATGCAAAAGGGCATATTTATGCGTTTGAAGCATTATAATAAGCTGCGGCGTTTCGCTCTATAAGTTTTTGCGTTTTTGTGATATAGTAAGAAAATCTTCCAAGCATATTTTCATCTAATATTGTTTGATTTATCGAGCTTAAATAAAGAACAAAAAGAAGCCGTTGAAACAACCGAAGGAGCCGTTCTTGTTATCGCGGGCGCGGGAACGGGGAAGACTAGGGTTTTGACTTCCAGAGTAGCCTACATTGTATCGAAAGGTCTCTGCTCGATAAACGAAATTCTCGCCGTAACTTTTACCAACAAAGCCGCTAAAGAAATGAAGGAACGGGCGCTCTCTCTTCTAGAGCAAAGCGACTGTGTTTTCTTAAATAAAGAGTCGCTTTGGATAGGAACTTTTCACTCTCTTGCTCTTCGAATGATTCGTCCGTTTCACGATAAATTCCGCAGAACGGCCAATTTTTCGATAATAGACGCCGACGATCAATTGAGACTAATTAAGAAGATTATTAAAGAGCTTGGGATGGACGATAAAAAGTATACTCCCAAACAAATGGCGTTTTATATAAACCGCTGGAAAGACCGATGTCAATGCCCCGAGGAAGTTAGAAAAACCGTTTTAAGGTTTAGCGTGGAAGAAGCGGCAAGTAAGGTGTTTAGACCTTATCAGGATACTTTAGAGGCTTTCGACGTAATCGATTTCGGAGATATCCTAAAAATCTCGGTGGATATATTCAAATACAACGAGACTGTCTTAGCGAGCTATCAAGATAAGTTTAAATATATTATGGTCGACGAATATCAAGATACGAACGTCGCTCAATATATATGGCTTACGTTGCTTTCAAAAAAACATGGGAACATCTGCTGCGTCGGAGACGACGATCAATCTATATATAGCTGGCGAGGAGCGGACGTCGGCAATATTTTAAGGTTCGATCACGATTTTAAAAATCCCGTCGTAATCAGACTTGGGCAAAATTATAGATCGACAAAAAATATTATAAACGCCGCAAGCGGATTAATTGCAAACAACTCTATGAGGATGAAAAAAGATTTCTGGACGGATGGAGAGGCCGGTCTTCCAATAATCGTAAAGGCTTTGCATGATCCCGTTTCCGAGGCTAAGTTTACAGCGGCTTTGATTGAAAATAAAAGGAGCGCGGGGATAGCTTTTAACGACATGACGATTTTGGTTAGAGCCGCGTTTCAAACTCGAGCATTTGAAGAAAGATTCCTTATGAATGGGATTCCGTATGCGGTGATAGGCGGAATTAGGTTTTACGAACGCAAAGAGGTCAAAGACGCTATCGCCTATCTAAAATTAGACGTAAACAAAGACGACGGCATAGCGTTCGAGAGAATCGTAAATTTTCCGAAAAGAGGAATAGGAGCGGCTACGATCGGCAAACTTTTCGAAGCTGCAAGAAATGAAAATATTTCAATATCTGCCGCCGCTTCGAGAATTGCTAATTCAAAACTTAACGAGCTGTTAAGAAAAATAGACGAATGGCACTCGGAAATAGATTTCCTGTCGCCTTCGGACTTAATGAAAAAGATACTCGCCGAGTCGGGATATATTCAAGCTCTTCAGGATAAGAAGACAATTGAAAATACGGCTCGCCTCGAGATTTTAGACGAGCTTGTGAACGCGTTGCGCGAGTTTGACGACGTTTATTCGTTCTTGGAATATATAAACCTTGTTTTAGATAATTCCAGTTCCGCCGTTCAAGATAAAGTCACAATATCGACTATCCACGCCGCCAAGGGACTTGAATACCATACCGTGTTTATTCCAGGGTTTGAAGAAAATATTATACCCCATCCAAAATCAATTTCCGAGAAAGGAGAAGTTGGAATCGAAGAAGAACGCCGCCTTTGTTACGTCGCGATAACAAGGGCTAAAAAAGAAGCGTACATTACTCTATGCAACAAGAGAAATATGTACGGAAATCACGACTTCGCTCAATACGTCGCTCCTTCGAGGTTCCTTTATGATTTTCCAAAAGGCAGCGTGAAAATTTTATAAACGATGCATGATTACCAAAAACGTTTTTCAATGTTCGCTTTTCCATATGGTATGCGGAGTTTGATTTTATAACTAGGAGTCGTACGCCGTCTCGTCCGACATCTAAATCCATTTCTTATTTTAACCGTTTTGAGAATTTCATTTGCAACAGCTAATTCTAAATGGGAATCGATCCCTAATATTCCTGCGACGGTTATATATGAGGGATATAGTTGAAAGTGAGGGAACGCGGCTATAATATTTTCTTTTGGCATCGCGCGATTATACCGATTTATTGAAAGCGCAGCTTGTCAAGGGACGCTTCTCTTCGTTCACTCTCACGCCCTTGACAAGTCGCTTTATAAATCGGTCGAAATATCCTCGTTCCAAAAGATAAATATTATTTAGGGGGCGGTTTGTCTTAAATGTCCTATTGTTTGTTATTAACGCCAGTATCCTGGATTCTGTGCCATGCGGGATTGATATATTGTGTAATCAGATTATGGATTATCCTCTGGCAAGCGGCGGCGTTAAATTAAGGTTTAACAATAATCTACAAGAATTTTATAAACGACTTATAAAACACTTTAAAGACTTCCTTAATATTTCTATTAGGAATCATAGGCCGACATCTCGCGATTCCAACTAGCGACGGGTTTCATTCTTTTCAGTCGCGTTTTTCGTACAAATTGCCGTTTTACAGGATTCCAAGGAATGGTTCGCAGCACTATTTATCGCTGTCGTCGTTGTTATTGGAGGTCTTAAGCAAATTAATGTTACGCAATAACAAGCGGTAAAGATTTTCCACGATATCCATTGGTTTTATAGATATCTTGGACTCGCTCAGTATATCGGTTGAATTTTCAATAGGCGATTTTGTTAAGTTCATTCCGATTCCAATAGCGGCGTATGGATAGGAAACTTCAGTCAAAGCTCCAGCAATTTTTCGCCCTTTAATTAATATGTCGTTTGGAAGTTTTATATCGATTCCATCGGTTCCTATTATATCGCACAGAAATTGACGCATTGCATTTACTACGGAAAAGTTTAAGGAAACTACCTGGGATTTTGAAATGCTTAAATCGCGAATGTTTACAATGTACGTACAATGGAAATTCCCGTCTACGGACACCCAAATTCTATTGCCGAGCCTTCCGCGACCAGCGGTTTGTATATCGGCAAGTATGGCGTAATCCGAACGTAACGCCGTGGACGAGACGAGGTTTAGAGCATAGTCGCTCGTACTGCCTATTTCCTTAAAATGTTCTATCTTCAAATTCATTTATAAAAACTTAGTTTTGAATCGGCGAAGCCAATTTTATAAGCATATCTCAATAGAAATATCGCGGCAAGACTAAAAAACCCATTCCTCGCCCCCCTTGCAAACAACAGTCGTACGCAAGAAATACGATCAAGAATTGAGCATAGGACGTTAAAGAGATTGGAAATCTACAGGCATTCTTCGAGTTTTAAGCGAAAGGAGGCGGGTACTGGCGCAGAAAGAGACATGTTATTGGTATTAAGATATATTATTGCAGAAGCGGAGCCTGGGTTTGTCGCTCCGCAACCCACAAAATCTACATCGCCTATTCCAGCGGCAATACCCGCGCGTGAAGAAAAACAACCGATGCATTAGGGAGAAGAATTACATTCGCAAGCGATTCTCCGTTGTTGCGTTGATTCAAGTTAAGCCGAGGAGAGCGTATACTTCCTTTCCCGACAAATCGTCGAACTTTGCTTTGATAGCTTGCAAATTTTTTAGATAATTTCTTGAAACGTCGTTCAACTTGACGCCTCGCGTTTCCACATACCATTTAAACTTCGATTCGATCGTTGTGTAACCGTCCAATCCAGATAATTTATCGCAAAGTTGAATGAGATCGATATAATCGTTTCTTACGACTGTTTTTAATGTTTCGAATACTTTGTTTGCTTCTGTTTTGTCGTTGCGACAATAACTTAATATATAATCGAGCGAATTGAAATCCGGAAACGCGTGAGATATGCAAATTTCAGCTATGTCGTAATAATTCTCTTTCAAGAGTTCGTAGCCGAGTCTTGGGTGTTTATACGAATCTTGCGGCGTTAGATAGAATTTCCCCACGTCGTGCATTAATCCGTAAACATACGCTTGATCGGAGTTCATACCGCGTATCCTAGAGGATATAGTTTTTGCCGCTTTTGCCGTAGTTTTTGAATGATTATAGGTTCTTGCGTACCGCAGGTTATTTCCCCAATTCCGAGGCAAGAATTTCTCTAGCGACTCCATGCCGAAAGATTCGGAGTAATTTAGGCGAGCGGCGTTTTGAATCGAAGACAAGCGCTCAATCGCGCGAGTTGAAGGAACGTTAGGTCTTTTTAGTTTATCAAAATCGCGACTCATATTAGTTTTTAGCGAGCCGCCCGATTGGTAAACGGCCCTGTCGTGGAGCCGTTTATGAACTGTTTTACATAGGGATTATCCGTCGTTGTTAATTCTTGATTCGATCCTTCCCAGATTATATTTCCTTGGTAAAGCAACCCGACCGTATCGCTTATGCATTTCAAGCTGTTTATGTCGTGCGTTATTGACAACGCCGACATTTTCATTTCTTTAATGCATTTTACGATCAGCTCGCTAATTATTCCGCTTGTTATTGGATCAAGGCCTGTCGTCGGTTCGTCGAAGAAAATAATGTCTGGATTTGTGGCGATAGCTCTTGCGAGAGCCACTCTTTTCTGCATGCCGCCGGATAGTTCGGAGGGGAAGATTTTCGCAACTTTTTCGCTTAAATCAACTAATTCAAGTTTTTCAATCGCAATCTTATACGCCTCTTTTATCGATTTTCCGTATCCGTAAACAAGCCCGAACGAGATATTGTCTATGACGTTAAGACTATCGAATAAAGCTCCTCCTTGATATAGAACGCCGCATTTTAGCAATGTTTTAAACATTTCCTTTTGCGACAACTTAGCAATGCGTTCCCCATTTATTTTGACTATCCCAGATGTTGGTTTTATAAGACCGAGAATACATTTTGTCAATACGGATTTTCCAGAACCCGAACCGCCTATAACGACGTACGATTCTCCTCTTTTTATCTTTAACGAGATTCCGTGTAAAACGTGATTTCTACCGAATGACTTCTTTAGGTTTTCAACTTCTACAACGTATTCCATAACCCCCTCTTTAGAACAAAACGAACGTTAAGACGCAATCTAATAACAAGATTAAAATTGACGATGAAACGACGGACTTAGTAGTAGCTTTGCCTACCCCTTCCGCTCCTCGATTCGATAGGTATCCTTGATAACAACCCATAAGACAGATCAGAAAACCAAAAACCGCTCCTTTTATTAACCCCGACGCTATATCCCAGATAGATATAGCCGAGATAGTATTGCGAATGTAATTTGCGGCGTTGAAATCTAAATAATATACGCCCACCAAATATCCTCCGAACAAGCCGATTACGTCGTCTATGAATACCAAAAAAGGGAGAGCTAGAAGCCCGATTAACAATCTCGGAAACACAAGATATTTATAAGAATTGACGGAAAGAGTCGTTAACGCGTCTATCTGCTCCGTGATTTTCATAGTTCCGATTTCGGCTGTCATAGAGGCTCCCAGTCTTCCGGCGACCATAAGGGCGGTTAAGACGGGGCCAAGCTCTCTTGTCATCGCTATCATAACAATTGAAGGAATCGCGTTTTCAGCGGTAAACTTGGAAAATCCATTGTAGCATTGAAGCGTCATTGCCATTCCAGTGAATAAAGCAGTCATGCCGACGACGGGCAGCGAAAAAAATCCCATCTGAATAGCCTGCTTGCCTATTTGTTTCCAGTAATAAGGCGGCGCGACTCCAGAAAGAACGCTTTTTGCTAAAAATAACGTCGCGCTTCCAATTGAAGATAAAAACGTGAGAAACGTCCTTCCTACTCGCTCTAAAAATACCATTGTTTAAGAAAAATTATTATACGCCATATCTATAATGATACGCTATTATTCGAGCTTCTCTCAATCGTTAAACGAATTTTCTTTAATCTTACTCTTTTTAATTTCTTGTAAGACTGGGAATCAATAGGCTCAAAATGATCTCATTAAATGCGTTTTACAAACGGATTGTTTTAAACTTTTGTGTAATCCACTGCGCCATGTGGCAATTCATTCAAAATGCTGCTAGGAGATAATTTTTACTAGGTCGTTTTTTATCGCGTTATAGAACGCGGGAGAAACGCTGTTTAAGTCTATAATGTCGACTCTAATCGGCAGCAGGCTTTCTTCTAATTCGCTTTTAATAGAATTAAGAGCGTCGTCGGGTATGTTTTTGCCCCCGCAGTCTACGGCTAAATCTAAATCGGAATACTTCTTTGCCTTTCCTTTTGCTCTTGAACCGTAAGCATAAATAACTACTGGACTTTTTAAGTATTTCTTTATTGTTTTGATTATGTATTCCAAATGCTTGTCGCGAATGTCGATTAAGTTCGTATCGTCCTTTTTTGATTTTAATCTTTTTAGTAAATATGCGGCTTCTTCATAAAAATCAGGAACGATCGCGATGACTTCTTTAGCTTTATCTTCGTCGTAAGTGCTAGACGTTATGTTTCGTTTTTCCCTAAATATGTTCCATTTCTCTAAGTCGCTTTTCAACAAATCGTTTTCATTTCCGATTCTGATTAATTCGTT
>JAISID010000087.1 GCA_031262205.1 Holosporales bacterium | reverse complement strand
TCTTGTCCTTTCCTCCATCTCTCTCGTTATCTCTACTAGTCTTTCCGCTGTCTCTAACGCTTCCCTTCTTATCCTTTCAGTTTCAGCGTCTCTAATACGCCTTACGTCGGGACTTGTTGCAAAAGAAGCTATAGTCGTAGTTCCACTTTCTTCGCAAGCAAGGGGGAGAGCAACATTGCTTGCTGTTCCTCTTACCGCCGATAGCGTTGCCCCAATTGCGAAATATATAATTCCTATGAAGGCGTATATATTAATTTTATTCTTTCTTTTCATACTATAATTATTTTATTTTAATCCTATATGGCGTATTTTATACGCTTTCGCCGAATATGTCTATCGTTTTCATCTCAATATTATACGAAAATTAAAAGACCTATTTTAAATATAGGAACCGAATGCATACTTAACAATTTATTAACTTTTTCAGCATAAACTTTTTGTATATAGTCCTTTTTCAGAAGAGTCAACCATGTTTATTACACTGGCGTTATTGCTTGCTCAGGGCGGTATTTTACAACTAACGGATTACGACGTTTCTTATGCGGAACATCAAGCGGAAAACAAAGATAGAACGGATAGCGGCGAAACGAATCTTACGGCGGAAAACGAAGCCGAAGTTTTAAATTTAGCGTACAATCCAGACGAGACGTTCGGAAAGTTAATTTATACGTCGGGTAAAGAAGCCGACGGCGAAACCGCAGACGAAGAAGAATCAACCGAAGACGACTCTAAAACCGAGGATAAAGAAGCCGCAAAGTCTGAAGAAGACGGGGAAACAAAAGAGAAAAACGCCGACGGGGAAATTACCGAAACTAAGAAAGAGGATAAAGAAGCTGACGAAGAGAATAAAGAAGAGACCGATAAAACCGATATTAAGAAGGAAACCGACAATGAGACCGAGAATAAACCCGAAGAGAAAATCGACTTAAAAACAGACGGCAATAAACTCGACGACTCAAACAAATCGGACGACAATGCAGAAGGTTCCGCAGAATTAGAAAAAACTTCAGTCCGTATGGAAGAAGATTATGCGGATGAAGCGTTTGTGCGTTTAGGTTTTGAAATCGCGAACGCTAGGGGAATCGAAATACAGCAGATTTCGATAGTAAGGTAACGGTCGTTAAAATCGGACGAGAGCGTAATGATGTTAGAAACCAATAAACAATTTCGGAACTATCTCCCGACAGCCCTATAAACGACGGTTGCGCAAGCCGTCGTTAATTTCCAATTAAACAGGGGATGATAAATGGGTTTTATGAAGAATAGCCTGTGCGAGGCGTATAGGGAATGGATGTAACATATTAAGAAATGCGTTAGAGCCAACTACTAATAGCGGCTAAAGTACAGTAGCGCTAGACAAACGGCATAACTTTATATAAAGACTAAGTATGGACGTAAAGCGCTTAGTGAAGATCAAGAATGGGAGTATTAGAGAAGATAGTTCAAGGAGTTAAGAGAAGAGGTATTTGGAATAACATCTGGCTAAGGGATTCTTCTGCGTAACATATAGGAGCTTATGACTTTACGGTTTTTTAACTTTATTTAGACATACTGTTTATAGGAGAACTAATATCGGTATAACGACTCATGATATTAAGCGTTTCTAGTAGTTTTGCTTACTGAATGTACATTTAAGACGCGAGATAAAGAGATTCATCCTTGATATAGATATCTTCTTTTTATAGAAGAATAACCCGCCGCCTTTAAACGGCGCTTTGTCGTTATTAATTAGGATGAGCATAGAGAGTAGCAAATGAGATTTCTAGGGCGTCGAGTTATGGATTTAAACAAATTTTAGCGAGTCGGTCGAAGCAGTATGTCGTTTTTAGATTTCTTATACGAACGCGGCGTTATTAACCGCGATATATACGAGATAGCTCAAGCGAAAAGCGACGAGACCGATTCGGACGTCTACGATTTTCTCATAAGCATTGGAGACTTTAACGAAGAAGAAATAACGAAGTTAAAATCTGAATATTTTGAATTAGATTATACGGATTTAAAATGCTTTCGTAAAATCGATGAAATAGACTACCGCGCTCTTGAAGATTTCCTCGCTATTCCGTTCGACGTTTCTTCAGAATGCGTATGCGTCGCTATTGCAGAGCCTAATAGTCTGGAGACGAAAGACAAAGTATCGCGTCTTTTGTCTTTGCGCGAAACTACTAAGGACTTAGCGCCGTTGTATTACGTCGCTTCGAAAAGCATTATAAAACGCAAATTTCAAGAGGTTAACCAATCTGAAACTAATTCCATAAATAAAATTATAATAGACGCTATGAAAAAATCCGCGTCCGACGTTCATATAACGCCGTTCGAAAAAACGTTTAAAATTATGTTTCGAATCGACGGAACTTTGACGGATTATAAGACGCTGCATATAGATGAATTTCAACGGTTGTCGATATCGCTCAAAGCGTTTGCAAAGCTCGATATCTCAGAGACGAGAAGACCTCAATCCGGACATTTTCAAAAAGATAGCGTTGATTTTAGAATATCGACGCATCCAACGTTATACGGCGAAAATATAGTAATCAGAATATTGGGCAAAGATAAAGAACTCATCTCGATAGAGAACCTGGGATTTACGGAAGAGCAAGCAAAGTATCTCAAGAACATAACGGCTTATCCCAACGGAACGATTATTTTTTGCGGCCCGACCGGCTCTGGAAAAACAACGTCTATCTATTCGCTTATTGAAATCATGGACAAAAAGTCGCGGAATATAATGACGCTTGAAGACCCTGTCGAATACAAGATATCCAACGTTCGCCAAACGGAGATAGTTCGAGGAGTTATTAATTTTGCGGACGGAGTGAGATCAATATTACGCCAGGACCCGGACGTAATTTTAATAGGAGAGATAAGGGATGAAGAAACGGCCAAGATGGCGGTTAGGGCTTCGATGACGGGACATTTGGTGCTTACAACGATTCACGCCAACGATTGTTTCGGCGTCGTTTCCCGCCTTAGAGAGTTTAATATATCAAGTTCGTTGATAGCCGATAACATTATCTCGATTATTTCTCAAAGACTCGTTAGGAAAAACGCCGCGACTGGACGAACGATTATTTGTGAAATTTTGAAAATTGGGAAAGATATAAATGAAATGATTTGTCGCGGGGAAAGCATGCAAAAGCTCAAAGAATACGCAGTTTCAAACGACGGATTTAAAACTCTCTCGGACGATTGCAAAACCAAAATTCAAAACGGAACGATTTCAAGAAAGTATGTCCCGTCCGTTTTTCTCCAAGAAAACTAAAGGATTAGGGACAATTCCAAGTTAGACATGATTACTCCTTAACTCTCTTAATAAAGGCAAATAAAGATTGTCTTGACTATGATTACGGTTTCTTGTTTACAGAACTTATCCTTGCACAACTCTTTGAACTTTACCAACCTTGTCTTTGCTATGCCATTTACATGCCTCGTCCATTTGCAAAAACATCATCGCTGCGATTGACTCTGTAATACAGCTTCCTTCATTGAGCAAGCCGTCGTAATTCTTCCATAATAGCTCTACTTTATAATCATAGCCGTTGACAAGAATGCTTTATAAATCGGTCTCGTTTTTCCCGTTCCAAAAGATAAATATTATTGGGGGGAGGTTTATGTCTTATAGTCTAATTGCTTGTTGTTAACACCGGCATTTGAGGAAGAAGCGATTTGCAACGCGGACTAATGCGCTAACGTCGTTATGCTGGGAATCATTCCTTAGCAGGCGGTAATGATTACGGTTTTTATAAATAAATTACTTTAAATAAGGGAATTACATACAAAGCTAGCCAAAACAGTTTTGTTTATGGGGATCATCCCCTATAACGCGCGGTTATGGTCTTACAAATACAATCTTATAAATAGATTACTTTAAGCATACTTATAAACTTCTTGAAACTATAGTTGTATACTCTTTCAATTTAATAGACGATATGCCTTTCTTAGGATTAACAAGAATATAGCTTTTATAAAGGAAGTTTACTATCTTCTAGAATCGTATTAACTCTAACTGAAAATGCTTACGGTAATTGCGACGACAATAAGGTATTGGTTTCTTATATATGGAAACATTTATACTTTATACAATATGGACGTTTTGTACCGTTTACCAATCTTAACGATTCAAAATTTGGATATTGTTTAAAAAATCAACTAGACTAAATCGTTTACAAATTTTTATATACCTTTATTATAAATTACAGTTATATCGGCTAGTCAAGTATGTAATTCCCTTAAATATACTCTCGATCTCTTAAAAACTCCATCGAGACATTAACTCTGAGGTAGATATATTTTTAACAATTTGAATGTTAAACCTTATCGTCTCGTTTTTTCATACCAAAAACGATTATTTTGGCATATGCTCCACTAACAAGACGAACTTTAAAATAACATTAAGTTTAACAAAACTATCTCTGAATTTGTTTAACAAAGAAAGGATTATGTTTTTATTTACATTAACAAGATTAGCTGTTTTTATACCTTCAATCATACTTTTAATATAAGTAGTTTCACAAAATCTTACGGAATTTACGTTCAGAAATACGCAGACTGTTTCAATACTCGTTTTTATACGTTTATCCTAGCGTTGTTCTCTAAGATATCGTCCTATTCTAGGATTGCGCCTTAAAGACGATCTAAAACGCCGTTTCTCAAAATTTTGACAAAATCATATCTCTTAACCTACGATACGGATATTGCCTCGACGAGGTTTTAACGATTTTGGAAAATTACAAAATAATTCGTTTACAAAAACTCCAGCGGCTCCGCTGCCCGAGCCGACCGAAGCCAGGCTGGCACAAAAGGATAGAGAGAACGCCTGTCGAACTTTGATTCGCGATCTGCGGAGTATATATTCAAATCCTAAATACGTCGTAAGAGACAAACACGGCGAATAATTATATGATTATCTTTGTATCCTATCTTAGGTAGATAATTCTCGCTTATATAAAACCAGCTTCACAACTCGTTGAGAACGATGCGAGTTTGGCGCTAAATTATAAAATGTTTCACGTGAAACATTTC
>JAISID010000084.1 GCA_031262205.1 Holosporales bacterium | reverse complement strand
AGTAATCTATTTATAAGATTGCGCTTATAAAACCGTTACTGCGTGCGAGGGGATGATTCCAATACTTTTTATAACTGGGTTTACCGTTCGCGTATCCGTATTCGAATTTGTTAAGAGCGCTGGCAGCGTTGGGCGCTATTTGGGCTAATCGCGCCGAGATGCGCGGCTGTCTTATACTAAGGCGAGCATAATAGCGTCGCTATTTGAGCGACATACGTAACATATCTAAAAGCAAGCGGAAAATTTAGTTTCCATAAGGAGTTTCTAGCTCTTAACTTGATTCTAATTAGCGACGGCTTTTCTTGTTGCGCAGACTATATTTACTGTGTGTCGGAATGGAAGCCTGAGAATGTTTTTATTTTTCTAATCGCCGCTTCCTTAACAGAATCTCTGGCGGCTCCTAGATGTTTTCTTATATCGATTGAAGATTGGTTTTCTTCTAAAGATTGTCTCAGGGTTCCCAAAAAAGCGATTCTTAAATCGGTGTCCACGTTAATTTTTGCAATCCCGTTTTTTACGGATTCTTGGATATCGACGTCGGTTATTCCGAACGCGTTTTCTAATTTTGCTCCATATGCGTTGCATTTTTCAACCGCGTCTGGATAAACCGACGAAGCGCCGTGTAAAACAAGCGGAAAACTCCCGACTTTCTCCTTAATTTTTTTAAGAGTTTCTATGGATAGTTTAGGATTGCCGACGCGTCCCTTGTTCGGGCCGTGGCTTGTTCCAATTGCGACCGCTAGGCTGTCTATTCCAGTTAATTCTATAAATTTTAGGGCTTCGTCGGGATCGGTATAAACCGCTTTATTTCCTGGTATTGAAACATCGTCCTCGACGCCCGCAAGGGTTCCAAGCTCCGCTTCCACGGAAACTCCAAATTTTTTAGCGTAGTCTACGACGGCTTTTGTTTTTTCCACATTTTCTTTAAAGCTGGAGGAACTGGCGTCTATCATGACGGAAGAAAAGCCTTCGTCTATACATCTTTTGCAAATGGCAAAGTCTTGGCCGTGGTCTAAGTGAAGAGCCAACGGAACATTGGATTCTTCGGCTGCGGCGGATACTATTGACTTTAAATAACCGAACCCCATGTATTTAACGGCGGACGTCGACGTTTGTAAAATGACCGAAGTTTTTATTCCATTGGCGGCGAGAACTATTCCTTGCAGTACCTCCATATTGGCGAAATTAAACGCTCCAACCGCTGTGTTTTGAGATACGGCTTGATTTAATAACTCGCCTCCTGGGATTAATTTTTTATTTATAAACATTCTGAAATTATGAATTATCCGTCTGATGTTATTATACTTCTTTTGCTTCTGGTTTTTCTTGAAATATTAGACGGTTACGTTTACTAATTTTCTTTTTAAAATAGCGAGAATATTAATTCTACGAATTAAAATTGAATCTTATAACCTTATATGAAGGAACGAGCAGAGGAGAAAAATTTATTTGGTCGGGAAGAGCGGATTTGAACCGCCGACCCCTATCCCCCCAGAATAGTGCGCTAACCAGGCTGCGCTACTTCCCGTTATAATTTCGAATTAATTTTACCCTATATTCGCCGCTTTCGGTTTATTATCGCCGCTAGCTTTGTCTCTCTTGAGATTTAAAAACATCAACAAAGGAGAGGCGACAAATATTGAAGAAAACGTACCGACTACGATGCCGACCATTATCGGCAAAGCGAACGAAGCGATGACTTTCCCTCCGAATAAATATAGAGCAAGCACGGCGAGAAGAGTAGTCGTCGCGGTCAGCGTCGTTCTCGATAAAGTCTCGTTCAAGCTTAAATTAATTACGTCTTTTATTCCCATGCTTTTATACTTTCTCAAAGTTTCGCGTATCCTGTCGAATATGACGACCGTGTCGTTTATCGAATAGCTTGCGGTCAACAAAACCGCCGTAATCGAAATCTCCGAAAACTCCATTGGAAAAATTGAAAACATTCCGAAAATAATAGCGCAATCGTGCAAAAGAGCGGCGACGGCGCATATTCCAAACTGCCACTCGAATCTGACGGCTATATAGCACAACATTGCGATAAGAGCGAATGCGACGGCTTTTATAGCGTTGGAAACAAGTTCGCTTCCAACCTTTGGCCCGACGGTTTCAATTTTCCTATAGACGACTCCCTCGCCTAGAACGTCTTTAACTTTCTGAATCGCGACTTCTTGTTCCTTACCTTCGCCCGATTTTCCAAGCCGAACCATAATATCTCTTTTCGCCCCAAATTGCTGAATCGAAACTTCCCCAAGCCCAAAAGAACCTAATTCCTTGCGAAGAGATTGAATATCCGGCTCGTTCGGCATAGTGAGTTCGAATATGTATCCGCCCTTGAAATCGATGCTGTAATTTATCCCTTTAAACACTACAAATGAGAAACACAGAATTACAATTGAAGCGGCCAATGCCAGCATATATTTGCTTTTCCCCACTATATCGAACTTTGTCCCGTACGGGATTAAATGCAAACGAAACATTTAAACAATCGCTCCTTCCCAGAATATTGGCGATAAAGACGAAACTCTCCCCGATAATATTTTTCTTTTGGAACGAGAGAAACGAGACCGATTTATAAAGCGACTTGTCAAGGGCTTTAGAGCGAGCGAAGCGAAGCGTACCTTGACAATCGACGCATTACAAATCGGTATAATCGCGCGACGCCAAAAGAGAAATATTATGGATATGTTAATCATATGACGAACTCCTTATTTCCATTTCTTTTCATCCAAAGCGCGATAATTAACTTAGTCAGCGAGAACGTTGTAAATAGGGAGATAAAGGAACCGAGAGCCAACGTTACTGCAAATCCTCTGATTGGTCCCGAACCAAATTCATATAGGACAATCGCTCCGATAATCGTTGTTAGGTTTGAATCGATAATCGTAGTCATCGCCATTTTATACCCTTGAGACACCGCCAACGCGGCTTTTATCCCAAGCCTAATTTCTTCCCTTATTCTTTCGTATATAAGAACGTTTGAATCGACCGCCATTCCGATAGTAAGCGCTATTCCGGCTATGCCAGGCAAGGTTAACGTGGCTCCAAGCAACGTCAAACAAGCAAAGAGGAGTATTATGTTCGTAAATAAAGACGCGACGGCGAATCCGCCGAATTTACCATATGCGGCAATCATAAATAGAGCGACCAACACAAACGCGCAGATAGTGGCGTTCTTTCCCGAAGCGATTGAATCCGCTCCCAAACTGGGGCCTACGCTTCTCTCTTCGACTACGTTTAAAGGAGCGGGAAGCGAGCCTGCTCGTAGTAACAATGCTAATTGAGTCGCTTCCTCCATTGTGAAATTTCCGGTTATTTGAGCATTGCCGTCGTTCAACACAGCTTGGAATACAGGCGCGCTTAAAACTTTGCCGTCAAGCACCATTGCAAATTGCTTATGAAGATACTTCGCCGACAATTCCGCTATTTTTCTTGTCCCGTCGATTGAATCAAATTTAATCGACACTCCAGGCAATCCCGTTCGAGAATCCATGGAAACTTGAGCGTCCACTAGCGACTTGCCCGTAAGAGCGTATTGTTTTTTCACGGGGACGTAAACCACGACGCCGCTGCTTCTATCTTCCGGCAGATAAACGACTCCAGGTTTCGACGGCAAATTTACTTTCTCTCCGTCTCTTGCTGGAATTGATTCCATTTCTTCGTCTACTGCGTGAAACGTTAAAAGAGCGGTTTTTCCAAGCAACTTTTTTACTTCCGCAGGATTCTCAACCCCTGGAAGCTGAACGACTATTCTGTCTTTCCCTTGCCTTAATATAGTCGGCTCTTTCGTGCCGGATTCGTCTATCCTATGCCTAATTATTTCAATCGATTCGCCTACGACTCTTTTGGCAAGCTCGTCCATAAACGCCTGCGAGATAACTGCGGTTATTTCGCCTCCGTTTACTTCGATCTGCAATTCTTTCTCTATTTTAGAAAGAATTTTCACGACGGCTTGAGCGTCCTTCGCATCCTTTAGCGAAATCGATATAACCGCTCCGTCTTCTTTTTGTTGAACGTGGATTTTATTATATTTTACATTTTGCTTTCTTAGTTGTTTCCTAGCCTCGTCGACAATGCTTTCTTGACGTTCTTTTTCAACCGTTCTTAAATCTACGGCAAGCTGTATGTGAGAACCGCCCCTAAGCTCCAGCCCTAGATTAACCGTGTGCTGTAGAAAAGAGGGAAGTTTGTCAAAAACGTTTTGATTAACAAACGATGGGAAAGCAAACAACGCGCCAAGCAAGCATATCGCTGCCGTATAGGCGACTTTAAACTTAGAAACAACCAACATACATCCTTACTTTTTAGACGTCGCTTTTTTAGTCTTCTTAGACTGAGCGGGCTTTGAAACCGAACTTTCCTTTGACGTTGCGGAGTCTGCTTTCGTGCTTGCGTCCGAAGAGGAGAGCGGCTGCTCTTTATTGAGAACGTTGGAGACTGCGGATTTAACAAACTTACAGTAAACCCCGTCGGCTATTTCAAGAACGATTTCTTGATCGTTTACAATCTTAGAAACCGTTGCGATAATGCCGCTGTTCGTAACGACCTTATCGCCTTTTTTTACTGCTGAAACCAACGCTTGATGTTGCTTTTGTTTTTTCTGCTGAGGACGAATTAACAAAAAGTACAATATGGCTATAAAAGCCAGCATTGGCAAAAACGACATCCAACCGCTGGATTGCGAACTTTCGCCGTCCGCTAAGGCGGCGCTAATTAAAAATAACATTAATTTTCCATTAAAAATGAAAAAACTATTTATAGTTTATCAAATCACAAATTATTTCGGAAGTAGTTTTTCAGGATCAACCGATTTTCTCCCTTGGCCGGCAAAGTCGTCTATTTCGAAATAAAGCTGCGGCTTCCGAGCGATAGTTCCAGTCTTTCCTACTTTCCCTATTATTGTCCCTTGTTTCACTTTCTGATTTACGCTAACGTTAATTTCATTTAAGTTAGCGTAAATAGACATAGTTTTCTTTGAAGGGTGTTTTATAATGACGGTCTTTCCATACGCCGCCGCCTCGGCGGGTGGAACTCCCGCTAGCTTCACGACTCCGTCTGCAATCGCCTTAACAGGGGTTCCGACGGAAGCGTCTATAACTATGCTGTCAAATTCATTCTCGCCGAAATGTTGAGTCACTCTTTGTTTGCCGTTTGAAATAGGCCAAATATAGTCGGATTGTTCTTGTTCCTCGCTTGCTTTATTGGTTTCCTCGACGGTTTCGGCTTTATCTTCCGGATTTGTTTCTTGCCGAGGTTCCGGTTGTTCGTTAGGAGGCGTCGGCTCCTCCGCCGGCTTTTTGTCTTTATCGTCGATGTTATCGACGGCGGTACTTTCAACGTTTTCAACGGCGACATTATCTTTCTCTAGCTCGACGTTCATTACGGACGATACGCTTTCAGGTTTTAAATTCACAATTAGTTTTTGTCCCGTATATAATTGATAAGGTTGCTGTAGATTATTAAGTTTAATTAAGTCCGCTCTAGTCATGCCGTATTTGGCCGCGATCGAACCGATGTTATCTTCTTCCGAAACTGTGTGGATTGGATTGGGCCTCGTCTTTTGAATTACCTCAGGCAACTCTTTGTCGCCTCTGGAGCATCCGCCCAACAAAACAATCGTAATCGAAAAAAGAATACTTCTCAAATTAACGCCTTCTTGCTTAAACATAAAATCTGCTCCCAGTCTGTAAGAATAGATTTTGAAGACGATTAAACATTAATAGTTCCGCCACAATTTCCCTTTATATACTTTTATGAGAAAAACCTTAATTTGAGAATATTATAGCTTATCTTTCCCCCGAAAGCTCAAAAATTAACGCTCCGCTGAAAAATCGCGCTCCCGCAGCTTCTGCCGCCGATTTAAATGACTAGCAAATACGTTTAAGATAATCCTTTAAAAACGCCGCAAAGACGGTTTTCAATTTATTTCAACATTTTCTCCTCAGACCCAAGAATACCGATGTTAACGGTAAGTAAGCGACGTTGAAGACGTAAACCGTTCCCCCGATAATATTTATCTTTTGGAACGAGAGAAAGGAGACCGATTTATAAAGCGACTTGTCAAGGGCTTTAGAGCCGAGCAAAGCGAAGCGTCCCTTGACAAGCTGCGCGTGATAAATCGGTATAATCGCGGGAGCCAAAAGAAAAATATTATATTTGAGAGGGCGGCGGCTTGTTCGGCGGCCTCGCCGAACCCGAGCTTCGCAGCTCGGCCGCAGTTAATACTGCGAAAGCCGCCGCCCTCAAAAATGAAATCTTAATATGTTTGTAAATAATTTCGAAACCTATAATATTCCAGAACTTCAGCCGTAGCGACGCTTTGGTTCTTCTCGGCCGCTTCTCTTGCTTTTATAGAGTGTCGGAGGAGGCGGTTAAGTTTTTGAATTACAAAGATGTTTTGAGCGAGACATTTTTTCTTTGAGGAGCGAAGCTCCGGTGCCATATCAGCTATCTGCAGATGCGGTCGAGAGGGATAAAAAAGCCGCCTCTAATTCATCTCTTAAAAGGACGGCCGCTTATATGGACTAGGCCGGCCGTGCAATCCCTTAAGAGCGAATGAAAAGCCAATATTACCTAACGGCGAACTACAATTTCACGGAGCGGCTGGAAACGATAAAGAAGACGTAGAAGAAATGCATACTGTTCATATGCAATAAAGTAAGAACTTCTTTAAGGCCCCCCCCAGAGCGGCTTATTTCCCTGTAGATAAGGGAAAAGCGGATTTAGGAAATCCTCTACCCCGCAAGACCGGCTAAGATTTTTAGACGTAACTACTCTTATAGCAAGACTAAACGACCGACCACGCTCCGCCAAGTCAGACCGAGAGCTAGGTTAGTTCGTCCTATTCGTCCTAGACGGCCTTAGAGTAATAATCTAATAAGTTATATAAAGCGAAAAGTTGGTAATCGAAATCATGAGTAGAAAATAAACACGCCGCTAGATTATCAAACGCATATACGCGGGAACGGATTAATAATGGGCGTATAGTTCGTTCTAAAAATCTATCGCTAATTTTTGAAGGCGGCCGCTTAGCTAAGGCTTTTATATCTGTAAATAATGTCTTATCGTCTCCAGCGACGGCTTTTTCCCAATGCTTGGCGGCTTTCTGATAATCTCCAGCTTCGTAATATCTCTCGGCTTTATCTAAATCATGTTGACAGGACGCTCCGTTAGCGGAAGCCGTTATAAAAACTGCTAACAAAAGCGTTTTACTTATTCCCCGCTCGCTTCGTATTTTCATTTTGTATTGCCTTTCTTGGATTATGATAATTCCGTTTCCGATATCGTAACGGCTGGCGTTAATGTTGGAATTACCGATTCTCTGCCGTCTGTCGTTAAACAGACCCGCCCGGCTGTTCGTACTGCGCTTAACCGCCAGTAGACCTATAAGTAGGTCTATATCTATCAGCCCATAAATCGGCTATTTCGTCGGAGTCTGCGCGAGACGAAATTCTGTCCGCGATCGCTCCAAACGCCGAGTGTCTATCGTATTCTGTTACCGCCTGCGCTAATTTTCTTCTAGCTTCCGCCGTAGGCAAATGTTCTCTCGAATCCCAATGCAGCATCGCTTCGGCTAATAAATGGGCGGGAATACGGGCTTTTAACATCTTTTCTCTATACTTTATTTTATAAGCGGTCTCAGGGTCTATATATTTAGGTCTCGCACAAGGCGGAGACGGCATTTCATCGTCTGAATAATAGTCGCTAATAGGAGGATTGATTACGCTTCTTAATCCTGTTATTGAAGCCTTCGGGAGCAAAGAGAAAGAAATAGCCTCCACAGTCTCGTTAATGCTTTTAAAACAATTCATTAAAGAATCAAGCAATTCATCGCAACTCCTTCCGTCGTTTCTGACTGTTGGAACTACCGCAGGCTCTATTCCAAACCTCCCGCATATAGCTCTTGTCCTTTCCTCCATCTCTTCCGTTATCTTTACTAGTCTTTCCGCTCTCCTTACAGCTTCTCTCATCCCAATCGCTTCCTCCGCGCCAAGAACGGTATTGTTCCAGACAATGCCTAACGCTGGAGCCAATAGCCAGCTTCCAATTAATAATATTTTTTTAAGTTTTTTATTCATTTGGGTTCTCCTTTCCAGCAAGTAAGTTAGTATTTTAACGTTGCATTCTTTCACTTTAATATCTATAATTCTCATTTATACTTCCTCTTCTTATTAAAAAATTTCGTCTTATCTTGTGGCGGTTTAAATAAAACCTTCATTGAGCATTGTAAATTCAAAAAAAAACAACTAAAATTGTCCTAATTTACATATTTCCTTAAGGGAATAATCCGCTAACGGTTGAAGCTCTAGATCATAAAAATGTCTCGCGAGACATTTTTAAGTTTATTAGCAAGATTTTGAGAGACAGTTCCCATTATAGAATCTCATCTGCGCGGTATAAAATCAATAAGACCATAAATTATAAAGAGTCGGTTTATTATATAAATATTATCGGTTTCAAAACGGAATCCATAAAATACTAGACGACAAGACGATAAGCCGATTTGGGAAAACGCGCGTTGCGCTTCCCAAACCGTTTTGTATTTTTAGTTGGCGATTTCGCCGTCTTTGAAGAAGAATTTAATTTCTCTCTCCGCGCTTTCCGGAGAATCCGAACCATGAACTGCGTTTGCAGTTTTATCGGTTCCAAATTTTCCTCGAATCGTGTCTTTCTCAGCTTTCGCCGAATCCGTAGCACCCATTAATTTTCTGTAATCTTTTACAGCGTTTTCTTTTTCCAAAACTTTTGCCTTAATAGGTCCCGAGGTCATCAAAGCGACTAGCGTCTTAAAGAACGGTCTGTCCTTGTGTTCTTTGTAAAACTCTTCCGCTTGTTCCTGCGTCATTGTTATTTCTTTTTCAGCGACGACTTTGAAACCGGCGGCTTTAATCATATCTTCAATTTCTTTGTCTTTGTGATTTTTAACGGCGTCGGGCTTTATCATGCACAGAGTTCTCTCCGTTTTAGATTGCTCTTTGTCGGATTTCTCATTTCCCTTGTTAGCGTCGTCGGGGTTTGTCGCCGCGACGCTAGACTGTTCCTGAGAAGACTTTTCGCCGTCGTCCGCAATCGCCGTTACTGAAAAAACCATTAATGCTACCGCAAAGGCGGAACCTATTTTTTTAAAAACGTTCATTTTAGAACCAATTGTTAAAAGTAAAACTTGGTTTATTATAACACAGATACATACCGCTGTTACGGCGATTTTATTTGTTTTTTATCTTTTTTAACTTTCGCCGGTTTCACAAGAAACTCCTCTTCCGCCTCGATAACCTCTTCGTCGACCTTGTATAGCTCGTCGAGATAATCTTTGCTTATATTTTCAGATTTGGTTATATCGGATACTAGAATCTCTTCTTCCTCATGTATAACTTGATCTAACATTTCAGACTTGCTAACTTGTTCCAACAATTTATTTCTAGCGGTTTTAATATCGGTTTTCGGCGAAGAAACTGTAAAGCTCTTCAAATACTTGTCCATTAACTGGGCGGTATAGAGGTCTCTGATTTTAGGCGAATCTCTTCCCATAACGACGACGAAAAGACGCTTTTTCCGACCAGCTTTATTGTATTTGCTTGCGGTTACGAATAAATTGAATCCGGAAGCGTTAACATATCCGGTCTTCGCGCCGTCCGCCCCCTTATACCAGCGCAAGATTTTACAATGAGTATCGTACTGCGTTTTATTGTATTGAAACGACTTTAAGGAAAAAAGATACCAATACTGCGGAAAATCCCGATACGCCGCCATTCCTAACTTAACTAAATCCCTCGCCGTGCTTATTTGTTTTGGATTTGGAACTCCAGACGGATTTTCAAAATGAGTGTTTTTCATTCCAATTTGAACGGCTTTTCTGTTCATTAACTTACAAAAATTAGAAACGCTTCCAGACAATCCCTCGGCCGCCACGACTGCGGCATCGTTTGCAGACTTTACCATCAGCATTTTTATAATGTCTAAAACGGAAATTTTTTCGCCGATCTTTAATCCTATTTTAGACGGCATTTGCCGCGACGCCAATTTAGAAACTTTGAATTTTGTGCCGAACGTTATTTTTTTGTTTTTAATCGCCTCCAACAAAATATATACGGTCATCATTTTTGTTAAAGACGCAGGGTGTTTTTTAGCGTCTGGATTTTCCGCGAACAAAACGTTCTTATTAGTCGCGTCGACGACAATCACCGTTTTTTTTCTGTCCTCGCCGACCGTCGCCGAATTGCATATTAAAAAACATAATAGAATACGGCAAAGGAGATTCATATGTAATGAAGGCGATTGATCTTGAAGGATTATAAAACATAATATAATAAACTAGGCGATATTTCCAACGAATAGAACGGCGAATCTCAATAAATCTTCAAGATTATCCCTAAGCCTGTATGAATTCCGCTGCGGCCGTGTTAATCCGTATCTCAAACGCCCCTCAAAATCCAGATATGGACGTTAAGGAGGAGTAATCAGATTATACGACCAAAACCGTCCCATAATAATATTTATCTTTTGGAACGAGAGAAATTGAAACCGATTTATAAAGCGACTTGTCAAGGGCGTGAGAGCGAGCGAAGAGAGCGTCTCTTGACAAGCTGCGCTTTTAATAAATCGGTATAATTGAGTACGTCCAAAAGAAAAATATTATATTAGAGAGAGCGGCGGCTTGTTCGGCTTCGCCGAACCCGAGCTTCAGAGCTCGGCCGCAGTTAATACTGCGAAAGCCGCCGCTCTTAAATATGAAATTTTAATATGTATGTTTATAAATAATTTTGAAACCTATAATATCCCAGAACTTCAGCCGTAGCGACGCTTTGATTCTTCTCGGCTGCTTCTCTTGCTTTTATAAAACGTCGGAGGAGACGGTTAGGTTTTGAAATTATAAAAATGTCTCGCGTGAAACATTTTATAATTTAGCGCTTTTAGAACCTGACTCGTATAGTTCTCGACGAGCTGCAAAGCTCAGTTTTTTGCAAGAAGACGCGCCGTAAATATTGTCGAGACGCCCCACAATGCATGAGGACTAGGTATATTAAAGCAGTATAAAATCGCGCTTATAAGATCATCGTTGCATGTCGGAGGACGGTTTCCTAAATTTTATCTATTTATTTCAATCTCAATAAGTTTATTACCGCGTAGAATTTTGAGACGAACCGCCGTTTCTCCAAACGAACCGTTTTCTAGGTTATTATAGGTTGCGGCGTCGGCGATTATTTTGTCGTTAAACTTTAAGAGAATATCTTCAGGCTGAATGCCCGCGTTGTCCGCGATAGATTTAGACTCGACGGAATCGACCGCGACGCCTAAAGTTTTCGGCGTATCATCGGAAATCCCGATAGTTTTTCCGACTGTTTTCGGTATTTTAATATTGTCCAAATCCTTAACTTTAATTCCTAAATACGCGGAGTTATTCACCGTAATTAAATTCGGAACGGCTATCTTAGCCCCTTGTTTTATAACGGAAACTGGAATCGCCATTTGCGAGGAAAACGAAGAGCGATCGACACGATATAAGGCCAATCCAATCAATCGGCCTGTTAAGTCGATAAGCGCTCCGCCTGTGTTTTCAGGCGTAATACACGCGCCAGTCGTTACGTTCTCCGCCGCTAAAAAAGGAGTTCCCTGTTCCTCTATATAAGAAAGTTTCTCCACGAACGATGCGAACGTCTCAAAATTATTGCTTCGATTCGCGGGGTTTATCGCCGTCGCGAAGTTCTCGCCTTTAGCTTTGCCAATGACTACGGCTCCGTTTTTAAGAATTCTATTTTTGTCGTTTTTAAGTCGAGCGTCGTTTCCAAATTTGAGGTATTGAAAGGTTTCGTTGTTTCGCGGGGTAATTTTCAAGAACGCTAAGTTTAGCTCGGGTATCAATTTTATAACCTTCGCTTTGTAATCGTTTTCCCCGATTATAAATTTATCGTCCTTCGTCGCCTTCTTGCGTTCGCTGTCGATCGACACGATTATTTCGTCGGAATTCATCGCTCCTTCGCGCGTCGTAACAACGACTCCGTCTTTCGAAAGCATTACTCCCGATATGACGCCGTGTTTATAATGATGTTTCTTGAGGCGTTTTTTAATCGCCGAATTGTAAACTAAACCGTCTTCGTCCGCCGCAGCGCTGAACGTGTGAATTAACGCGACCGCTCCGCTGAATTTTCTTATTATATCTTTGACTCCTTTTCGCTCGATTTCGTCCGCTATAGCTTTTATGGATTCCCGCTGCTCCTTTTTAGTGAGGACGACTTCCGACTTCGCATGCGGCTGCGCATAGGCGATCGCGGCGAGCAGAAGCGTTATGGAAATCTCAACGCGCCTAACTAACCGTTTCCGAGTCGCGAGATTTTTTAAAAGCATTGTCGGCGCTTTAGTAAACATAGGTCGTTATCCCGCTTTTGCAGGAAGGTTGGCGACGAGTCTTATAGACGCCGTTAATTCTTCCATTTGAAAATGCGGCCTGAGGTATATGACCGATTTATACGCCCCTGGAGAGCCTGGAACGTCGTATACGTCGATTCTTCCTTCGCGAAGCGGATACGCGGCTTTGACGTCCGCCGGAGCGTCGTCGTTTAGAAGGACGTACGACGCGAGCCAAGTGTTTAAATAATTTTCCACGTTTTCTTTGGTTAAGAAAGCTCCGACCTTATCTCTCATTAAGACTTTTATATAGTGGGCGAATCGAGACGCCGCCAGCATATACGTTATTCTTGCCGAAATTGAAGAGTTGGCGTTTGCGTCGTCCAAATTGTAAACCTTCGGTTTTTGAGTAGTTTGTCCTCCGAAAAATACTGCGAAGTCCGCGCCTTTGCAGTAACACATAGAGATAAATCCCAGGTCGCTTAGTTCTTTTTCTCTCCTATCGGTTACCGCAACCTCCGTCGGGCACTTAACCGTTTTGTCTCCCTCTAACGTTTTAAAAACGTAGGCGGGCAATCCTTCGACTAATCCGCCCCCTTCGACTCCTCGAATGGCCGCAGTCCAGTTGTATTTTGCAAACGCGCTGGTTATTCGTTGTCCCAAGGCGTACGCTGGGTTTCCCCAACAAAATCTATCCGTGTCTCCAACTCCCACGTCTTCGGTGAAATTAAATTCCGCGACTGGAAGGGTGTTCGGGCCGTACGGCAGTCTCATTAATATTCTGGGAAGAACTAACGCTGCGTATCTTGAATCTTCAGTGTTTCTGAAAGCGTTCCACTTTATATAATCTGGGGATTCGAAAATCTTCGATAGATCTCTTGGAAGCGGCATGTCTTCAAATTTATCCAGGTTGAAAAACAAAGGCGAAACGGAAGCGATAAACGGCGCGTGGGCTGCGGCGGCAAGCCCCGACATATGCTCTAAGAATTGAATGTCCCGAGGATGATTGGTAAAGAAAAAGTCCCCTATTAGGCACGAATAAGGCGAGCCTCCAAACGTTCCGTATTCCTCCTCGTAAATCTTTTTAAACAAGGCGCTTTGATCGAATTCTATAGCCTTTGTCAAATCGTCTCTTAAGTCTTTCAAAGACGCGTTCATCAATCTAATTTTTAACCTCGAGCTTGTCTCCGTATTCATTACGAAATAATTCAATCCTCGCCAAGAACCTTCAAGTTTCTGAAAATCCGGATGATGCAGAATTTCGTTTATCTGAGACGTTAAGAGTTCGTCCACTTCCGCTATTCTTCTCGTTAAGAAAGCTATTATGCTGGATTCCCTCGGCGATTCTTTCAAATCTAACATCTCGTTTACGAACTCGGCAAGCAGCTCTATCGCGGCGTCTTCTTGCTCGGGAAACCTAGCCATCTTCTTTTCGCTGAGCAAAATATCGAGAATCTTCGCTTCTTCAGGTATGATGATTATTTCGTCGGCCATTTCTTCGTCTCCATTTAACTTTCCTCCGACTCCGTTTCAGCGGGCGTATCGGTCTTTTTAGCGATTTTTTCGTCTAGTTCTTTTTTCAGTTTCCGCAAGTTGTCGTTGCTTTTCATTATCTGCGTCAAAATCATTTCGAGAGGGTCGTTCCCATCCATCTTCGTTATTAAGTTTTTAAGATTGGTTCTCTTATTATAAAGAGCGGCGAGAACTGGAATATTTTTCGCCAGGCGTCGAGGCTCGAAATCAGACATGTCTTTGAACGTCAATTCGACGCTGATTTCCGGATTTTCATCCGATATTCTGTTGGCGATTCTAAGAACTAGCCTTGGATTTATTATTTCCATAACCTCTTTGAAATTATCCCTATCGATCTCGACGAATTTCCTATTTTTGATATTAGGCAAAGGATTCTCCGGATTGCCGGATAGGTCTGCCAAAACGCCGACGACAAACGGCAATTCTTTCTTCTCAATCGCGTCGCCTATCTCGACGTCGTACGTTATATGTACCCTAGGTTTTCTTATCCTATCTAAAGTATGTTGTTTACTCTCGGCCATAAATTTTTCCTCGACTCCGCGCCTCGATTCCGTATAAGAAACCGTCGTCCGTTTTTCTTATTCTGCCCTAATATATAGGCTAAAAGAAAATTAATTAAAATTCGGTTAATTTTTGTAAAAAATTTCAACGTCCATACAATTAATGTGTGGAAAATTACCATACAAGATGGGCGTAAAGTTTGGAAATCATTCTTTTAACTTATTTTGACGCCTCGTAACGGCCTGTGCGATCAGCGTCCTAAGAGTCCCTCAAATACCGTCGTTAACGACGAGAAACCAGACTATATAACCAAACGATCCCCCAAATAATATTTATCTTTTGGAACGAGGATATCTCGACCGATTTATAAAGCGTCTTGTCAAGGGCTTTAGAGCCGAGCAAAGCGAGGCGTCCCTTGACAAGCTGCGCTTAAATAAATCGGTATAATCGCGGGAGCCAAAAGATAAATATTATGGATATACATTTTGTATATAATTTAGAACTCCCTAATAATAATATCCCAGAACTTCAGAAGAAAACCTTAGCGTTCTATTTTGAATTAGAGGCGGCTTTTTTTATCCCTCTCGACCGTATCTGCGGATAGCTGATAGGGCGCCAGGGTTTCGCTCATCAAAGAAAAAATGTCTCGCGAGACATTTTTATGATTTAGATTCAACCGTTAGCGGATTATTCCCTTAAGGAAATATATAAATTAGGACAATTTTAGTTGTTTTTTTTTTTGAATTTACAATGCTCAATGAAGGTTTTATTCAACCCGCCACAAGATACGACGAAATTTTTTAACAAGAAGGAAAAGTAAAAATGAGAATTATTTATCTTTTATCAGTAATACTTTTTATAATTAGCGGATGCGAATTACCCTTAGGAAGGGATGAATTAGATACTTTCTTCCCAGGAGATAAAGCGCGAATTAGTCAGTTGATACATCTGCAAGAGAATGATCCAGATAATAAGGAACTTAAAAAGAATCTAAAAATCATGGTAGAAGAGGCCAGGGTAAAAAGGAATATTAGAGATGAATTGAATACCTTTTTGACTAAAGACGCAAAGTATATCCGTCAATTATTATATAAAATTGATAACGAACCGAATGATCAAACTTCTATTGATAAATTAGTAACTGCTGTTGCAAATGCAAGACATATTAGGAATGAATTAAATACATTTATGCAAGGAGACGCGGATTATATCCGCCAACTAATTCAACAAGCAGAGGACAATCCAAATAATTTAGAGTTAAAAGAAAAACTGAACGCCGCATATAGAGACGCTAGAAACAGAAGAGATGAAGCTATTAGAAGAAATAATGAAGAAGCGGCAATGGAAAGAAGACATAGAGAAAGAGAAGACAATAAAAGCATTAGAGAATACAAAAGAAGTATGGATAAATATTATATGACAAAATATATAATCTATTAACTTATAATTAAGCGATTACTCTCTAGGTTAATATCCTATCAGTTAATAACTCGCAACGTATTGTTTTCTCACAACGCTATTTTCTAGTTTTTCAAACGAACAAGGCGACGGCATGTCATTTAAAAGTGTTTTAGAGATATGTTTTGCCAAACTGCCAATATAATAGAGGATAAACTATTCGGAATAGTTCTACTACAGTTTAGCTTAGGCTTTTTCTAAGTCTGGTTATTCCCACATCGCTACAGTTGTTTATTCAACTCAACATAATTAATAACGTCTATGCGTGCATTAAGACTTAGGTTCGAACTTGACTCCCACGGTGTTGCATCCGCAATCTACGTGGATTATTTCCCCCGTAATGCCCGAAGCCATGTCGCTTAATAAGAAAGTGCAGGCATCGCCTATATCTTTTTGAGTGACGTTTCTTCTAAGCGGAGATCTGAATCTCTCGATTTCAAGTATCTTAGAAAATTCGCCGACTCCAGAGGCTGCAAGTGTTTTAATCGGTCCCGCCGAGATTGCGTTGACTCTAACATGGCTTTCTCCTAAGTCCGTCGCCAGATAGCGCACGCTTGTCTCGAGAGCGGATTTTGCCAAAGCCATTACGTTATAATTTGGAACGACTTTTTCCGAGCCGTAGTATGTCAACGTAACTAAACTCCCGCCGTTCGGCATTAGTTTTGGAGCGTATTTACATGTTTCGGTAAACGAAAAACACGATACGTTCATCGCGTTCAGAAAGTTGGCTCTAGAAGTATTGTAGTATTTCCCCGTAAGCTCGTTTTTATCTGCGAACGCGATTGAGTGAACGATAAAGTCTAGATTTCCGACGGTCTGCAAAATTTCGTCGAATGCTTTTTCAATTTCGCCGTCTTTAGATACGTCGCACAGAATTATTTCGCGTTTTCCGAACTCTTTTGCAATGTCGCTAATTTTATTTTTAAAATATTCGGTCTGAGACGTAAAAATAAGCTCAGCTCCTTGCGATTTAAGCGATTCCGCAATTCCATAGGCTATTGAGAACTTATTCGCCAAGCCCATTATTAAACCTTTTTTTCCTTGCATTATCATAACTTTAGTCCTCGTTTCCTATTAAAAAGCCTATTAAAATAGCTTATTAAAAAGCGCTTAAAAAGTCTTCTTCGATTCTTAACAACCTATTATACTTCGCCACTCTTTCGCCTCTGGCTGGCGCGCCTGTTTTAATATATCTCGCCCCGACTGCTACGGCAAGATCGGAAATCGTAGTATCGCTCGTCTCTCCCGATCTATGGGATATTATAACGTTATAGCCGTTTTCTTTCGCGAGCTTGATAGTCTCGAGAGTTTCCGTTATCGTTCCAATTTGATTCGGCTTTATTAATATAGCGTTGGTTGCTTTCGAGCGTATGCCTTTCTGTAATCTCTTAGAGTTCGTTACGTATAAATCGTCTCCGACGATTTGAACTTTGTCTCCTAGCGTCTTGGTAATTTGGGAGAACCCTTCCCAATCATCTTCGGCCAACGGATCTTCAATCGATATTATTGGATAATCTCGAATTAGTTCTTGATAGAACTCGATCATTTGTTCGGAAGTCTTCGCTTCGCCTTCTATTTGATATTTTCCGTTTTTAAACAATTCGGACGCCGCGACGTCGAGAGCCAACTGAACGTCTTCCCCAGGTTTATATCCCGAAGTTTTTATAACCTCTATAATAATATCCAGAGCTTCTCTCGTAGATGAAACATTGGGAGCGACCCCGCCTTCGTCTCCGATATTTGAATTTAATCCTTCCGCTTTCAACTTCTTTTTAAGATTATGATAAATAGCGGCGCACATGGCGACGTAATCCTTGAAGGAGGTTTCCTTGGCTGGAGCAATCATGAATTCCTGAACATCGATCTTGTTGTCGGCGTGCGCTCCGCCGTTCAAAATGTTCATCATAGGCTTTGGCAACCGTTTGTTGAGAATCCCGCCGAGATATCTATAGAGCGGCGCGTCGTAATAAAGAGCCGCAGCCTTGCAAACGGCCAAACTTACCGACAATATTGCGTTTGCCCCAAGTTTCCCCTTGTTTTCCGTACCGTCGAGGTCGCAAAGCGTCTTGTCTATTTTTCCCTGATTAACGACTTTCTCGCCGACAATCGCAGGAGCTATCAAATCGTTTACGTTAGAAACCGCCTTTAAAACGCCTTTTCCAAGAAATCTTTTAGGGTCTCCGTCTCTAAGTTCCACGGCTTCGAACGAACCGGTCGAGGCTCCCGAAGGAACGGACGCGATTCCTACGATCCCAGATTCGAGGCGAACCTCCGTTTCAATCGTGGGATACCCTCTAGAATCAAGAATCTCCCTGGCGGCGATAGCGTTTATTCTCATTAATATAATGCGCATATGAAATAGCGATAATCCGAGTATATCTCCGTTACGCTAAGCAGTCAAACCGTATGCTTTTAAATATAAGCGAAAAGTAAAATTTGTATGGGAGAGAAATAAATAATATAGTATAATAAGTAACGTATTATTAAAATAAATAGAGATGGAGATAAATTATAAGTATAGAAAAATCAAAAAAAAAAAAAAGATGTAAATGCATGGAATACTATGATATAGATATAATTAGGAAAATTTAATTTAACATAAGGAGTGTAGAAGAAATGAAAAAAATAGGGAAACTAGTGATAGCAGGGGCGATAGCTCTGGTAATGATGAGCGGAGTAAGTTGGTCTGCCGAGGATAGAGCGGGAAGAGAAGAGAGGCCGTTATTC
>JAISID010000056.1 GCA_031262205.1 Holosporales bacterium | reverse complement strand
GATCTTAAAGGACAATTTCTCGTTTACGCGAAGCAAAAAGTAACGGAACTATTCTCCTTAATCTGCGATGGGAATAAGCTAGGGTTCATTAACAAACACCGCGCGGAAACTTGGACAGTTTTAAAATTATATCAAGACAATTCTTCTATGAAACCGCGTTTTAAGATCATGCTCGCGCGCCAAAGGACGATTATCAGTAATATGCGGCTAAACCATTATTATTGGAAAGTATTGTGTTAATACTTTGACAAAATTCCTCATGTAATTTTTATGGGAAAACTTTACATTACTAGTCCAACTTTCGCGGTTTTAATTCACAAAAACCGCGTTTATTTAGAATTCAAAATCGAGTCGCAATTGTAGCAATTACTGGCGGAAAATATTTTCGCGTATGTGAAAACGGCTCGCATAACGTGTTTGACGTAAATCCTAGTTTCTTTTATCGGAATTAACTCCATAAGGTCTAGCGGCGACAGATTCTTCAAGTTCTTGACGCTGCTTTTATATTTTGCGACGTTGCCTTCGCCGCAGTTATACGCCATAATCGCGTACACTAAATTCCCCTGATACTTCTTTAAAAGTCTGTTGAGAATCGCCGAGCCTATCGTTATATTCTTTCGTCTATCAAATAAAGATTCTTGCCCGCCATAGAACTTTATTCTCTTCGCCTCGTATCGGGCGGTCGCGGGCATAATTTGCATTAGCCCTATCGCTCCTGCGGAACTTTGCGCGTTTTCGTTAAAGTTGCTTTCCCTATGAATAATCGCGTGCGTTAGGCTCGTGAAACAGGGGCTTCCATCAATTGCCGAAACATATCTCATGTCCGCGTCGCTCAATGTTTTATACGCTCGTTTATTTGAAAAATAATGTTGTCGCAGAGAGTTCTCAGAAATTAAAACGTCTAATTCGTCGTTGGCAGAGGCTATGTTAAGCAGCAACATTTCTTCGTTTGGGTCGTCTATTTCGCGTATTAATTGTCGATAGAAATATTTCGACATGCTTCTATCTTTTAGCAAAAGCAAAACATGCGTTAGCTCCCTGTTGTAAAACACCATCTCGGCTTCCTTAGGAATTATCGGGTTTTCAAACGGGTCTGAATCAATGGTTTTTTCTATGGATTTAACCCTCTCGTTTGCAACATAGCCGTAAAAGGTGGAATAATATTCGGCTGCTTTTTTATACCAATCTAACGCGAGCAACGGGTCTCCTTTAGCCGTATGAACTTCCGCCAACCAAAAGGCGTTTTTGCCGAGTCTTATACGGTTTTTCGAATTAGCATACGCTTTTTCAAAATGCGCCGCCGCTTGCTTATATTTCTTTAAGAACTTATAGGATACGTATCCAAGCATCCACTCTGCTTTTGCGATTCTCTCGTCTTTGCCCGACGGGTTTATTTTGTATGCTTTCATCACGTCGTACGCGAGCTTCGGCTTCCCTAAGCGAAGGACGCTAAACGCTACGCTGCGTCTTTGATTGAAAAAAGCATTCTCGAGTTTTTCTTCTCCGTTATTGTTTAGCGTTAATATATCGGCTGCGGCTTTATATCTTTCTCGTTCTATTAGTCGTTGAATTATCGCGTGTTTTTTATCTATATTCTGCAAGTCGCTTTTTGAATATCCGTTGGTTTTTGTTAAAACGTATTTATTTAAAAAAGCGGAAATATATTGAGATATTTCATAGACCGTTATTTCTTTAAGAGCTATTAGTTGTTTTATTTTTAGCGAGTTTATTAACCTCTTTGCTTTGTTCGCATCGTCGACGGGAGAGAGACGCTCCTTAAATTGATTCCTAAACTCTACGAGAAATTTAGGAGAAAGATTCTGAAAAATCCAAGTTTGTTTGATATAAATCTTAGCAAATTCAGGATCGTTTCTCAGGAGACAATTTATATAGGCGACCACGCCTTCGCTCGTTTTGGGAGGGTACCTCTTGAACCATTTTAAAAGCATAGAATCCGAAACGTCCTGATTGATATTTTGTTCCGCCGTTTTTACGGATTCTTCAAAAAGCGGCCAATGAGGATTGTTGTAAAAAAACGCAAAAACTTTCGATGAATTTGCAGAATTAGAAACCGCAACTTTCCACTTGTCGTACTTTTCTATATAATAATCGTCCGTATGAGATGCATAGGAACCGAACGACCAAAATAGCATGAGAAATAAAATTGCCAATTTTCCGTCGTATCTTTGAATAAACATACGTCTACGCCCGAGAATATATTCTATTATTTTATACCGTCTTTTCATCGCATTGCTAACGCTTTGGAAACATAAGCAAATATAAGCAGCTAAAATTTTCTCCCAAAAAAGCAAGATAGTTATAAAAAATTACGATTGAATTAAAATAATTTTTCTCAAATCATGAAGTAATTAGAATAATCTGGCGATGCATATTCAAATTTATCGAGATTTCCTGCGTTTTTTAAGCGTGGAGTTTATCAGATGGCGATCGTTCCGCTTTATAAAAAACAAAAATGTTTCACGTGAAACATTTTCAATTTTTGCTAATATTTTCTAAAAGTTATTTGCCCTAAAATCAGCTGCAATTTGCGGCCGTTAAAGAATAATCTTCCCCCACGAGGGTTTCTCCTTGAAAAACCCTGCGGAGGAAGATTGTATTTACTAAAGAAAACCCACGATAAATGGCGAGAAAAAGTGAAAGATTACGAGAAGTTGAAGTATTTAGAAGAAAAATACAAAAGAATCGAGGTTTTATGTAAATCCTTACAAAAATTAAATAAAAGCAGATTTATATCCTTCCTTAAGAAGCATTGGAAAGTATTTACATTCATTCTACTTTCAGCGATTTGTTTCTGTAAAGGATTGATCCCCTTAAATTTGAAAACATTTGTAATTTTCCTGTCCTGTGTAACTGGGGTGATTCCTTTAAAAAAGTTAATTAAATGGATAACCAGCATTATCTAATAACTTCCCAGATTTTAGGTATGCAAGCAGCTTTTTAATAGTTTAGAATAAAAAATAAATTGCTCCAGTGTTGAAGCGGTATGTCTAAGGTTGATATCTCTAAACGGTACGTTGAGATATTTAAAAAATTAGTGGAATTATACGTTGAGACCGGCGAAGCCGTAGGTTCTAGGTCTCTTTCTAAAGTTTTGCCGAATCCGTTGTCTCCGGCGACCATAAGAAACGTCATGGCCGACTTGGAGGAATTTGGCGTTTTGTATTCGGAACATTCTTCGTCTGGCAGAAGACCGACGGAAAAAGGATGGAGGTTTTTCGTTAACACCTTAATAGAAACTACCGATATTCTCGATATTGAAAAAGAGGCCTTATCCGACATAGCCAAAAACGCGATTGGCGAGAGTATAGAATCAATAATGGAAAAGGCTACGGACGTGTTGTCCGCCCTTTCAAACTGCGCTAGCCTTATCATGATCCCAACCGTTAATTCGTCCGTAAAGTATATCGATTTCGTTTTGTTAAGTCCTGGACGAGCAATTGTCGTCATTGTAAATGAAAACGGCGTGGTCGAAAATAGGTTAATTGAAATTCCAGCGGATGTTTCCTGGAACGAACTAAGCAAGGCGTCGAAGTATATTAACTCAAAACTGAGAGGAGCGACGCTTGAAGAAATTAGGAACGACATACAAGACGAAGTAAATATTCAAAAAGACGGGATCGATAAGTTAACGAAAGACATAATTGAAAAAGGCATAGGGTTTACGATACACGAAAACAGCAACCATGTCATAATTAAAGGTCAGTCGACGCTAGTTGAGAAATCAAACGAGATATCCGATTTGAAAGACCTGCTGAAAAAACTCGACGAGAAAAAGACGTTAAAAAAGATTCTAGATAAGTCAATTACGGCTCAAGGCATTCAGATATTCATAGGAGCGGAAACCAAAATGTTTGAGATGACCGGCTGCTCAATGATAGTTTCCCCTTATCAAAACGCTAAGAAGAACTTAGTTGGGGCGATAGGAATCATAGGTCCGTCGAGAATGCGATATAGCAGAATCATCACCCTTGTGGATTACACGGCGAAACTACTCGGGAGCATTGTATAAATCTTATTATGAATCATCCTAAACCATGCGGTTGATAAACTAGAGTTAAGGTGTAGTTTTTTAGGTTATATATAATATTTATCTTTTGGCTCCCGCGATTATACCGATTTATAAGAGTTGTTTGATTTTACAATGGTTAGCAAGAGGTTTTATTTAATTAATTAACAGTTTTTTCAGAAAGGAAAAAAATGAAAAAGATATTAACAGCAGTAGTTCTAGTTTGTTTAGCGGCGGGAGCTGCGAGCGCGTCGAGATGGGCGCCGAGAAGCGGAGCGAATGATCCAAGAGTTCAAAGGATGAAACAAGCGGGGCAAGTAAACACGCGAGTAGAGCATCGGAGGAAGATAAGCGATGAAGAACTAGAGGCGATGAATAGGCCGGATGTGGTAAAGCGTCAAGAGACGGAGTTTTTTGGATTTTCAAGTTAGGATAGGCGACATCGTAAGAGCGGCGAGAGAAGAAATGCAGAATCCCAGCCGTAATCTTAAAGAGTTAGTCTCTCTTAACGACGAGGTGTCGAGACTTAGTAGGCTAGTGCCGCGAGTCGGCATAGGAGGATTTCTACAAGCTATAAACGGAGGATGAGGCGACCCGTACGCCGAATTGAAAGACTAAGAATATTTTGCCCAGCGCTTCCAAAACAGCATCAAGAAGAACTCCAAACAGAATTGAGGAATGCGGGCCGCGTGTTCGCCAACAGGATTTTTGAAATAAGAAACAGAAATGTGGAAAGAAACAGAGCGGCGACTCAAAGACAAGCTCCTGCGAGCAATGGAGGCGCAAACGTTCAACCTTCCAGGGGGAACGTCCGACCTGTCCAAGCGAGAGTCGATTATAAGCCGACGTCTGCATATGTGGAAATGAGGGAAAGATACAGCCAGAAACTACGATATCTGCTTGGTCTTCAACAACATTACGCCGCTAGTGGAAATGCTTACGGCGTAAACAGATCTCAAGCACGAATCGCCGATTTAGAAAAGAAATTCCGTCTTGAATCGATCGCTCTTGCAGCTGTAAATCAGTAATATATTTCTTTATAGAAATTAATAGAACGGAGAGAAAATCTCTCCGTTCTACAGCGGAGGATATAGTGCTTTGGCATTTGCTACATCGATAACGAAACTATAGAGAGGCTTCTAACCTAAGAAGGATTCTTACAATGCCGACAGAACAAAAAGAATCGCGGCGTGGAGGAAGCAAAGGACTCAAGAGTATATGTTCTTGAAGGCTAAATGCCGCTCCAGAGTATCTATAAATAAATCGGAAATCGTCTGCTAAATAATAGTCGTATACAAGAAACTAAACTGAAAACAACAAAATCACTACTGATTAGCCGCAAATGAGGTTTTAGAACGTTGAGACATAACTCCCAGAATTAATATTCCATTTAAAAATAACAGAAAAACAGTTTTTTAACCTTTTTAAAGTAAATTGATATTATATCAATTTTGCGTAAATTTTAATGATATCCAGAGTCAGGACAGTTGCGTTTGTCGGGATGAAGCCGATTGAGATTATCGTCGAATCGCAAATCTTCCCCGGCCTTGCTTCGTTTTGCATAGTAGGACTGCCTGATAAAACCGTCGGCGAAGCAAAGGAAAGAATTAGGTCTACATTCTTTCAACTTGGGATTGGGTTTCCTCAGAAAAGAGTAATTGTCAACATGGCGCCTGCGGACATTCCTAAAGCCGGCTCTTATTACGATTTGCCAATTGCTCTTTCAATATTGGGAGCGATGGAAGCTATCGATGTTTCCCTTCTTGAAAATACTATTTCAATAGGAGAGCTAGGATTGGACGGCAGCTTGTCTTATATCTCTGGGACTATATGCGCCGCGATGTTGGCTAATGAAAAAAACCTCTCGATAATATGTCCGCAAAAATGCGAGAACGAAGCAGTTTGGAGCGGAAACGAAGGCGTGATCGCTCCTCCTAACATTACGTCGTTAATTAACCATTTGAAGGGAGCGTCTCAGATTAAATCGGCGGAAGCGAACATCGAAAAGAAAAATGTTCTTAACTACGGCGTGGATATGGCCGACGTTTGCGGACAGTTGTTCGCTAAACGAGCGTTGGAAGTAGCCGCCGCTGGATGTCATAACGTACTAATGATATGTCCTCCTGGTTCTGGAAAATCAATGTTGGCGTCAAGAATGCGAACGATATTGCCGCTGCTGTCTCCTGCGGAAGCTCTCGAAACCACCTGTATTTATAGCTTAGCCGGAATGTTGCCCGAAGACGGTTTGATCTATAATCCTCCTTTTAGGGAGCCGCATCATTCGGCGTCTCTTATATCGATTGTCGGCGGAGGAGCCGATGCGAAACCCGGGGAATTGTCTTTGGCTCACAACGGCATATTGTTTCTCGATGAATTGCCGGAATTTCAAAGAGGAGCTATCGAGGCTCTAAGGCAGCCGCTTGAAACGAACAACATAACGATTTCAAGAGCGAGAGAACATATAACGTATCCGTCTAATATTCAGCTTATCGCGGCGATGAATCCCTGCAAATGCGGATTCTTTGGGGTTTCTAAAAAGCAATGCTCGAAGATTCCAAGATGCGCCGTCGAATACCGAAATAGAATCTCAGGCCCTATTTTAGATAGGTTCGATATAGTGATTTATGTTAGAAATATAGAAGTCTCGGAACTCTTTAAGAACGAAGCTAAAGTAAGCTCGAAGACTATACGGGAAAGAGTTGAAACGGCGAGAAACGTTCAAAAAGCAAGAGCGGAAAAACAGCGCGTTTCAGGCTTGTATTTAAATGGAAAAGCTAAAAGCAAATACCTTGAGAACATAACGAAGTTAGACGCGGATTCTAGAACTTTTCTTCAAAAGGCAATCGAACACGCCGAAATATCGACAAGGGGATGCCATAAAATTTTGCGAGTGGCAAGAACTGCGGCGGATATGGAATGCTCTGAACGTATACGGAAATCTCACATAGCCGAGGCTCTTCAGTATAGGCTTGGCAACTTCTAGATTGCGGAAAATTATTTGAGAATCGTCCCCTAACATGGGGCATTGCTCTTACAAGTAAGATTTTATAAACGAAGTTTTTAGATATGCTTTTAGATAAATCATGGCTCATGACTAGCGTTTTTTATTTGAGGCGCAAGTTGAGAAGGATTTTAGTTAAATCCTTTTCTTTATTATCATACCGAAACTCGCATTTTTTCAAATGCAAAATAAAGCTCTTGTCGCTCAGTCAGTTGAACTTGGCAGGCAGCCGCGCTGTTGACGCGGCTCTTGCCCCGCTCAAATTCATTTGCTCTGTGGAATACTCCGTAGCGGTCGTATCCGTTCAAAACCAAGCCGTCATAAGTTTCCCAGACACAGGTATGTAAGTTGCGTCCTCTAAAATTTTGCTTTGAATAATAGGCGTAAGCTCTTCTTTTGAGCAGCTGACAATATTTGCAAAGATTTTTCCCTTCCGCTTTAAAAACCCAAAAACAGAAGTTTCCTAGGCAGCTACGACCTCTTTTTCAGCGAATACATAGCTCTCCAAAATAGCTTTCGTCAAGCTCGAATATGC
>JAISID010000053.1 GCA_031262205.1 Holosporales bacterium | reverse complement strand
TACAAATGAAATTTACAGGACGTCAAGGTATGAATCGCTTCCCATTTGCGACTCTCGCTCGTATAGCGTTGGGGGTTTATACGCCCTACAAAAATCAGTAAACAGTTTCAGCAAATTTTGACACAGATTAGCTAGTAAAGCGGCTTGACAAGGAAAAGAGATTATTTTTGCTAATTTCCCTTGGCATAAAGCTCTCGCGTAAGGACGATTTCATTAATTTTGGAGATTAAGTATAAATTAGCTATCGCTTGAAACCGCCCTGAAATAAAACCAGTTCAAAAAGATTAAATCTTAAAACTCTCGCCAACCTTAACGTTAAAATGTCCGTCAAGGCTAATCCCATTAATCCCCTCGGCTAGCCTTAATTTAGGAATTGGTTGAAAGTTAACAGTTGTGCTTTACAGGAGGTATTTTTAACAGCACTTTATGATTTAGGGAATCAACCAACTCCTAATATAAAACATAACACAATTTGCGATATATCGCTAACAAAATTTTATAAAAATTTAAATATAGAAAATTAACAATATTCTCCCTCTGAAAATCCAGCTCTTTTAAGCGCCTCCATTGAATCTATATTTCATTTGGGAATCGCCCTACGACGTTCTGCAAACAGGGATTTACACACAAAAGACATTGCCAAAAAATGAAGAAAAGTCGCCCCCGACAGGAATTAAGTCGCGAAACGTTATGGGATGATTTTTTTCATTTTGCTTTGCGATTATAACCAACTCCTCTTTGCTTAATTTTATCGCGTTCTTTTCAAATCCACGTATAAAAAAACGTATGAGAAACTCCCAACGTAAAATGAATTACTCTTTGTCTTGGTAGGGCGATATGTTTTAGCATTCGCAAACGACGGCGATATCGCCTAAAAATTATTCTACAAAAATTCGGAATCATCTCCCGTAACCTGGCTATTGGATAAGCCGGGAGGCTTATAAACGCTCCGGCAAGATTTGCACAGTTGTCATAATAATATTTAGAAATCATACCGCAGTACTCTATAAATAACAGTTGTATACAAGAAACCTAATCGAAATGAGCGACAAAAATCATTACTGGTTAGCTGCAAACAATATCCTAGAGCATTAGGGTATAGTTCCCTAATATTTTTGCGCGCCGGGGCGGAGCTTCTGAAACTCGCTTCGCCGACAACCTCTTTACCGATTGTTGAATAGCTTCTCTGAAGTTCGGCATTATATAACCGAAAACGTCTCCGTTGTTCTCGTCCGCCGCTTTTTGCTTTAAGATATCGAGAAGCATTCCATTCGTTCCAGACACGATAACTATAGATTCTTTCTTCGTCGCGTTTTTCACTATGCGTTTCAAAACCGCGAGTCCCTCGCCGTCGAGGTACGGGGCGTTTTTAAAATATATAATAAGAACGCTTGGGAACCTGCCTCGCATGCTCAACGCTTCCTCGATAACTTTCGCAATATTCAAGAAAAGGACGTTCGATACTTGAATTACCTCTATTTTATCTAAAATATGTTTAGGTATTTTCATCGTATCCTTAAGCATATTCTTATTGGTCATAAACTCGGCCGCTCCCGAATCATGGTCTTTCGTCGTATGGACGGTCGCGTCTTTAATTTTTGTCATTCTATTCGCAAAAAACAAACTAGACATAGTGAAGCCGACGATAGCGGCGGGAACGAAACCAAAATATATCGCCAACGCTAGAGTCAATAAAAATATATAGCTCTCGTTTGATTTCAAATTAAAATACTGCAGAATTTTTTTATTAAAAAGCTCCGACGCAGCGTAAACAACTAAGACGCTTGATATGCAAAATATGGGAACATACCTTAATACTACGTCGCTAAACATTACGAACCCATACGATAACAAAGCGACGATTAACATTGAAATTACAGTTTTGGACTTGTATTCAATATTCTTAAGGGAAAAAGATATGCTTGGCGACACGAACAATCCTCCGCATGCGACGGACACGAAATTTGAAATGCCAGTCGAGATTAGTTCGGCGTTATGCTGCACTTTCTTATCCCCGGTTACGCACGATGCGATATTCGTCGCGAAGCAAGTTTCCGCCCCTATGATAAGCGAGACGACAAAGGCGTATTCCAAAGCGTTTGCGAGAAAAGTCTGAGACGGCAAATTTTTAGAAATCGTAAAAATATTGTCCAACGGCTGTCCCGTCATAATTTCTTTGCCCACCGTCTTTATCTCAAAAATCCCAGGGACAATTCCTATGTTGAGCAAATACGCAACCGCGCATCCGGCGACGACGTAAATAAAAAACGACAGGAATCCTTTGAAGAAAATCCTGGAGGCCAGCAACGGAACAATGAACGCAACCGCCGTCGTCGTTCCATCCAAAGTTAGGTTTTCCAAATTTCCAATTAACAAACTAATATTTTCAGATACCCCTTGCGACGACTGCACGCCCCCGATTCCCAAAATATACTGGAGTTGATTGGTTATGATCGACAACGCGACGTAAACTAGGAGAGCCGAAATAAACGAGTAAGACATATATTTTAGTGTTTTGCCTATCCTAAGCAAGCCGAAAAGGATAAGCATAAATGCAACGAAAATAGCCGTATACAGGATTCCTTTGTATTGATATTTCAATATTATTTCAAAAGTAATTACGCATACAGGCAAAGCAACAGCCGAAATTTGATACTTCGACCCGCCCAGAAAAACGCCTACCAAGGCGGCGACAGAGCAAGTTATCATCCCTTGCGCGGGAGTCGCTCCGCAGAAGAACGCCAGAGAAAGCATTATCGGAGTCAACAATAAAAATATCTTTAGCCCAGACAGAATGTCGTTTAGCAAAAAACCAAAAGAGTACCTGCCGACGTACATATTTAGTATGGACGGACATAAATTTACTCTTCTAATTGATTCGAGCGTATTTGACATTTTTCTTGATATGCCCACGTTCTTCGTTACAATTTAGCTTTTCCTTTTATTAACTCTAAAACATAATAGTTAATTAAAAGTTAATTTTTAACAGAATCATCCATTAACATGCAGTAATAATCCTAAAGTACAATCTTGTAAATAGATTGTTTTAAACATACTTATAAACCCCCTAAAACTGTATGAATATACTTTGTTTATATGGATTCTAATTTGTATACTGCATCCCAATTCTTAATTAATTTTACTTTTAGAAAACTACTTTCTTAAATAAAAACCGGATTTTTCCTTAACATTATGGGAACTTCATTCGCAACCAACCAATCCCCATTAGCGACGATTCTTTATTCTCGGTCGCGCATCTTTACATTGTTTATAGAGCATGGGAAACAATTTCGCAACCAACATCCGTCCCCTCTTTTTTATGCTGTAAAAATCAAAAATGTTTCACGTGAAACAATTCCGAGGAAATCATTCCTAACATGCAATAACGACCTTTAATTATGAGTAATTTATCTACGATGCATTGGGCATATTCCCAAAAATAGAATTTTTCACATAAAACATTTTGATTTAAGGATCGCAGCCTTTAATGCTTTGTTAGCCCGTCGGAAGAGACTTACAAAAACTCTCTTCTTCCTTAAGGTTTGTATCAAAAAGTCTAAAATCAGTCGCGATTAGAATATGATTCCTATTTTTATTGAATTTCCGAGGGAATGAAAAGCGGTTTTTCGTTATCCACAGTTAGACGGCAATTCTGAAAATCTTATAAACCAAACTCTTCTTGAAATTGAAAAATCCGCTCAAAAAATTTGATAAAAAGTCTAGCGAAAATTGAGGAAACTTTGATAAGAAACTTAGTGAAAAATAAAATTCAAAAATTAACGAAAAATTAACAAATTTGTACTATAATTTCCATCCCAAACCCCCGCCCTCCTCGGGGCTTGCTTCCCTTAACTACTTAACCTATGCAAGCATAGCTTTAGCATATCATAAAAAGGTTAATAGAACGTTAAGATT
>JAISID010000051.1 GCA_031262205.1 Holosporales bacterium | reverse complement strand
CCGATTTATAAAGCGACTTGTCAAGGGCGTGAGAGCCGAGCAAAGCGAGGCGTCCCTTGACAAGCTGCGCTTTTAATAAATCGGTATAATCGCGTGAAGCCAAAAGATAAATGTTATAGAAAGAAACTACCTTTTAATTAGTTATAAATCTAACTTTTATAACGTTAAGTATGTTTTCCTACATTTTGTAGAAATCGTACTTCAAAGTTATGACTATACGTTAGAGGATATTATGATTCCCAAATTTTATCGCCTCACTTTTAAGTATAAGCTACAGTCCGTAATACCTAAGCCATCTAGAGTCTGTGTCAAACAGATTTCTGATATCTTGAATCCCATGTTTTATCATGATTAGCCGGTCGACCCCGATACCGTATGCAAACCCATAGGCTTGTTCTGTTATGCCGCAATTTCTAAAGACATTCGGATGAACCATACCTGCTCCTCCCATTTCAAGCCATTTGTCGCCGTTTGGCGTCACTATTATTTTGCCGTCTTTTTTTGTATATCGACAATCAAACTCCATCCCCGGCTCTGTGAATGGGAAAAAACTGGGTCTGAATCTAATAGCGACATCCTTGATTTCAAAGAAAAACGATATAAATTTCATAAGCTCGCTTTTTAGATGGCCAATGCTAATCGGTTTTTTATCGACAACCAAACCTTCTATCTGGTGAAACATAGGCGAATGGGTGGCGTCTAATTTGTCGTTTCTATAAGTTTTCCCAATTGAGACCATCCTGATAGGGATGCCTTCGTTAATCATCGCTCTTATTTGAACGCAAGACGTTTGGGTTCTGAGCAACGTTTCATTTAAACCGTCTATATAAAACGTATCGCTGCTTTGCCGAGCGGGGTGATGCTCCGGCGTGTTTAGAGCGGTGAAATTAAAAAAGTCAGTTTCAATCTCCGGTCCGTCCAACACGCGGAATCCTCTTGAAAGATAGTAATCTCTGATTGTTCTTACGGCTTGAGTAATAAGATGCAAGCCCCCGAATCTTTCGTTTTCAACAGGAAGAGTAATGTCGACGGTTTCATTTTTTAATTTTTCGGATATTAGATGTTTCTCTAATTTCTTAGTTTGAGAAGATATGGCGTTTTCTATTCTGTCTTTAATTTTATTTAGTTTTTCGCCTTGATTCTTCTTTTCTTCGGTAGGCAAATCTTTTAAAGTTTTAAATGCAGCCGTAACCGCGCCTGATTTTCCAACCAAACTGGTTTTAATTTTATCTAATTCTGCAAACGACGGCGCTTCTGAAATTTTGTCTAACCAAGAGCTTAATTCGCTCTCGAGTTTGGAAAATTCAATAGAAGAAGTTAGCATAAGCTACTAATAATTAATATGCGATATTGACAACATAACACATTTTAACTCTTACAGTCTAATTAGACGCAACATTTCCTAAATTATCTTGGGGACTGTCTTAGTATGCCAGAGCGTCGAGAAGACTTAGACTCAGTTGTCCTTTTTCCCAGCATTTGCAATTATCGGTAACTTTTTTGTATGCAAGACTATGCTCGCAGGTCGTCTAAGGAGATGCCGTTGAGTTTTCTGAATTATAAAATGTTTCACGTGAAACATTTTGTATTTTGGATACGTTTAAGAAACTATCTTTCTAATATAGGGTAGATAAATTAGAATTTGTAAAAGAAGTATACAGCTAGAGTTTCTATCAACCCATGCATTATAAATCTTCATATATTATTGAATTTTAATCTAAAATCATTACTGCTTGTAAGGAATTGGTTTTCTAGAATTATCTTAAATATATTTGTAAATTATTCAAATTTCACTGCGTCAATATTTATACCCGTAGTATACCAAGGCAGGGAATGACTCAAAAAGATTAATTCCTAAAAACTTTTCCTTTATAAATAGCTCGAAATTATAACCGAAAGCTCAAGTTTAGCGAAGCCGTTAAATTAAAGCAAAAGCGGCGAAGACTTTTGATATGATAAAAGCATACGGTTAGTTTTGAGGCTATGCGGTCTATGTCTGGTTTAAATTTATTCAAGATCGAAAAGAAGAAAACAATTGGGCGGAGAAACGATAGGATTGCGTCTCAAATCAGGGAAGTATTCTCTACGGCTCTCGCTCGCGGCGACTTTCCTTCATTGCCAAATCACGAAAAGGAATCAATGCCGCCAGACTTCATCACAATAACGTATGTCGACTTATCCCCTGATCTCAAGAATGCAAAGGTATTTGTGAGTTCTCTAAAAGAAGAGAAAAAAGACGAAACATTGAAATTCTTTTCGTTGCAGTCTCACTTCTTCAAAGACCTGATTGCTAAAAAAATGAGGTTAAAATTTATTCCAAATTTATCATTTAAACTTGACGGATCAATTGAATATTCAGAACGGATAGAGGAATTATTACAAAACGATGCCCCAAAACGATAATACTTATTCGCTTAATTTCGGCCCTCATCATCCTTCGACTCATGGGGTTTTGCGGTTAAAATTAAAGATGCGAGGCGAGGAAGTCGTTGCGTGCGAACCTGAGGTCGGGTATCTGCATAGGGGGGTTGAAAAACTTGTCGAGTCTAAAGATTTTGTTTCAATCATTCCATACATAGATCGATTGGACTACCTCTCGCCTGTTATTCAAGAACACGCTTACGTTTTAGCGATTGAAAAGTTGTTAAATATAACGCCGCCGCTGCGGGCGATTTTTATAAGAACTATATTTGACGAATTAACGAGAATTTCAAGCCATATAATGGGGATAGGCTCTATGACGTTCGATCTTGGTTGTCTTAGTTTATTCCTCTACGGTTTCGAAGAAAGAGAAAAAATAATGGAAATATTTGAAGAAACAACCGGAGCAAGAATGCATCTTGCATATTACGTTCCCGGCGGCGTTTCCAATGATATTTCAGATAATGTTGTCCAGAAAATCAGTAAGTTTTTAGACAAAATTAATTTTTATCTCGACGCTGTGGAAAAGCTGGCGTTAAGCAACAGAATCTTCATAAAACGAACGAAGGGCATAGGGAAAATATCGCCGACGCAAGCTGTTAGAAACGGGCTTTCGGGAGTCAACTTAAGAGCGTCTGGAGTGGAATACGACGTTAGACGGTCACATCCTTACGGGGCATACAAACTATTGAAATTTACTCCTATAACGTTAACGGGAGGGGATTGTTACGACAGAATGAAATTGAGATTTTTAGAAATTAAGCAAAGCTGCGATCTTATAAAACAATGCTTAGAATTGACGCCTAGAGAAACTACGCTTCCTTTGCATAGGAAAATCAAACTCCCTAAAAATACAATTATATATTCTTCAACCGAAACGCCGCGCGGCGAATTTGGAATACATATAATAACCGAAGAAGATCAAACTAAGCCTTATAGAATGCATTTTAAATCTCCTTCGTTCGCGCATATCCAATTTTTGAAAAAATTGCTGGTCGGCGTAAAGATACCAGATATTGCCGCAATCCTTGGCTCGCTGGATTTTATTATGGGCTGTTGCGATAGATAAAGTTGCTTAGTTCTGTAAATAGGTTGATGTAATCCATACTCGATATCCAAACCTTTCGTAATGGGAATCATCCCTCAACGCGCAGTAGAATAAATAGATTCATATAAAAGAAGTTTATAAGTATGCTTAAAGTAAGCTATTTTATAAGATTGCGCTTATAAAAGCATTACTGCATACGAGGGGATGATTCCATAAGATTTTAAAACACACTTATCCGCTACGCATTAGGAGATGATTCGTAATTAATAAGAGATTATCATCTAACATACAGAGCTTATAAATCTTTGGAAATTTCGGCGATTAGATTATAACTCATCTACCTCATGTTCGGAGGATTCGCTTAAAAACGCAGAGTCTTTTAGCGACTTCTTCTCAAAGAGAAGTCTGATTGAAGACTAGGTGTTTCCTATGCTAATATATAATTGTATTTAAGCAAATTTCTTAACTGTTGCCTCGCATGAAAAGAAATACAAAAAACATTTTGTCTTGGATAATTTTAATAGGAATTTTGTTTTTGCTTGCAAATCCTTTCGACGGGAAATTCTTAAGAAACGGTCAGCAGGAGTTAAGTTATTCCCAATTTATGAAAGAAGCATCAAATGGGAATGTTAAAGAAGTTCTGGTGCGAAATTCGTCTTCTAAAATAACTGGGTTGCTACAGAACGGCAAGATTTTTTCAACCATTACTCCAAACGATCTCAAGATGATAGATAAACTCCTTAAAAACGACGTTGAAATAAAAGTAGACACGGGAGAATCCGGATGGGGATTCCTTATATCGATTTTAATACAGTGGTTCCCTATTATTCTTTTAGTCGGCCTTATGATCTATTCTTCAAGACAAATGCAATCGGGAGGCAAAGGAGGAATCGGCGGCGGAGCGCTCGGCTTAGGCAAAGCTAAAGCGAAAATGTTTCAAGCTAAGAAAGTGAACGTAACGTTTGCCGACGTTGCTGGAATCGACGAAGCGAAACAAGAATTAGAAGAAATAGTTGATTTCTTAAAATCGCCTCAAAAATTCCAACGTTTAGGAGGGAAAATACCGCGAGGAGTCCTCTTAGTCGGCGATCCTGGGAATGGAAAAACTTTGCTGGCAAGGGCGATTGCAGGCGAGGCTAACGCGCCGTTTTTTAGTATTTCAGGTTCTGATTTCGTGGAAGTTTTCGTCGGCGTTGGAGCGAGCAGAGTTAGAGATATGTTTGAGAACGCAAAAAAACACTCGCCGTGCATTGTGTTTATAGACGAAATAGACGCCGTTGGAAGACGCAGAGATTCCTCGATGAGAGGAGGCAACGACGAGAGAGAACAGACTCTGAACCAGCTTCTGGTTGAAATGGACGGATTTGATGAAAAACAGAGCGTTATAGTTCTCGCGGCGACTAATAGAGCGGATATCCTAGACCCCGCGCTTCTTCGCCCAGGCAGATTTGATAGAAAAATAACCGTGGAATATCCGGATATGGCGGGGCGCGAAAAAATCCTGAAGGTTCATTCGAAAGACGTTCCGCTTTCTCCCGACGTTAATCTAAAGACAATTGCAAGAGGAACCCCTGGTTTTTCTGGCGCGGAGCTTGCAAACTTAGTTAACGAAGCCGCTCTCTTAGCTGCTAAAAAAAATAATCTTTCCGTTTCGATGAAGGATTTCGAAATGGCAAAAGATAGAGTCATGATGGGAGCCGAGAGAAAATCAATGAGCATGACGAACGAAGAGAAAAAGAATACGGCATATCACGAAGCGGGACACGCTTTGATAGCTCTTCTTGTCCCGCAGTGCGATCCAATCCATAAGGTCACGATAATTCCCCGAGGCGGAGCGCTCGGCATGGTTGTGAGACTTCCAGAAAAAGATAAGTTTTCGATTACAAAAACCGAGCTGTTATCTAACATAAAAGTTGCGTTGGGAGGAAGAGTCGCCGAGGAAATGATTTTTGGCGAGGAAAATATAACGACGGGAGCGTCTCAGGACATAAAACAGGCGACTAAGACCGCGAAAAATATGATAATTAAATGGGGGATGAGCGACGATCTGGGGCTTAGGTCTTTTTACGATTCCGACGGATATTATCTTGAGGCTAGCGATCAAATTTCCCAAACGACGTCGGAGACTATGGATAAAGAAATAAAAAAAATCATCGACGCAGCTTATAACGACGTTAAAAAAATGATGACAAAGCATCGCGACAAATTGGAAATAATCGCTCAAAAGCTAATAGAATACGAGACTCTCACAGGAGAAGAAGTGAAACTTATATTCGAGGGTAAAGAACTGCAGAGGAAAGAGGAGGAAGACAATAATATGATAAACGAATTTAAACTAGGCGGTCTTCCAAATAGCTCTAAGGGGAACTCTGGTAAGAACCCTAATCGACCTGCAAATGTTTAAATAGACTATTCTTGTTTTGTATTAATTTTTATAAATTCATTACTTATATATACTTATAGTTTCTTTATAGGTTCTTGATATATACTATACTGGGGGGACAGTTCTCCCAAACGTATGAAAAACACAAAATGTTTCACGTGAAACATTTTCAATTTGGCGAGGTTTGTCGACACGTTATAAAATAGCGTCTAAATATAAGGCGAAAATCAGGCGGCTTTAAATCGTGGGAATCGTACGCTAACGTCCTAAAACTTTATTTGCAGCCAATTAATTCTAATCTGTGATTTGATTCATTTCAGTTGGGTTTCTCGTATACAACCGTTATTTATAGGGTATCAGGAAATGATTTCCTAAATCGTTGCATGAGTCGTTCATAGGTTGCGGAAGTTTTCTTTGTAGAATAAGCAGAATTAAGCCGCTTCGTTAAAAATAATAGATGGAACGGCTTCCCCTTTAATAACTTTTTCATCTATAACGACTTCTACCGCATTTGAGTTATCCGGCACGTCAAACATAACGTCTAACAGCAGATTCTCCACTATCGCCCTAAGACCTCTTGCGCCTGTTTTTTTCTCAATTGCTTTTTTAACAATTGCTCTCAATGCGTCGTCCGTAAAGTTCAACTTAACGCCGTTCATATCAAGAAGCCCGGCGTACTGTTTCAAAATGGCGTCTTTGGGTTCTTTTAAAACTCTTATTAAATCGTCTTCTTTCAAATCTTCCAATACTGCGACAACCGGCAGTCTGCCGACAAATTCTGGAATCAGACCATACTTTAAAAGATCCTCTGTCTCGACTTCCTTGAACAATTCCCCAACGCTTTTCTCCTCGGCTTTTTGCACGTCCGCCCCAAAGCCTATCCCTGCTTTCGCTCCGCGAGCGGCGATTATCTTTTCCAGGCCTACAAACGCTCCGCCGCATATAAACAAAATATTTGTCGTGTTAACCTGCAAAAAATCTTGCTGCGGGTGTTTTCGCCCCCCTTGAGGCGGCACGAACGCAACCGTTCCTTCTATGATTTTTAAGAGAGCCTGTTGAACTCCTTCGCCAGAGACGTCTCTTGTTATAGACGGATTTTCAGTTTTCCTCGTTATCTTATCGACTTCGTCTATATAAACGATTCCTCTTTGCGCTTTTTCAACGTCGTAATCGGCGGCTTGCAACAACTTCAAAATAATGTTCTCAACATCCTCTCCAACATAACCTGCTTCCGTTAACGACGTAGCGTCGGCAATAGTAAACGGAACGTCTATGATCTTTGCAAGAGTCTTAGCAAGAAGCGTCTTGCCAGAACCAGTCGAGCCTATTAGCAATACGTTTGACTTTGCTATCTCGACGTCTGGATACTCCGTAGATTGACAATTAAGCATTTTGTAATGATTATAAACGGCGACCGACAGTATTTTTTTGGCTCTCTCTTGCCCGATAACATGCTCGTTTAGTTTTTCAAAAATTTTAGACGGGGTGGGGAAATCTCCGTTGCCAGATTTTACATCCTCGGACTCCTCCTTCTTTATAACGTCAAAGCAAAGGGAAACGCATTCGTCGCATATAAAAGCAGTAGAGCCTGCTATTAATTTTTTTACTTCGTCTTGAGATTTACCGCAAAACGAACAATACATTAATTCATTTTTCCCAGATTCTTTTGCCATCTTCTAAACCGAATGTCTTAAATCTCCTGATAATAGGTTCATTATTACAGAAATATATAAAGAAATTGTTAATAACAAACCTGAACGCCCCCTGATGAAAAATGCAAAAATCTGCGATATCAGGCGACGCTTAATTTTCATCTCGATACTACCACTTTGTCTACCAACCCGAAATCTACCGCTTCTTCCGCAGACATGAAAGTGTCGCGTTCTGTCGCTTGGCGTATGGTTTCCATATCCTTGCCGGTGCTTTCAACGTAAATAGCGTTTAGTCTATTTTTATTATTAAGAATTTCTTTCACTTGAATTTCCATATCGGTCGCTTGCCCTTGAACCCCGCCGTGAGGTTGATGAATCATAACTCTAGCGTTCGGCAAAATAAATCTTTTCCCTTTATTCCCAGAACATAACAACAACGATCCGCCGGAGCAAGCCTGCCCTAAACACAATGTTGAAATCTCGCATTTAACGTAACGCATCGTGTCAATCATAGAAAACGTCGACGTTACGACTCCGCCTGGTGAATTAATATAAATATTTATGTCCTTTTTAGGATCTTCCGCTTCCAAAAATAACAATTGCGCGCATACGAGGGAAGCCATTTCATCGTTTATTTCTCCCGTTACGAATATGATTCTTTCTTTAAGAAGCCTTGAATATATATCGTACGATCTCTCGCCCCTACTAGTTTGTTCAATAACAATCGGAACTAACATTTTTTATCCCCTTTTATAAATTATTCTTCAAGAAGTTCTTTAACAATTTTGTCTACCTCTGTTTTTGTCTTTTTCACCTCGTTGGTCTTAGCTTTGCCAATCAAAAATGAAACTACTTTATATTCGATAATTTCAGCTTTCTTATAGGCAATCGCTCCCTCGTTTTTGGAATAATAGTCAATCAAAGCGTCTCTAAGCCTTGGATTTCTTTCTATTTCAATTTGAATAGCATTGCTGACTTCTTCGTTAGTCGCGGTTATATTTTCCTTTTGAGCTATTTTATTAAGAACGTATCCCAAAAGGACTTTTTTATTGACGACGTCTGCGTATTCTTTCCTAATCTCCTCTTCGGACTTCTTTTCTACCTTGCTTTCAGGGTGTTTCTTCTGTTCTTTCTCTAACTCTCTTTTCACGTCGGCAACAACGTTTTTCATTTCGTTATCGACGATTCCTTGCGGCAATTTAAAGTCGTATTGTTTCACGAGCGTTTCCAATACCTGGTTCTTGTGATAAATAAAAGCGTTCGCGCCGATTTCGTTTTCAAGCGACGTTCTTACTGCCGATTTGAATTCGTCTAGACTTTTAAATCCCCGTTTTTGAGCGTACTCTTCAGGAGAAATGTCTATTAACGCCTTTTCAACTGATTTGATATGAATTTTATAAGTCAAATCTTTTTCTTCAGGCGGAGAAAACTCGTAAACGTCTCCCGCTTTCGTGCCTATGAACCCCGCCAAAAACTTCGCGTCTTCTGGAATATTGCTAGGAATTATAACTTTATTGTTGAAACTCTTTTCTTGCTTTCCAGTTTTATTGTTATGACAAACGGCTCTATACGCGACGGCATCTAGAGGTTTGACAACATAGTCGGCCTCGGCTTTCGCATAAATCGGAGCGAAAGAGATTATTCGTTTTATTTCGTTTGAAACATCCTCGTCGTTCACATCTGGAACAATCTTAGTCATTTCAATGTCGTAAGGCTTCAGATCAAACGCGGGAGCAATCTCAATCGTAACTGTCAATTTAGCGTCTTTGCCTTTCTCATATTTATTTTCGAAGCGATAGACCGGTTTGAGAGCTAAGCTCGTTACTTTTAAATCTTTGACAATTTCATTGCATGCGTTTGATATCAACGAATCAAAAACATTGCTTATAACGCTGTCCTCGACGTTGTTTCTCACTACGTTTAAAGGAACATGTCCAGCTCTAAAACCGGACATTTTGAATGTTCTTGCCTTTTCAGCGACCGCCTTTACAATGCCGTTTTCGATATCTTCAGCTGTTAAAATAACGTTGTACTCGCGTTTCATCCCCTCCGATTTAATATTTTCAAATTTCATTTATGAAAAAACTCCATAAAGACAGGAACAGTAAAGAAAAACATAAAAAAGCCTCTGACCGAGACAAAGTCTATATACTTAAAGATAGCAAAGATATTAAAACCAGTCAACATGCCTAAAGCAGACTTTTTCAACGACGGAGAGCGGCGGAGTGTTTTTAAATAAAATACGCGTTATAATATAAATTATCTTAAATTTTTATTTATACGTCGCGCTCGCATTGAAAGAGAAGATACGCAATAAGAAACTAAAAAAATCCTCGAGAAACTGGATGTTAAGACAAATTAACGATCCGTACGTGGAAAAGGCCAAGAAAGAAGGATACAAATCTCGAGCGGCTTTCAAACTTATTGAAATTCAGGATAAATTTAAAATTATAAAAAACAACTCCATAGTAATCGATTTGGGAGCGGCTCCAGGCGGATGGTCTCAAGTCGCTTCAAAAATATGCAACAAAATTATAGCCGTCGACCTTTTAGACATGGCGCCTATTCCAAAAGTAAATTTTATAAAAGGGGATTTCCTGGAGGAAACTACCATGCAAAAAGTTATGGAAATTATGAAAGATAGTAAGGCCGACGTAGTATTGAGCGATATGGCGCCAAGCAGTTGCGGGATTAAAAAAGTCGATCACCTTAGGATTGTAAATCTAATCGAAGCGGTATACGAATTTTGCAAGATATCTCTAAACGAAGGGGGGACAATGGTTGCAAAGATATTTCAAGGAGGGGCTGAAGCCGAACTCTTAACAGACATTAAACTACGTTTTTCAAAAGTAGTTCATTTTAAACCAAATTCAAGCCGCAAAGAATCGGTTGAAATGTATCTTGTCGCCACCGGCTTTAAAAATGGGAATCATATATCGTAACGCTCCGCAAATTTTAGCGAGGTTTATTCTTTTCGATCGTTTTATACAAGCGCCGCTTACAGACTGTAATGAGACGCGGATTTGAAAATTAAAGAAGTCCTCCTACGACGCATTGTAAAGCAAACAAACCGCAGTGTCTGGCGGTAATGGATTAGACTGACAACTAGTATTGCAAAGCAGACTGACGAGGAGATACTAGGTCGGATGGCAATGGACTGATAGTTAGTATTACAGCGAACATACCGAAGGGATTTCAAAGGCGCTTACGCACTAACGGATAAGATTCCTTCTTTGAAAAAGCGGCTCCAGGAGCTAGACAAAAAGCCTCCTTGAAAGAATTAGATAAACAGAGAACGACATCTAAGGCACTTACGTATACGGAGGAAATTCCTCCTTGGGAAAAGTAGTCCTCAAAAGCCCCCTGAAATATCAGACAAACCGAGGGCGACATCTGAAAGACTTACGTATTAACGGAGGAGGTTTCTTCTGGGGAAAGCGATTCCCAAAACCAGGGATTCCTTTGGAAAACCAGACCAAAAATGAGGAGAAACCCCAGGGGAAATTTGGCAAAAAACTCGGCGGGGAAATTTGATGAAAAACCTAGCGAAGAATGGGGAAACTTTGATAAGAAATTTAGCAAAAAATAAAAATTAAGAATTAACGAAAAATTAACGAAATTGTACTATAATTTCCATCCCAAACCCCCGCCCTCCTCGGGGCTTGCTTCCCTTAACTACTTAACCTATGCAAGCATAGCTTTAGCATATCATAAAAAGGTTAATAGAACGTTAAGATT
>JAISID010000067.1 GCA_031262205.1 Holosporales bacterium | reverse complement strand
TTGGGATGGTTATTGTAATATAAATTCGTTAATTTTTCGTTAATTTTTAAAATTTATTTTCCACTAAATTTCTTATCAAAGTTTCCCCATTTTTCGCTAGACTTTTTATCAAATCTTTTGAACGGATTTTTCTCAATTTCCAAATCATTTTGGCTATGGTTTTCCAAAGAAATCCCCCTGGTTTTTTGGAACCGCTTCCCCCAGAAATAATCCCCTCCGCTGATGCGTAAGTCTTCTAGTTCGTTTAACAATACGTTGCGGTACAATTACTATTATTTATAATAATCATAATTAACCATAGTATGTTAATGAATGATTTTGAAAGTATATCTTTGAGATTATAAGTATGTTTAAAGTAATCTATTTTTAAAATCTTGCTTATAAGAGCTTTGCCGCGCGTTGGAGGATGATTCCAAAGTTAATGTATTAGCTTAGGAAATCATCCTTGATATAATAAAACAAGCCGCTTAAATCCTACTGCGACATTTTGTTTATAAGAACCCTAGCTATCTAGTCGCAGGTCAGAGGATAATTATAAATGCTAATCAGAACAATCCACATCCATCTTGCCGCAAATAATGCTTAACAAAACTACGTAATGACAAACTATCTCCGAGCAAGAAAATTAATTCAATTCTCCTTTTAAGAATTTGTCCATATACGAGCCAGGCGTAATCTTTCTTTCGCGTCTAAAACCTTGAGTAAGTTTGTGAAGAAAGGAATCTTTTTTCAATTCTTGCCATTCCTTCTCAGTGAATTGTTCCAAACGCTTATTTCCAAACGCTCGCGCTTTAGTATCGCTTAATAGGAATTTACAATTATCCACAAGAATATTGCGACATTCCATATCCTCATGGAGAACCCTAAGTAAAAAGAGGTGAAATAAAAAATAATCTATTGGATCGTTCGAGTCTTTCCAATATTCGTTTAAGAACTCGCGCATACATCCAATTAAATAATTGCGCGGTTTAGACGCCTTGATAAACCAGTTGTTTAACCGCCATTTGTCTTGCATAAGCGTAAAATCGCTTAAATAGCGCGTCCAATCGATATCTCCATATATGGGCATGCTGAACTCGGCGTTTAAAATATCGTCGGGGATATCGCTCGTTAAAAACGAAGAAGCATCCATCCATATTCCGCCGTAATTCCACAATAAATATACTCGAACTACATCTGAGAAGTGTTGTTTTGATATAATGCCGTTTTTATATTTGTCCCAAATATGCTTAGGAATATCTACATAGTTCTTCACCGTATTGTCGTTTAATACGATAATTTCCAATCCGCGACTATGTTTCTTTATACTCTCTAAACAAATTTTAACTATTTTTCTTGCTTGCGGATCGGCTATGTCTTCAATTTCAGTATCCCAAAAAACCCAAATCTTATTTGGGTGCTTATTGCTAGTTACATTAGAGGTATTCTTTTTATCTTCTTTTTTGTTCAGTATATAACGGTATTTGCTTAAGTGTTCTTTAACGGCTAGTTTTTTGTAAGCATTTTCAATAAGACTATGATTTTCTCTTTTTACCGTATCGATCGTATGATCCACGTAAAATTTTCCGCCGATTACAGCCAAAATAAAAGCCGCTACAGTTAATAACTTCCATAGTCGGGGGGGGGGGGCATATTTTCATCAAATGATTTATATGTAATCTAACGATATGGTTATTTTCTATCATATTAGTCAAATTTGCAAGTTTTTCCGGTGTACAAAAGTACATCTTTAAGGCTTCTTTGAGTTTATAAGATCATTACCGCTTGTCAAAGGATGTCAAAATAATTTATAAACTATTATTTACTCCTAATTAGCGGCATCGCCGTATCAGGCCGCGCTACAAATGCCTCCTCCTTAGAATCCAGAACATTGGCGTTAGCGACGAGTAACAGACTATAAAACATAAACGCCTCTAATAATATTTTCTTTTAGGAACGAGGATATCTAGTCCTATTTATAAACCGTATTGTCAAGGGCAATAGAGCGAAGCGTCCCTTGACAATCGACGCGTTATAAATCGGTATAATCGAGTATGTCCAAAAGAGAAATATTAAAGATAAATGAAAATCATCCCCTGACGTACAGTAGACAAATTAGAATTTGTATAAAAGGTAATTTATAAGTATGTCTAAAGCGCTCCGCTTATAAAATCGTACTTTAAGATTATCCCCCTTCAGGAAATAATTTCCATTTATTTTCCACAGGAAAATCTGTCCGCAAAACTTTTCATTGCTCCCTGGTTTTGAAATTTCGTCATCATCGTTCTAACTTGTTCGAATTGCTTGATTAGCCTGTTAACATCCGAAACCTGTTGGCCGCATCCAGAAGCTATTCTTCTACGTCTCGATGCGTTTAACACGCTCGGATCCTTCCTTTCGCCCTTTGTCATAGACCTGATAATCGCTATCTGTTTTGCTACGGTTTTATCGGTAACGTTCGCTTCTTTTAATTGTTCCTTTATTTTTCCAACGCCTGGAAGAAATTTTAAAAATCCGCTAATACCTCCAATTTTCTCCAATTGCTTAAGATACTTCTCCATCCCGTTCAGATCAAACTGTTTGCCCAACGCGACGTCTTTCACGTCTTCCATTACGTTTTTATCCATGGCTTTTTCAACAAGACTCAAAATATCGCCTTTGTCTAAAATGCGGGAAGCTATCCTTTCTGGATAAAACGGCTCTATGTCTTCTATTTTTTCACCGACGCATATATATTTTATCTGGCAGTTTGTAACGCTCTTTGCCGACAACGCCGCTCCGCCTCGCGAATCGCCGTCGACTCTCGTTAATATTAGGCCGGTTAATTTAACCGCCTCGTTAAACGCTTTTGCCGTATTAATCGCGTCTTGCCCCATCATACTATCGACTACGAGGAAAGTCTCGTTGGGATTTGTAACGTTCTTAATTTCCTTAATTTCCGCCATCATACCTTCGTCCAAATATAATCTTCCGGCTGTGTCGTATATGGCGACGTCGTATCTCTTTTGAGCCTCGACGGCTTTTTGGGCTATGGCGATTGGAGTATCCGAGGTTAAGTCTATATCGTTAAAAAAGTCTATGGAATTGTTCGACGCTAGTTTCTGAAGTTGGTCGATTGCAGCTGGACGATAAGTATCGAGAGAAACAAGCAGGACTTTCTTTTTGAATTTTGTTTTTAAAAGGTAAGCTAATTTAGCGGCGGCGGTCGTTTTTCCCGTTCCTTGAAGCCCCGCCATTAAAATAGTCTTATACCTATCTTCATGTAAATCGTCCGTATGTCCGAGCAAATTCACAAGTTCGTCGTATACTATTTTTATAATCGTCTGCTCGGGAGCAACGTTATTGATAACTTTCCGCCCAATTAGTTTTTCCCTCATGTTCGCCGAAAACGACTTGACGACGCTTAAAGCGACGTCCGCCTCCAACAGAGAAACCCGAATTTCTCGGATCGTAGCTTCAACGACTTCTTCCGTTAAAATCCCGCGTTTCCTAATTCCGTCTATTATCGATAGCAATTTCTTTGATAAGTTTGAAAACACGGCGAAAATCTAGAGACGTTAAAATTCCCTTTTATGTTAACGCATCTGAAAATGTTTTACAAACGCCCTCGGCTCTTTGAAAATTTAACAATCAGCCGACGCAAAACGCCGGAGGCCGCGCTTTTCCTACGTTTGCGTATACCTCTTTTGTTAACGACGAGCAATCGGACTATAAGACAGAAAAGCCCCCAAATAATATTTATCTTTTGGAACGAGAGAAACGAGACCGATTTACAAAGCGACTTGTCAAGGGCTATAGAGCCGAGCAAAGCGAAGCGTCCCTTGACAAGCTAGCGTGATAAATCGGTATAATCGAGTGAAGCCAAAAGACAAATATTATATTAGAGAAATATTATATTTGAGAGGGCGGCGGCTTGTTCGGCGGCTTCGCCGAACCCGAGCTTCATAGCTCGCTCGCAGTTAACACTGCGAAAGCCGCCGCCCTCAAAAATGAGATCTTAATATGTATGTTTGTAAATAATTTTAAACCTATAACATCTTAGAATACTAATGTTCCTTGTATATAACCTTCGCTTGCGGGGATACTAGCGGATGGTTTCTTAAAACTATGGAGAAATCCCTTTAGAATCAAAGCAATTTACCCGAGCGTCTTCCTAAAACCGACTTGGAATTAAAAAAGAGACTGGCAAACTCTGCCGAAAACTTTTATATTATTTTAATAATTCTAGTATTTGACAAGTTTGATATTGCATGAGGATTTTGATTAGTAACGACGACGGAATAGAAGCTAAGGGCATTAAGGTTCTCGAGGGAATAGCCAGGCAATTTTCAAACGAAGTCACCGTAGTGGCTCCAGATTCTAATATGAGCGGAGCGGGACATTCGTTAACATTAAAATCTCCGCTTAGATTAAAAGAAATAGACGAGGCTCATTTTGCAGTCGACGGGACGCCGACCGACAGCGTGGTAATGGCGCTTCGCCACATAATGAACGAGAAGCCGGATTTTATCTTATCCGGTATTAACGGCGATTCAAATTTAGCCGACGACATTACTTATTCCGGAACCGTCGCGGCGGCTATGGAAGCGTGCCTTCTAGGCATTCCCGCCGTCGCCTTCAGCCAAGAAACAAATGAAGACGGAACTATAAACTGGGATATTGCAAAAACTTACGCCCCAATTATTCTAAAATTGATCATGAATAAATTCAAATTTGTCGAGAATGTCCTGTTGAATATTAATTTCCCGCCGGGGGATGTCAAGGATGTTAAAGGAATAAAAATTACAAGTCAGGGGACTCGCGCAATCGACGATTGCGTTATTCAATCGATTGACCCTAGAGGACATCCCTATTTTTGGATGGGGCCGGCGGATTATAGAAAAATAATGAACAACGAAGACCTCGATACTGATCTCGGCGCCATACACAGCGGCTATGTTTCAATTACTCCGCTTTCTTTGGATATGACTTCAAGATCGCAGATGAAAATTTTAAACGAACTATTTGCAGAAAAATAATGCCCCGACACGCAATAGATACCTTATACATAATTGTTACGGCAGGACTGCAAAATAATTTATGAATATATTTATTAATACACTTCGTTTACAAAAATTCTCTTGCGATTATTTGGCTATACTTTAGAATTATTTTGATCAAATGTTAAGAAATTATTTTCAAAATCACAAAATGTTTCACGTGAAACATTTTCAAATTTTGAAGTTTAAAAGAGGGGACGCGAGCGATTGTGCGGCAAGTATATTTGCAATATAGAATGAAACAAAAACTTGAAATATACTTCAAATCTCAAAGTAAATATACATGAATATTTTGCAGATACTTTTTAGCTAAAAAGTATATGGAATCTTTTACTAAAAACATCCAGATTCAAAGAAGCCGCTTTTTTAATATGGAGGAGATTCTTTTTTAGGTTCTACCGACAGAATAATATCTTCGGCTTTGCGTTTTATCGCTTTATTATTAGATTTTAAGGCTTTCTTCGCATGAATGACGGCGGCTTTTTTGTCGTTTGTTAAGAGGGCGACTTCCGCCGCGCACAAGCTGGCTTCGTCGCGCATATTTTTCATAGAATACAATTCTCCGAGTTTTTCAACGACGAAAGGGTCTTCTCGTTTGGCTATCTTGATTCTTTTTAGAACCCTTATGGCGTTTTCCACATGGCTCTTTAAAGAACCTTCCACAACTGCATGCGCGTAAATAATGCCTAAGTCTCTGCGCGTTTTCATACTCCTATTGTTTTTCAACGCGGCCCGACAAACTTCCGCCGCTTCGCCGCGCTTCTTCATATTAATAAGCGACATAGCCTTAATTTCCGCATAATACGCTTGAGCCGTAATTCCTTCGCTTTGATTCGTTAACTCGTTAAGAAGGGCTATTGAGCTTTCGTATTTATGATTTCTGTAAAGAGCGATAGCCTTCGCGTACTTTTCGTATGAATTTTTAGGATGCGAATAGATATTTAAAGCATCTTCGGCAGGTAATGTTAAAACGCGAATTTTGTGTTTTACAGTTTCGAACCTTCTTTGGTATTCAGCCATTAAGTTAGAAACTTTATCCGGTATTTTCGCTCCTTTTTCCTCATTCAAAAACTTTAGATATTTATCGATCCTATCTTGCGGTTGAGGATGAGTCGACAGGTAAACGTTGTATATTCCCATCGAATTTGCAGCCAATTTTTTGTGAATTGAAACAAAGCCTTCAAATGCAGGCCATTGTAATTGTTTTACGGCTTGAGCGGCTTTCGTGTCCGCAATGGCTTCGCTTTGTCGAAGTTTACTCAACGCCATGCCCGTTCCTATGGATTGTCCGCCCATAACGCCCGCGAGTAAAGGTTCGACGCTGCCTGAGACAATCGACGCGGTCACTCCTATTAGAGTTGTTAAAAGTCCCGCTCTGGCAAAATCTTTTTGATTAGCCAAAAACGTCGCTATATGCATTCCCGCTATGTGGCCGACTTCATGCGCGACTATCGCTATAAATTCGTAAACGTTATCGCATCGAAGAATCGCGCCTGCGTTTATAACGACGTCGCCCCCTTGCGTCGCCCCAGCGTTCAGCGTTTGATCTCCTAAAATATAAACGGTTATGTCTTGATTGTATTTTAGGGCTTTTTTGACGTTATAGATAATCTCCGATATAAAGTCTTCCGACTCGTCGTCCATTATAACGCACTCCCTCGACGCTTTAGAATCAATGGAGAAAACTGCTAATAAAAAAACGGCGACGACAAACTTAATTCGCATTAAAATCTTTCTGGGATTTCCAACTTAACATTCTGTAAATAACTCGTTGGAGTATTTATGGTAATATTATATAGATTTGAGAGACGGATTATAACGAATTATTTCCAACGTCGGAAGAGGCGATGAAGCGTTTCATAAAGAGATTATAGGTATAAGAGGTAAATAGCTTCGCTAATATACTGGAGCAGAGCGTTTTGATAGAAAATTATAATGGGAAATGAATTAACAAAAGAGTAGATATTAGACATTGTTGATAATACTTATTGCTAATAAAGGCATTATCGATATAGTTTTACTCGCAATTGAATTAAAGATAAAGGTATATTCCGAAGATTTGAAAGACGATAAAAATGCTTTTATTACTAAAAAAGGAGGATATGAGATTATAGTAAATAGAAACCAAATGCCTGAACGACAGCGTTTTTCGATAACTCGCGAAATAGCTCATTTTATTTTGCATAAGGAGGAAATACAAGACCGCCGAGTACTAGCGAGAGAAAATAGTAATTTTTCATTAGATATAGAATCTGAAAAGGCTGCCGACGCATTGGCGGCAGATATACTTTTGCCTAAGAAATATGTTGAAGAATGTCTAACTGAACGAAATATAAGCAAGGAGAATTTTATAACAGAAATAAGAGTAATAAAAAATCTGGCGGAACGATTTAAAGTATCTAAAACAGCCGCAATAGTAAGGTTAAGAGAAACGCAGCTTATTTATGAGAGCCTATGAGACGAAAGAATAAAAAGCCCTTACTTAGCGAAGAAGATATTGATTCTAGAAAGAAGAATAATATATTTGAACTTTGGACTATATGGATAAAGTCCCTGAGGCTTGTTCGGCTAATAATCACAGTCGTCGTCCTAATAATAGTTTGGTCATTAATTGATGTTTATTCTTTAGAAAATTCTTTTAATCTAGGATCGTTTTGTAAAAGTATAAAGAATATTTTTATCAATTTATGGAATATAATAACTAGTACATATACTATATGGGAATTTATTTCTCAGATAAAACATAAAGAGAAATAATAAGTAACTCATTTCCCGATAACTATTACTTATGAATGCTCTAGCATATCTATGAAATCTCGAGGTATGAGTCCAATCTTCTTTTAAAACATCTTTATTCTGTACTTTTTCATGAACACTATGGAAGATATAGTTATAACGAAAAATCCAATCAGTATAAGCGGAGCTATGTTTTCAAGCGCGTCTTGAAAAGTCATATTTTTAAGCATTATGCCTTTCACAAGCCGGTTCCCATACATAACTGGATTACATACTGCGAACCACTTCATAATTGGGTTTTCAATGCTTTCGACTGGAGATACGAAACCGGAAATAGCCGTCATAGGCATTTGAAGAATAAACGTTCCAAGCATCGCTTGTTGTTGAGTATTGGCAAAGGCTGCGACGCAGACTCCTATGCCGACGACGGACACTACGTATACGGTCATGGCGAACAACATCAATAGTAGACTTCCTTTAATAGGAACTCCGTAAAAAAGATTGCCTAAAAACATAATGCACGCTCCCATAAACATACCGATTATTATGCTGGGGATTATTTTGCCTAAAAGCATGCCTAAGGGTTTTATAGGAGTAACTAGCAATTGGTCGAACGTTCCCTCTTCTTTTTCCCTTGCGATTGACAAAGCTGTTAATATTATTGCTTGGCTGACAATTATAATTCCAACAAGATTTGAAATGGAAAACCACTTCTGATCTTTATTTGGGTTATACCATGTTCTAACTGAAATATTCGGCATATATTTTGCAGAATCGCCCGAGAGAGAAGCCTGAAACTTAGCGAGAATCTGAGCGACGTATCCATAAGCGATCATCGAGGCGTTAGTTCGCCTTCCATCCGTTATCACCTGAATGTCCGCTTCTTTTTTAAGAGTTATATTTTTAGAAAAATCATGCGGGATAGAGATTCCAATAAACGCCTGCTCGGTATCTATCTTCTTCTTGAAATCCTTATCGTTGTTAACGTAAAAAGTTTCTTTGAAGGTCTTCGCGTTAACGATACGATCCAGAAGATCGACGCTTTTCGTCCCTCCATCTTGATTGAAAACTACGACTGCGGAATTTTCAACGTCTTTGGTCGAAGCAAATACGAATAACGTTAAGAAAAGGACGATTGGGAAGAAAATAGCAAATACGCTTCTTGGTTCTCTAAGAAGGTTTAATAATTCTTTCTTAGTAAGCGCTCCTATTCCAGAAAATAACATTGTCACCTACTTAACTTATTAAAGACGGTTCATATAGTTTTCTTTTATTATATATCATAGATACTTATGTGAAAAGCAAACAACTAAAAATACTGAGGACTCTCTTATTGTGAGCTGTCCTTTATGTATTGGAAGTTAATGGATGTATATTGCCGCTGCGGTAAAATGTTTCATGCGCAACGTTTACAGTTTTGAGTTCTAGGAATAACTTGTTAGAGGAAAAGGCGCGACTATTCGCAATTTTTCTCTTTGTCGTTTTTATTTGATTCGTCGTCTCCTTGCTCGACCGAGAGTTCAATAATTGAGCCGTTTTGCGTTGTTAGCGTCGCTGTTTTTTCCGTGACTGCTTCTATTGAAAAGTCGCCTTTTTGTCCTGTTGACGAATATGGGACGTTATCGATCCAAACCGTCCAGTTATCTTCGTTTACATAAAAAATTCCCGATACTCTATGTTTTTCAGAATTACTCTCTTTGTTTGTTCCTTTCTGTTTTACGGCGTTGAAAGCCTGTTCGGATTCTTCAGCGTTCATAAAGAGATAGTTTTCGGATGTCGCAGTTAAAGAGAACAGGGAGACGCTCCATATTATTTTTGATATATTTCGCATGCTACCTCTATTTTCATTGCTGGTTTATTTGGAGAAACTTTGCCGAATTTGCCTATGGCGACGGATGTTATTTTTAGAAATCCTGGTTTAAATTCTTGTATATTCTTCAAGAAATCGAATATGAAAGATTCGTGCCAAAATATTCCTTTTATCGACGCTTCGCTCTTTTTTATCGAATTTATGTCGGTTTCTTCAGCCTTTTCAATCGAGGTTATTTCCGCGAAATTATCGTTTGCAGTTTTAACCACAAACTCGTCAAAATCAACGTTGTCGCCTGAAAATAAATGCGAAGAAATAAACTTTAGCTTATGGGGAGTTTTTAGTAAATCTTCCGCGAATGCGAGCTTTCCTTTAACGTTTTCAAATTCTACTAGCTTTTTGTTTTTATGCAGACAAAGGGCGTAGTCGACGACGAATAACAATAAGATAATTACAAGCGGCAAGTAATGTTTTTTTAAAAGCCTTAGGATTTTTTCGTAGTCTATTTCTCTTATCATTGTTCGTCGGCTATCGTTTCAACCGTTATTTTATTTGTCTTGACGTCGATGTTTATTAAGGCGTTTTTAAGTCTTTTGTCGGGAGAGTTTTCCCTTAGTACGTTTTTAAAATCTATAAGCGGCGTATAATTACAGCCGTCAATATTTTCCCATATTGCAATTTCGTCGATTACCTTGTTGTCGATAGAGTTTATAATTTGATTTGCGTCTTTAATTTCCCGTTTATAGTCGAATATTTCAACAATATTATGCAAAGCGTTTGAGAGAATTGTTAAGGATAAAATACCCGCTCCTAGCTTCGCGATTCGAATTGTGTTTTTGGAATTATGCAGCATTTTAAACTTACCAATTTTCGAAATAATTTTCATGTCTATAGGCGAATTTTTCGTAAAGCTCATAATCATGTCTTTTCCTACCGAGTAAATAGCGACGTCGTTCAGATTGATTTTTAACGCTTGGCCGATATACGTCAAAGTGTTCTCTATTTCTAATTTCCGATTAAAATTACGGATGTTGCCGCGTCTGTAGCAGAAATAATTTCCGTTGTTTAGAACGATTATTTCCCAAGATTCTTCAAACTCGATGATAAACAGTGATGCTGAAAATTTGTCCATGTCCGAGGAATATAAGTTGAAATAGCTGGCGATTATCCACATAGGCCAACATGAAACGGATATCGCTAAATTCTTTACCGACAATAACTGCTGAAAAATAGAAACAACCGGGGAGCTTAGTTTCATTAAACATATGGAAATGAAGTTGTTGCCGTATAGCAATTTTTTCTCATAAAACAAAATATTTGCGGACTCGCTTTTTTCGGTCAACAAATTATTAGACAAAGATATTATGTCCTTTTCTTTTAATTTGCCTGTCGTTATCGATTGACATTCCGTCGCTTCGTTTGAAATGACAATTTCTACTGGAGCGTTTTCATTCTCTTTTAGATATTGAAACAAATCGGCCTTGTCTTTTAATGCGAATTTTAATGCGTTTAGTAGTTTTTCTTTTCTTATATGAAGCGATAAAATGGACGCGTCGGATACGACAACTCTTATAAATTCTTCATATTGAACAGCGTGAAACAAATTAACTATGATATTTCGCATTCTTAGAAGCTATCTAAATCTTTTCGCTATAATCTAGCTTCCAACTGAAGTGGTAAAAAAACAGTTAACTTATTTAAAAACTTTTGAGTTTTTGAGATTGGGCGGGGGATAAGAAGACTTTTTGAAAAGCCTTATACTATTTTGGCGTTTATTTAATGTATGAAATGGAAACCGCAGCGTTTTCTTTTTTTTAAGGATGTACAACTGAGATTAGTTGAAATACAACCATAAAGTTTTTCTATTGATTCTTCTAGTTTTTTATTGAAATAACATTTGAATTTATGGCGTATAATTTATTATTTTATTTTAAATATCTTTATTTTTAAAGAAATGGATTAGCATTATTAGTTGTATTTGGATTAAAATTCAACTACAATGCGAATTATTAGGATATTATTCAATTATTTGGATGTATCCGATTAGAAACTATACAAAACCTCTTAGAGTAAAATAACTTCTGCTAGGTGTGTTTAGTTTCTATTAGGTTTGTGATTAAGGCAAAATCGTATTTTAAAATTTCAGGAGGAAATAATGATTAATACCTTAGACGTAACAAAATCTGGACGACATATAGAATGCGATCAGTTTGCAAAATTTTGTCACGATATACAAAGTCCAATTCGCAATATAGCTAATTTTCTTCAGTTAATAAAAACGCAATTAACAACTGGGAAAATGGAAGGGATTTGCGAATATGTTGATTTTGCAATAGATAACGTAGACGTGTTAAATAAAATTAGCAAGAGTTTATTTAAAAATGACAACAATCAAAATTCTAAAGTAGATATACAAAAGGCTGTAAAAGAGATCGATAATTTATTTAAAAACCAAGTAAAAGGCATTAATTACAAAATCAACTTAGATAAGAAAATACCGCTGGTAAGCGGAAGTTATATCGATGTTTTTCGGGTTTTCAAAAATCTTATAGAAAACTCGTTATGTCATGCTAAAGCCAATGTTTTAGCGATAACAATTAAAACTATATCTAAAGCCGATGCGAACGTTTCAATTATTTTTGAAGACAATGGACGTCGATTATCGTTAAATAAGAAAAATTCAATTGATTGTATATTGAATAACTCGCATAACGCGAACGAGCGTCTCGGATTGACGATATGTCGCGATCTTATGAATAAACTTCATGGGAATATAAGAATCGTTAAAGAAAGACCTGGCTGTAGTTACGAATTAGTATTCAAAACATTTATTGAGGAAGACAATGCGAGGCGGTAGCTCCGTTATAGATATACACATAGGCAGACAACTTAGAGAAAAAAGGCTTAGAAGAGGAATGACTCTATCGGACGCCGCCAATGCATTGGGCATATCTTATCAACAGATTCAAAAATACGAACGAGCATTAAGCAAGATATCGGCTTCTAACTTATACAAACTTTCAATATTATATGGGATTAATATAGAAAAGTTTTTCAACGGCCTAGAACATCACAACGGAGAAACCACCCAAAAGCGTAGTGCTTTTCAAAACAATCAAAAAAACAAAGTTATAAATTTGTTAATGATTGAAGATAATCCAGGAGACGAGGCGGTTGCAAGGAAGGCCTTAAGCGGATTTAAAAATCTAAATATATTGTGCGTTCACGACGCTTCCCAAACTATGGATGTTTTACGTTATAAAACTTTATGCGGAGATTTTCCTAAACCAGATTTGATATTCCTGGATATTTATTTACCTAAAGGAGACGGGTTAAG
>JAISID010000030.1 GCA_031262205.1 Holosporales bacterium | reverse complement strand
TTGTACTATAATTTCCATCCCAAACCCCCGCCCTCCTCGGGGCTTGCTTCCCTTAACTACTTAACCTATGCAAGCATAGCTTTAGCATATCATAAAAAGGTTAATAGAACGTTAAGATTCGCCAAATAAATTCCTTGCTTTTTTAGGAAGAAAAAGAAATCGTTTCCCAACAACTTTACTACAAGTTGTTTAACTGGTATTAAAGACCAATCGCTTCCCCTCGATAATATTTATCTTTTGTCTCCAAACGAGCTATGGGAGAAAAAAATCTTTGACACCTTTAAAAAACATTTTATAGACTAAAATTATGAGGCGCATATTCCGCTTCAAGAAATCTCAAAAAATCCCAGCAAATCTCAAAAATTCAAAAAGAACTCGGAGCATTGCGAGATATCATGGGAATCCCCCAAATTGTCAATCTAAATTTTATAAAAGGAGAAAATTATGTTATCAAGAATTTTTAAAAACTACGTATATGGAAAAGTTGGAGATTCAAAGTCCGCTTTAATTTCATACAAAACAGCAAGAACCAATTCGTCGACCGATTACGACGACCTTTCGGAAACCGGTTACAAAAAGAACGTCGTCGTTTACAGATGCGTTCAATTGATTTCGCGAGCGCTGGCTTCGGTTAATTGGATACTTCAAAAAACGAACGAACGTCGCGAGGTAGATGAAGTTTTATATAACCATGAGATATTGGATTTAATGGACAAACCAAATTCGAAACAATACAAAACTACGTTTATAGAAGAGGCCATTTCGTATCTTTTGCTTTCTGGGAATTGCTTTATTACCGTCGTAAGGGACGACGAAGACACGCCTCGCGAACTTCATTTGCTGCGGCCGGATAGAGTGCGTATTATCCCAGGGAAAAGTTCGATTCCGAGAGGATATGAATATTCGACTGGAGAAACAAGCAGATTGTTCAATGTCGACCAAGAAACGGGGCAAAGCGACCTGCTCCACATAAAGTTATTTAATCCGTTGGACGATTGGTACGGAATGAGTCCTGTGGAAGTCGCCATGAGTTCGATTAATCAACATAATGCGATTGCTCAACAGAACACGGCGTTTTTGCAAAACGGAGGGCGGCCTTCCGGCGCGCTTATGTATAAGTCGTCGATTGATCCGCAAAAAAGAAACGAATTGAGAGACAACCTCAGAAATCTATACGAAGGCGGGCGAAACGCTGGGAAAATACTTCTTTTAGAAGGAAATTTCGAATGGCGGGAAATGGGGTTGTCGCCAAAAGACCTCGATTTCATATCGGGCAAAGAGCTTTCGGCAAAAGAAATAGCCCTCGCCTTCGGAGTGCCCAATATATTGATAGGGTGCATGTCGTCCGCCACGTTTTCAAATTATAAGGAGGCGAGGTATAATTTCTGGGAAGAAACGCTCATACCGCTGCTAAATATCGTGGCCGGCGAATTTGCGAATTGGCTTCAAAACATATTCAAAACGGAGTACCGTCTGTGGTATGACCTTGATTCAATCCCTGCTCTTTCAAAACGTCGCGAATCGGAATGGAAGAAAATTAACAATGCGGAATTTTTAACGATCGACGAGAAGCGAGAAGCATTCGGCTATAGCCCGATAAAAAAAGACCCGATTATCCCCAACCATTCCGACGACGCCGTCTTAATGAAAGAAAAAGAATCGACGGAACCTTTGCCAAGCGACGCTCCTCCATGCGAAGAAACATGAAGTTCTAACCCCAAATATACAAAGCCGTTTATTAAGTAATTATGTTTTGCAAAAATCTATAAAGAATATATTGGTTAAGTATAAAACTACATATTACTATTTTGGAGGCCAAAATAACTTTGATATTATTTTTTAAACATTCCAGGAGCATTTATAACCAATTTTAGGTAATCTCCCCGCATTAGAGAGTATTAAAGTTGCAAATTCCTTTAAAGAGAGGGCTTGCTTATCGCTAATTACAACCGTGTCTTTGCCTTAACATACCCCCGCTCGCAGAATATCTGAGCAAATGATTTGACCGTCAAATTGTAAAATGTTTCACGTGAAACATTTCCAATTTTCATAATGTTAAAAAGAATGAGTAAATACTAGTACGTCGGTTAAAACAAAACCTCGCCAAAAGGTAAAATCCTATATTTACGACAAAAATTAGGTTTAGAAAGCTACAACAGAGAATGTCAAAAACATAAAATGTTTCACGTGAAACATTTTACAATTTTCATAATGTCAAAAATGGATGAACGAACGCATTAGTATATTGGCCAAAATATAAATTCGAGTAGATACTCACAAGAGCAAAAAAGTCTATGTTTCCAACAAAAATTAACATCAGACTTAAAGGTTATAATGAAGACGGCAAAAATACAAAATGTTTCACGTGAAACATTTTATGTTTTTGCAACCTATTATAGACATAAAAGATATTGGCATGATTACTAAGATAACTTCCTATAGGAACACTTTTCAACATATACATATAATTTATGAAAATTTTACAAATAGATTACTTAAATATATTTTATAAGTTATTGAAAACTTTAGCAATATACCACTATACATTGTAACCCAAAATATATCAGGGACAAATCTCAAATTCATATGGAAAATTTGACAATAAGACAACAATATTTTTAGAGCTACTTTTAATACACATTAAGTAAAACTAAAATCCTTGAGAACAATAGCAGATCAAATAATAAACTATGCGCTGCGACGGAATCATTCTTTCTAATCTCTTTGAGATTAATAGAGGCCTTCCCTTACTCATGCGGTTTAAACGATCTCTATGAGGATGGGAAAATCCCATATTTTGTTACAGAATTACCTCTTGATACAATACTACAAACTAAATTGTCACAACGGAATTTGAATGGCTTGCAACTATATTAAAACCAACTCCGAATTTATAGCTGTACGCTACGAATTCCTTCCATATCTCACTCCTGCAAGTTTCCAAATCTGGTTAATCTTCCGTCGAAGAACAACTTGACCGTTCCAATCGGACCGTGACGCTGTTTCGCTATGATAATTTCGGCTCTGTTGTATATCTGTTCCATCTCCGTTCTCCATTTATCATGCTCTACCGTGCCTTCGTTAGGCTCTTTCCTGGCTTTATAATATTCCTCCCTGAAAACAAACATGACTACGTCGGCGTCTTGTTCAATCGAACCTGATTCCCTCAAGTCCGACAACTGAGGCTTTTTATCGTCTCTTTGCTCAACCGCTCTCGACAACTGCGATAAAGCCAAAACTGGAACGTCTAGTTCCTTTGCTACTCCTTTCAAGGCTCTCGTAATCTCTGAAATCTCTTGAACTCTATTTTCCGAGTTCCTCCTAGCTCCGCCAGATTCAATAAGCTGAAGATAATCTATAACTATAAGGCCTATATTCTTTTGTCGTTTTAATTTTCTAGCCTTATTCCTTATCTGGCTTACGGTTATATTCGGGGTGTCGTCGATATATAATTCCAAATTCTCGAGTTCTTGGCTGATAGTTACGAACTTATCAAACGCGTCTTTTGGGATTTCGCCGCGACGAATACTATCGGAAGGAATCCCAGATTCGCTCGCCAAGATTCTTGTGGCCAATTGTTCAGCCGACATTTCTAGGGAAAAGAAAACGACTCCGTCTCCTTCCTCCTTATTCTCCAACTTTGCCTTAGCAGCATTAAACGCGATATTTGTGGCAAAGGCGGTTTTCCCCATCGAAGGTCTGCCGGCGATTACGAGAAGGTCGGATTTATGAAGGCCTCCAAGCCACTTGTCTATTAGTTTGAACCCAGACGTAACCCCGCTTATGCGGCTATCCCTCTTGAAAGCGGCGCTTGCGGCGTCTATAGATTCCGTCAACGCGCTGCTGAATGCGACTAACCTTCCTTTGTCGGTAACTCCGTTGACAAGATCGTATAAGTCTTTTTCCGTTGATTCTATTATGTCTTCGGCCTTCTCCTCAGGATCGAGATTTTGCGTTCTGCTTATAGTTTTATCGCTTATCTCAATGATCTGACGCCTAAGATATAAGTCGTAAATAATCTTCGCATAGTCGGCCGCATTCGTTAGCCCGATAACCGAGTCTACTAAATCCAGCAAATACTTCTCCCCGCCGGCTTTTTGAAATAGTTCGTCTCCCTTTAGTTTGGCGGTAATAGTGATAGGATCGGCGACCGAGCCGGCGTCTCTAATTTTACAGATTGCCTCGTATATTTTGATATGAATTTCAGCGGCAAAATGATATGAGCAAAACGTATCCGGAATATAATCGATAACCGAATTATCTAAAATAGACGCCCCGAGAAGAGCCTGCTCGGCCTCTATGTTATGTAAAATGGAGTTTTTCATGATTGATAATTATAGCGAATTTTTAGTAGAAGTACTAGCTTACTCTTTCATATTCTTAGCCCATTCTGGGGGCAGGGCATCTGCGTTTTTAATTATTCCAATCGCACTAGAGGCGTTTTTCGCTAAACTATCAAAACATTGCCAGGACTTTTCTGGTATAATTCGGCAGGGATATTTTAGCGTTTTTAAAATCTTTGCCACCTCCTTCCGTTCTTGTAATATCTTCATATATTCAACGTATTTTAGGTGTATGTCATCTATGGTTTCAATTACTTCAATCGTATAGGAAGCTGCTTTCTTTAATGCAGGTTCTAAACTAAGCCCGCTTTCTGTAGTCTGTTGTAAGTTCCCATGCAAAAATTGATCGGTTATACATTTTATCTCTTTCAATTTTTTTCTCGTCTCCAGATCAAGCTCATTAATGTTTTCTTTTTTATCGTCAACAAAATCTCCAAGTCCTGGGGAGCCTCCTCTTTCCCTCTGCACTTTTGCAAACTTAAACGATAGAAAAGTTTCCAGGACTCTTCTGATATAACTCGGCATGTATTTCCTAACGTCTTCATAACCCTTGCCATCCTTATCTTTGCCTTCATTTGCAAAGCTAATAACGTCCTGAAGCATGTAGAAATAAGGGCTTTCAAAACCTCCTAAAGAGCTGGGCAAATCAACTAATTCATCGCCGTTCAAGAAATGCTCTGTTTTCCCCTTGTGGAAATTCTTACTGAAAAACTTAAGAAAAAGAAAATTGTGAGACAAAACTATTAATTGCTTTGCTTCTTTAAAATGATCTGATATCAAAAAGGCGGTGTTGAAAAGTCTATTTTCATCTAGGCTTGAAATTGGATCGTCTATAACCACTATCGACTCTTCTATTTTAGATTTAGATTTAGATTCAGATTCAGATTCAGATTTACATTCGCAATCAAACTTACTTAAAAAATACGCAAACGCTAAGGCTGTTTTTTCTCCATCGCTTATAGAATGCTTTAATCCCTTTGTAGAACCGGAATTTTTAAACTTGATAGTAATGTTTTCGTCCTCTTTTTCTGGGTCTATGTCAACCTCAAAGTGCTCAATCCCCATTTTTTTCAGAAAGTCATTAACGTGTTTCGATTCTGCTTTTAGGTTTCTTCTTTCTTTTATTACTTCTTTTGACAACCGCTCAATTTCTTTCCCATTTTCATCAATTTTTCTATCATTCTCCTTATATTTACCTAGCTTTCCATCTTCGCCGTTAAATTCTGAAATAATTATCTTCTCGTAAATTTTCCGTAGCTCGTCCTCTATTTTACTAGTCTTTAATTGTTTTTCTGTAAGACTAGTCAGAATAGATTTCCCAAGTTTTTCAAGCTCCTTTAATTGTTCGTTAAAACCTGTAAAATCAAAACTATACTTAGATTCTGGGGAATGCTGAATATTTTTCTTCTTCTGCTCCAAATCACCTTTTATCGTCTTCAACTCCCTTTCTACTTTCGAAAACTCAACCTTAGGAAACGCTCTGCCGTCGGGAATCCGATCGCTAGAAGAAAGCATTGTTTTATAACGTTCCCACAGCTTTTCTAAGGTTGAAGCATATTTTTCAGACCGTTCCACAGACTCGATAGAATTTGTTACGCTTCTTATCTGATCTGTCAATTCTTTAATAAAACCCTCATAACTTTTATCAAAATATCCATCAAAGCCTTCTAAAATAAAATTCAACTTATTGGAAATATCGCTATCGCAAATCGGGCACTTATGATCCTTTTGATCCTTTTGATCCTTTGTTTTATGCAAGATGTCTTTTCCAAACTTAAACCATCCCTCCACGTCGTTTTGTTTATCTTTGTCATTCGAGAATAAATTTCGTACTTCCGATATCTTTTTTTCTAATGTTTCCTTTGACAAAGATTCAACATTTTCCTTCAAAATCTCGTTAACTTTTGCTTGATCAATAGAACAAGATTGAAAATTAAGTTTCTCAAGTTGAGCTAAATCTTCTTTCATCTGATCAGTTCTTAGGCTTAGTTTGTAATCAGACTTTAAATTTTTAAGTTCCGTTTCTAAATCATCACGCCCTTTGTTTGGCAAAGAGACTTTGTCCAAAGAACGTGGCGTGAGTTTTTTATTTTTATCTGTTAGAAATTCTCTAAACTCTTTACTATAGCGAGCACGTACATTTTCATAATCGTCTTCAAAAGATTTGTTCTCTTCCTTTAACTTATCATTTTCATCGCTCAAGCCCCTTATTTTTTCTTCAGATTTTCTAATCTCTTCATTTGTTAGCTCGCCTGCGTTTGAAAATCCTTTCGCATTTCCTTTCGTTCCGTCAAAAACATGAGAAGCGACAAAATTACTATTAAAAACATAAAAGGAATAACTATGCGGTTTTTTCTCAGAATATTTTACGATATTCCCGTCGGAGAGCTTAATTTCAACTGAAGAAGAATCCCCATTTTTCATGCCATCATAGAGACTGTCCTTTTCAGCTTTGCTAATAAACTTTTCATCGCCAAAAAGCGAAATGACTTTTGATAACGCGCTTTTGCCAGAGCCGTTAAACCCAAACACAATATTGCAACCGTCTTTAAATTCATTCTTAGAATTATTGAAGGGCTTGAACTTCCCAATATTATCCAGCTTTATCCATTTTATAAACGGCGTTCCCAATGTTTTATATAATCTAACGGAAATACAATCTAGCAAGATTATATAATATTTAACAAATATTTGCTATTGCCGCAGTAATGTCCTTTAGTAAACATAGGCAAAGTTACACCAAAAATTTCAGCAGGCGGTGGGCGTCTGAATCGCCGGTTTTTAGATCGTTAATTATTTCAAAAAGATTTTTGTCTTTCCACGAAACCATAAGATTCAAGATATGCGAGCTTGGGCTGTGCTTTTCTATAACAGCAAGTTCCTTGGCGAGGGAGGCGATTTGATTGTAAATACCGTCTCGGTCGATCTGAATCTTCTTCGGAACATCCGTTCTTATTTCTTCTTTTGAGGGAATTTCTTTTTGCAAATGAACCTCTTCCCGCCGTAATCTTTCCTTTCGCTGCGGAATCGCGGAAATTATCTTATCGATGCTCGCCAAGTTGCCTGTTAAGCTCGCAAAAACGCCGCCGCTATGTTCTTTAGACGCCAAAGCGACAGCCTCGGCAAATTCTTCCTTCCGCATTTCAATTTTCTGAATATAGCCCTGCGTCTCCTCAAAAACGCTCCACTCGACTGCATCCAATATACCTTGAATGTCGTCGATTGTTTTTACGCCGTTCTTTTTAGCCGCCTCCAATATTTGAGAGGCCGAGTTAGGCGCTTTCAAAACCTTGTTCTTCAACTCGACCGCATAGTCGTAGTTGTATAAGTTAATCTCCTCGCCGTTATGTTTAACAATAGGAATAAGTTTTGACCTCTTCGCAAGGGTCTCGTATATCCAGTCCAATATCCTAAATTTCTGTTCCTCGTCGGAAGAGCCGTCTTCCAATTTTGGATAACTTTTCCTCCAAAATAATTTTACAAACCCCGTCAGAGCCTCGATTCCCCTTGCTATGCCGGAAAAGCCGTCTTGAGCCGCCAGCGATTCGACGAACCAACCCAAGATTTGCAAATCCTTAGATTTTTCCGCAAGAGCCTTAAAAGCCAACCTCTCCATCAACGCCCAATCCGCCTTTTTCAATTCCCTTTGCCAGATTCCAAACGAAACGGAATCGTCCTCCTCAAACCTAGCCTCTTTTATCTCGTCGTAAACTTTCGAAAATGCGACGTCGTAACCAACCCCGTCTGGCGAGCCTTGGATTTCCGCGAGAACGTCGCCTATTTCGTAGCTAATTCTATTCATACGTCGTTCCTTCGAACGTAAGGATCGGCGTAGTCGTCAGGTTAACAGAATCGCCAAAAACCTCGACTATCGATTCGCCTCCGTCGTGAACCACTCGGATTTTCCCCTGAAGGTTCAGCAAAAACGTAACGGCGACCGCCCCGCTGCCGCAAGCCGTCGTCTGCCCGACGCCTCTTTCGAAGGTTTTCAATCTAATAGTCTTCTCGTTAATAAGTTTCGCAAAATGCAAATTACAGTCCTTATGTTCCGCCAAAAGATTATCGAGGTTTTCAATGTTCTCAATATTTTCAACCTGCAAGACCAAATGTTTGTTTCCAGTGAGTACCATGTTTTTGCCGACGATTTCAGGCCTTGGAAAACTAACCGTAAATTCCTTGTCGTTTGACCAAACCTGGTATACGGCCCCAGAAATCAGCAGTTCGATCTTGTCGGCGTTTCTGTCTTTTAAAACCTCTTTTACATACTTGCCAACCGCACAAGCTCCGTTTCCGCACATGCGAGCTTCCGAGCCGTCTTGGTTAAAAACTTCTGCGACGTAGCGATTGCCTACGCCTTTTCCAACGAAAATAACTTGATCGCACCCGATTCCGAATTGCCTGCTCGCCAACTTTTTTATATAAGACCGCTCGACGCCGCAGGCCAGTTCTTTATTTACTATGACAAAATCGTTGCCGTTCGTCTGAGCCTTAGTAAACTTCATGTGAAACAGTTAACGCGTAAACCTCAATCGCCACTATCATAACACGCGGAACCCTTCGTAGCAAAAACGTTGCCCATCCCTCGATTGACGACTCCTATATAAAAAAGCATGCCTTTTCAAATTAAAAGACATGCTTGAGAATGATTTATATTGCGCTTGTTCTTCAACTGCCAACTCGACTGCTCCTTTGCCACCACCAACGTGTCGATTGTTGAGCTACTTCTCCAGCTTTTATTTCGGAATCTATGAGTTTGCCCATTTCACCGCCGTAAGTACTTGCATATCCTAACAATTTCGTCTTTTGCTCACTAGATGGATGCTCATGATAATTTAATACTTCATCCACAATTTCCTTGATATCTGAAAGATAGCTTATTGCAAGTAATATTTCGCCTTCAGGATCACATTCTGAGTGTTCTGCAATCATTTGAATTAATGGCTCTGTGTACCCTTGTATACTTGCACTAAAAACTTCAACACTACTTCTGGTTATCCCCATTTCTTTTAACTTACTCAACGCCGTACGCATCTCCGATTGTGAACTACACAACATTTGCATACTATTACTAGCAGAACCAACATTAACACAACATAAAAAAGAAGCAACCGTCAACATTTTAAAAAAATTTACCTTTTTCATAATAAAACACCTCTCTATAAAATAAACCTTTAACATTATATAAAATAGTAAATAAACTGTCAATCCTTTTCACTGAGCAGCCTGGCCAGAAACTAAGTTCCAATTAACTGGCGCATGACCTACAATATCCTCGTAACAACGAGCCGCAGTCAAATGAGCCAGCCTAAATCTGGGAGGTATTCCTCCTGCAATAGAAACTGGGCTTATTGCGTCGCTATGCCCGAAACGCATTCTCAGACCTCCCGCTACTCCGGTGCTTCTAGATATTCTATATACATTTTCCGATTCATTGTCTCCTTCGTAGTAAATAGGCAAATACCAAGTTCGCATAAAAAATGGGAAACAGCGACAATATGGTACTTGAATTTGAATTCCTCCTCCTGGAGGCGGCGTAGGCCGTAAAGCATCTGGATGCAATAAATCTACTAACTCATGTCCACGACAGTCCGGAATACCTAATATATTCGCTATCTCCTCATTATCTATTCCTCCCCAAGTACGATATTCGCTATTGGTATTGCCGTAATAATACACTTCTACATATTGAGGTTGTGTAGGTACCGTACGAGAATAGATAGTTTCTTGAAAGTATCTAACAGGATGTCTTAAAAATCTGTACCAATGTCCCATCTCATGATATAGACCGACATCCAAAGGAGAAGGAGCATCCGTTGCAGTATCTATTGTATTTGCAGCTGCATTTATCCTAACAGTAATTGAGTTTCTTCTTATTGGATCAACCCTTATTTCTCTACTTCCCTGGACAAATGCACATCCACTCCATGAATAAACGACTCTAATTGATCTACATTGATTTCTTCTAAATAAAGTTTCACCCCCAGGATTTATCCCATCGCCGCATCTTCCTATGTTTCCAGCATCCTGTCTCCTGATCTCCATCAATAACCTGTATAACCTTACCCTTCCAACCGGATCAGATGCCATAGTACGAAAACTACCCCAGAAAGCAGCCGCTCTGCTCGCATAACCAACCGGAGCCGGTAGACCTGGAGCAGTCATAGTCGCTGGGTCTAAAGTTATTATCGGAGCAGTGCCTTGACCTCCAGGTACTACGGGAACACCTACAAGCGGAGCAAATCCCATTGGTGGAGCAGCGCCAGCCGCTGGATTAACCCATCCAAACATTTCCATGTACCAATCAGTAATCGGCGAGTTAAGAATACCAGGTTGAACGTTCGCGCACGACCATCTTGCTGCCTGTCTAGTCTTAGGTTGATTACCATTCACTGGGAAATAGATATCTGCATTTCCTCCAACCGCAGGCGTTGGAATTTGTATGTGAGTAAATTGATCCCCTGGGTTATTAGCCATCGGAACCACGGCTCCCGCCGCTATAACTCCAACTCTCTTCGGAGTGTTGGCAGGAAACGTAACCGTAGCGGCGGCTTCAAGACCTATATTAACGACTGCGGCGTATAAAACTAAAATCCCGCCTATTATGTTTCTACAAAACTTTCTCATTCTTAACATTCTTTCGCTAAATCAAAATTTCATTACCGTTAGTATTACCAACAGCCTTCAGAAATGAGAAGTTGTATTTCTATATCAATTTTCTCCTCAGAAGCGAACGAGCTATCATTTTTATGGTTTCTTTATCTAGTTTTAAGTTGGGAACTGTAATTCCCCATAATTATAAAAATGTTTCACGTGAAACATTTTATGATTTAGCAACCACATCCTAACGCTTTAAATATTTCACAAACAAATCATATATCGTAATATTTATTACAATTAATGGCGGATTAAGATATTTTTATTGCCGTCTAAAAGAGAGGGGACAGGTAAGAACCTACCTCACATGTCATTCCCCGAGCGACACCAATTTTTCAACTAGCTCCTCTAACTCTTCGCACGACTTACAAATCAATGTGAAAACTCCGCCTTTTTTTGTTACCTTAAGTTTTGTCTCGATCTTTAATGCTTCGGCGACCCTAACCGCTATTTCCACCGCTTCGGGAGCTTGATGCGTATCAATCGGCGTACCGAATTTCGTCGAGACAGGCCTTGCGGCGATTCCGTCTACCGAAGGGATGGTTTTATCTCCTGCCCGAAGATCTTTCATAGAGCTTTCAAGTTGCCTAACATTCCACCCTTCTTGAGCGGCAATTCCTGCGATTTCCTCGGCGTTTTGCACTCCGATTAAGCATCTTCCATGGCCGGCGGTTAATCTACCAACCCTTATTAACTCTCGTACTCTTTCGGGAAGAGACAACAGTCTCAAGGCATTCCCGATGTAACTCCTGCTCTTACACAACATAACGGCGAGGTCTTCCTGGCGACATTCGCAAGATAACATTAAATGCCTCATCGCTTCGGCTTCTTCAATGGGATTTAAATCGGCGCGTTGTAAGTTCTCAATTAACGCAAGCGTCATTGTTTCCGAATCTTGGCAATTCAAAATATAGACTGGCACCTCGGTTAATCCGGCAATTTTTGAAGCTCTCCATCTTCTTTCCCCGGCGACTATTTCGTATTTATCTCCCTTTTTACGAACAGCAATAGGCTGAAGTACGCCGTGTAATGAAATCGATCCTGCTAATTCTTTCAATTTTTCTGCGTCAAAATACTTACGCGGCTGCTCTTCATTTGGCGCGATTAAATTTATGTCCAACTTCCCATTTCCGATTGAAACGTGAGATTCTTCCTCATTCTGATCGCCGAGCAACGCCGACAACCCCCTTCCTAATTTTTGCTCCATTGTTCGCTTTTCTCCTTTGCTAAAAATTCTTTTGCTAGTTCCATGTATGCTCGCGCTCCTTGACATTTAACGTCGTAGATTAACACGGATTTTCCATACGACGGCGCCTCGGATATTTTGACGTTTCTTGGGATTACGCAATTAAAAACCGTCCTTCCAAAATGCTGCCTAACATCCTTTTCAACAGATAAACTTAAAGTATTCCGCCTATCATACATAGTTAATACTATCCCAAACAACTTTAATTCTTTATTATACGCCGCCTTTATTTTATTAATAGAACTCAAAAGATAACTTAGACCTTCAAGGGCATAGTATTCGCACTGTAAAGGGACCAAAACGCCGTGAGCCGCAACAAGAGAATTTAAAGTCAATATGCCCATCGAAGGCGGCGAATCTATAATTATATAGTCGAACATTTCTTCGTATAACTCAATCGCCTTTTTTAATATACCCTCTCGATCTTGAACTTGAATCAACTCAATTTCAGCGCCGACCAAATCAATACTCGCTGGGATTAACGTTAACCCAGGCACGTCCGTTTTTACTATTACTTCCAGTAATGTTTTTCTTTGAGTTAACATATCGTAACTCGTATTAATTTTTTTAGAATATAAACCAAGCCCTGTAGTCGCATTGCCTTGAGGGTCAAAATCTATGAGAAGCACCTTCTTCCTGATCGCGGCAAGAGCAGTCGCTAAGTTAATAGCCGTAGTAGTTTTACCGACTCCTCCTTTTTGATTCGCAATGGCTATGTTAATAGACATTAACCTTCCCAATGAATATTATAATTTATCAAAATGTTTCACGTGAAACATTTTCCAATTTCCCACTACTATATTTAGGATATCACAAATTTCATAAATGAGCAAAAATATTTTATTAACCCAATTTAAAATATGCAAATCGCCTTTTCAAAAACGCAAAATGTTTCACGTGAAACATTTTCATTTTTTACAATAACAAAAATGGATAAATAGATGCATTAATATATTAGCCGAAACATAAGTTTGGATGAAGACGTACGCCAGGCAAACATCCTGTGTTTCCAACAAAAATGAATATCAGGTCTAAAAGACATGGTGAAGACATCAAAAATTGAAAATGTTTCACGTGAAACATTTTCAATTTTCATAATATCAAAATAGATGAGGAAACATTAGTGCGTTGGCTGGAATATAAGCTAGGACGGATGCTCATAAAGACAAAAAAAAAGGGGGGGGGGGGGG
>JAISID010000089.1 GCA_031262205.1 Holosporales bacterium | reverse complement strand
TTTAACGCCTAATCCTCCAAAAGGAAAGGGGAACGCCGTATCGAAAAAAATAGACGCGGTTGAAAAAGAAAGATTGCGAGGAATAGTGGAATCGCTGGATATTCCAGAAGGCATGGGCTGTATTGTAAGGACGGCGGGGGTAAATCGAACCAAACAAGAAATAAAAAGAGATTTAGAATATTTACGTAGGCTTTGGGGCGGATTACAGGAAAAGACTATGGCTTCCGTCGCCCCGGATTTAATATACGAAGAAGGAAACATAATAAAAAGAAGCATAAGAGACCTCTATCAAAGAACGATGGACGCCATAATAATCCAAGGGAAAGCCGCTTACAAAGAAGCGTACGCGTTCATGAAAATTTTTACTCCAAGCCATGCGAAAAAAATAAAACTTTACGACGAAGAGTCTCCGCTCTTCAGCAAATACGAAATAGAGGAAAAGATTGAGCATATATTGGAGCCTACCGCGCCTCTTCCGTCTGGAGGGTCAATCGTTATTAACGCAACGGAGGCTTTAACGGCCATCGATGTTAATTCCGGTAGATCGAAGAACGAAAGAAACATCGAAGATACGGCTCTTAAAACGAATCTTGAGGCTGCGACTGAAATTGCAAGACAAATCAGACTTCGCGATATTTCTGGAATAATTATAATTGATTTTATAGATATGACTAATCGTCAGTCGAACGCCAAAGTCGAGAAAAAAATGCGGGATGCCGTAAAGGACGATTACGCAAATATTCAACTTAGCAAGATATCCCAATTTGGTTTAATGGAGTTGTCGAGGCAACGTTTGAGAATGAGTCTAACGGAATCTAATTTTGTCCAATGCAAACACTGCGACGGTTCCGGGAAAATATTGTCTAACGATACGACGGCATATTCCGTCATAAGGAAAATAGAAAACGCTTTGGCCGGCCAGAACGCAAAATCCGTAATCGCCGAAGTCGCCGTGGGAGTCGATCTTTTCATATTGAATCATAGAAGAAAATTACTAAACGAAATAGAGACGAAATATGGAACCTTTATTGAAATTGTAAGAAATCGCTCTCTGTCGTCAAACGAATGCAAAGTCTCGGCACGAGAATATAAACAAAACGAACCTCCTGAAATAAAGCAACCTGAAATAAGACAAGCCGCTAAAAGTAAAAGAAAGAAGAACATAGCTAAAAAAGTGGAAAACTCTGATTCCGACAATAAACTTATTAATAAAACGAATATTAAATTTCAGATGAAGAAAAGTATCCCGGAGCCTAATATTAATAAACCTAACGTTAAAGAAAAGCCTGCGGTTCGAACCGCTCGGACAGCTCAAAAACGCAAAAAAGCGCAAGCGTAAATGTGGAACGAAAACAGGATTCGTTGTCGTCGCGACCATATTTCAAGTAAGATAACAATAGGGGAAAAATATACGGAGACGCGCGGCGTTGATTATAGAAAATAAATACATAAAAGATTCTCCGTTCGTTTTAGAATGCAACGACTCGTTAGAATTTACAAAGAAATTGTCCAATAATTCGATACGGCTCATTATAACGTCGCCTCCATATAATATTGGCAAATCTTACGAGGCTCGCATGTCCGTCCAAGATTACCTTGAAGTTCAGAAATCCGTTATCAAAGAATTAGTCCGAGTTTTAAATGAACGCGGAAGCATCTGTTGGGAAGTCGGCAATTACGTGGAACATGGAGAAATTTTTCCTTTAGATATCTACTACTACAAAATATTTAAAGATTTTGGACTAAAACTACGCAATCGAATTATTTGGCATTTTGGACACGGGCTTCACGCAAGCAAAAGACTTTCGGGACGTTATGAAACGTTATTGTGGTTCACAAAAACGGATGATTATATCTTCAATCTTGATAACATCCGTATCCCGTCAAAATACCCAAGCAAACGTCATTTCAAAGGTAAGAAAAAAGGCGAGCTTTCAGGAAATCCCAATGGGAAGAATCCTTCGGACTTTTGGGAATTTCTTCAGGCTGAATGGGAAGAAGGGATATGGGAAATTCCTAACGTAAAGGCAAACCATCCTGAAAAAACTTCCCATCCGTGTCAGTTTCCCGTCGAGTTAGCAGAGCGGTGCGTTTTAGCGTTCACAAACGAAAACGACGTTGTTTACGATCCTTACGCCGGCGTAGCGTCTTCTTTAATCGCCGCTATTAAGCATGGAAGAAAAGCTATTGGGGCAGAGCGTCGCCAAGAATACATTGACATAGGGAATAAACGCCTTAACGACGAACTGGCCGGCGTTTTGATTACTCGCCCTATGGGGAAACCGGTTTATATGCCGACTGAAAAAGATAAAGTCGCCCAAATTCCCAAAGAATGGTCGAAAGGAAGCGTTCAAAATGAAGATTGACGAGATTTATTCGCATCTAAACGGGCTTGAATATATACAGGTTCGCCTTCCTGAACTATGGGAAGAAATTAATAACATAAGAGGTTCTTACAGCAATATAAACTCATACTGGCTTACCAACGACGAGATAATAATAAAAAACGCGGGGATAGCGATAGAAGAATACATTGAGAAGAAGAGAAAAGAGAAAAAACAAAATTGACCGGTAAGGTAATTCTAGTCGCGATGCTAATACTAGTCGGCATTGGGATAACAGGAGGATTAGCTTATTTATTAATATGCGCCGAGTTTGCCAATATTATTGTTAATATTGCTCTAAAAACAACGGCTAGGGCGTTGTTAATAACGATAATAGCGGCGGCGACTTAATAAAAAACTGGTGGAACGAATGAATAATAAGAGAAAACTTAGCGACAAGGCGGTAATAGCGCTAATGGTATTATATGGAATAATAACGTTTATTATCTGGACGCTATGCATGATAAACGTTAATCATCTGAGAATGCAGGGGATTACGGTTACGTTTTTCTATGCGCCGGCGCTCTCTTTTATAGCGGCTTTCACGATGACGAAAGAAGAATGTCCGCGCGGATTTTTAAACGCCGTAATGAAATACTTAAAAAACTTCTTTCTAAATTTTGGAGGCATATTTACGCTAAGTTTAATCGTTTTGACGGCGGCTTATCTACTAAAGGAGGCGATTGTCGGGCCTAGTCGCACTTCATTCTTCTACTAGCTTTTATCTCTAAAGGTTTAACGCGGCTTTCCAAGCGGCGGCTTTAGCTTTATGCAGAATAGCCGCCGAGTCGTCGTGCTGTCCTAAGTATTCCTTGGCTTCTCTTAACGGTTTATTATAGTCCATATCGTCTTGAGCAGGCTCCAAGCCGTTCTCTCTATCTTCGTCTAAACGGTCGCGAAAAACCTTTAAATAGGCGTTTCTCTTAGCGGGTAAGTCTTCGTCGTCGGAGGAGGAACAACTATATAAGCTATATTTACGCTCTTTCTTTATACGAAGAGATTCAAGGCATTCGCCGATGGAAATTGAAAGGTTCTTTCGCGGAGAAACAGCCGAAGAGCGCCGTTCTGGTAGATTCCGCGAAGATGAAGACTCTGCTGGAGAATCAGCGCTAACTACGCGCTCTATAGGCGAGCGTATCTTCTTTAGCCATCTTAAACGCGCCATATCTCTTAAAGCCTGAACGGAAACCATGAATTTCTGACTAGCTTCCGCTACAAAACGAGTAAAAACGTAATCTATTTTCGCCCTAATCTTTTTAAACCATCCGACCGCAAATAATATTCTTAAACAGAAAACGCTTTTAAATCTATAAGCTAACGAACAGTGAGCCTCTAAATACTTATTAAGAAATTTGAAGTCTTTATTACAACATCCCTCTATGAATTTAACGGCGGCTCCAATCTGAACGTCCTCGTTAGTTAACCCTTCGTAAGATATTGTAAAACCGTATTTCTCAGCCCATTCTTCTATTAAATTTAACGTGTGAAGGCCTAATAAACGACGCTTCCCATAAAAACTTAAATTCCCATTGGGCAAAACTATCTTTCTATAAATTACCTTATTAAAGACATTGACGCTGAAAAATGCAAAACGAAGATGTCGAAAGAAAAAAATAGAACTGGAAAAATGCTATATAGTCCTATCGATATGAACAGAGAGTTTAAAACGCGTCTTGAATCAAAGGGATGGCGAGAATGCAGGACGCAATATTACGTTACCGCCGATATTAAACTTGCTCGAGAAACTTTGACTTTCGACGCTTCAAAACAGAAGGAGATCATTGAATCCGCTGGAAAAGCGGCATATTTTACCTATAACCAAACAGATTTTATGAAAAACCGGACGGCGATTGAAGTCCAATTCGGAAAGTATTCTTTCGTCGCCTACGACTTATTCGTTAAGCATATGGCTTTTTATATTGGCAATAAGATTGATGTTGGAATTGAAATCTTGCCGATGAAAGAATTAACTTCAAAAATGTCTTCTGGAGTCGCTTACTACGAAGGAGAGGTTTATAACGTTGTTCGCCAAGGCAGAAACACTCCCGCCGTTCCTCTGGTTATCATTGGTATTACTCCCTAAACATTAGACCGCTACTGTCGGGCATTATAATATAGTTTTCAGAGTTTTAGAAAAAAGCTCTTAACAAGAATTTGTTTTTATGATATATTATAAAAAACAATGTAAGTAAGTTAAGTTCTTTCAAGAGTTATGAATACTGTTCTCGACAATCGGAACCTACTAACAGCTAAAGTTTTCATGGCTCGGCTCTGGCAATTTGTCTCTTCTCCATTTGCCTATCGCGTTGCGTTTTATGGCCTCCAGGCCAGTTAATTACGATACTTTTCACAAACACAAAATTTTAATTCAAACGCAATGTTATTAAGGAGATTTATTATGCAAAAAAAGAACATATTTATTATAGCCGTCGCGGCGGCTATAGCCTGCTCGTTCGTTATGCTTTGTAAAACTAACGATAAAAAGGATATTCCAATTGTCGCCATTGCAAACTACGGTCCTCTGCCAGACCTGGAGCTTTCTATTAAAGGAATTAAGGAAGAACTAACGGAACAAGGATTTATTGAAAATGAAACCGTTAAATATGAGATTTCCAGTATTAATTTCGACCACTCTCTCATCTCTCAAACTGCGACTAATTTAAAAAGTTACAACCCTAGGGTAATGATAGTTATATCGACTCCTATCGCTCAATTTGCAAAAGGGAAAATACAAGACATACCGCTTGTTTTCCACGCTATTACCGATCCAGTAGCCGCAGGTTTATTAAAAGACAAAGATCGCTCTAACGGAAACGTTACCGGCAGTTCGGATTTGCAGAATTTAGACATAGTATTGACTTTTGCAAAGTCAATACTACCTCGTTCAAAAACAGTAGGGCTTTTGTGTCTCACATCCGACGACAACGACGCTACTTTAGCTAATATGATGAAAGAAGCGGCTCCTAAAATCGGATTGTCAGTTTTGGTAATCCCTGTCGAACAAGCTCGCGATATTCCAATACGGATGCAAGGGTTTAAAGAAAAAGTAGACTTTATATACGTTGGAGCAAGCGGTCTTCACGCGGCTATGCCGACGATTGCGTCCGAAGCTCAAAAGATGAATATTCCAGTGTTTGATTCCGAGGATCAATCCGTTCGCAATGGATTTGCTCTCGCCAGTTTTGGAGTAAATTACGAATCTATCGGTAGGAACACAGGCAAACTTGTCGCTAAATTGTTGAAAGAAACGGACATTAAAAACCTACCGCCCGTCTACCCGACGGCTCAAGAGCACAGGTGTTTCGTAAATAAAAAACAGGCGGAAAAGTATGGGATTAACATCCCTGAAAACGCTGAGATTGTGGGGTGACGTTATGTTGCAAATAAAAAATATCGTTAAATCTTTCCCTGGAGTTTTCGAGAAAGTTTTAAAAGGAGTAGACCTATCCTTGGGAAAAGGAGAATTTTGTGTCGTGATAGGAGCGAACGGCTCGGGCAAATCGACTTTGATGAAAATAATCGGAGGCGAATATACGGCCGATTCAGGTTCGATTACTCGAAGCGGCCTGGTTTCGCAAGTCGTCCAAGACGTAAGCAAGGGAACGATCCCAACGTTAACATTGCTGGAAAACTTCGCCCTTAGTCAGATGAGATACAAAAAACCTAGGTTTTCCAGCTATAAACGATACAAAAACGAAGCTGTTCGAATAATGAAGACTGCTGGAATCGGCCTGGAGAAATATATTAATCAACCGCTCGGCAGTCTTTCAGGCGGACAAAGACAAATCGTAGCGACAATGATGGCGATTAACTCTGGCGGACAAATTCTGCTGCTCGACGAACACACTTCCGCGCTCGATCCCAAGATGCAATCGACGCTGATGAAATATACGGCTAAATCTATAAAGGAGAAAAACCTTACGGCATTAATGATCACGCATAAAATGGACGACGCGATAAAGTATGGAGATCGGTTGATTATGTTAAATAAAGGAAGAATAGTTATGGATATTAAAGGACAAGAAAAAACAAAACTTAGCATCCAGGATTTATTGGAGAAGTTTCACAAATTCGAGGATCAAGATATATTGGAGAACAAAAATGACAATTGATTTAATATTAAACGGAGCGCTCCAAGGCTTAATTTTATCAATCATCGCATATGCGATTATGATTCCGTTTCGGTTTTTGGACTTTGCAGACTTGACGTCCGAAGGAACTTATCCGCTGGGAGGCGCGATATGCGCAACGTGCATAACCGCTGGAATGTCGTTGTTAGAAGCTATTTTCATTAGCGTCTTAGCGGCTGGAATCATAGGGATTTCCACAGCGCTTGTTCACTTAAAATTTAAGGTTAACACAATGCTGGCTGGAATTATTTTAAGTACGATGGCATACAGCATTAACCTACGAATCATGGGAAAGCCGAATATATCGCTTTTTAATTGCAACACTTTGTTTAGTAACGACATTATAGGAAACATCTCGATATTAGTCGTAATAATAACTTTGCTTATATTGCCGCTTGCTCTATTCTTACGCGCGGACTTTGGGTTAAGATTTAGAGCCGTCGGATTAAATCCTGATTTTGCCAAAAAACAAGGCGTTAGCATAGAAAAATACACCGTCTTCGGCCTATTCTTAGCAGGAAGTTTAGCCGGCCTTGCGGGCGGATTAATGGTTCAAATCCAAAATTATATGGATATCGGAATGGGAGTTGGAATCATCATTCACGGCCTTGCCAGCCTTATGATAGGAGAAGCAATAATCGGAAACAATACGTTAAACAAACAACTGCTCGCGCCTTTCGTAGGAGCGCTAGTTTATCAGCAAATCCAAGGAATCGTTATATCTTTCGGCCTCGCTCCGTCCGATCTTAAGTTTTTCACTGGAAGCGTAGTTTTAATAGTTCTTGCAATGCAGAGACAACGCGTTTCTAAGAGCGCGTAACGATAATAAGAATCGGCTACTCACGTTTAAATTAAGGCTCGTGAGTAGCAAAAATAAGTTGGTAAAGGAAAATGAAAAAATTCAGGAGACTAAGGAGCTATAAGATCAAAGAGATTATTTTATATCTTAACGAGGACATTACAGAGTTTTCAGTAGGTCGGGTTCTCTGGTTGAATAGCAATGCGATCAACCCTTATTAGAATACTCTTCACGAACTTATCTCGCCATGCCAAAGACTTCTGGGATATAGCGAGAACGTATTCGAGCTTGACGAAAGCTATTTGGGAGAGCTATGTGGCAAAGAGACCGTGGAGCTGCCGGGGAAACTCCTGTTTTTGGGATATTAAAGAGCAAGGGAAAAGTCTTTGCAAATAGCTGCTCAAAAGAAGAGCTTATGCCTAATTTGCCTATAACCAATCTTTCTATTTAAAAAGGGAATAATACCTTGACATCTCATACATTTCATCTATAGTCACTTTCTGTCGGCAACTTAGCGATAACTTTTCTTTTTGGTTTTATTTCTCGCGTACAAATCTTGCTCGCAGGACACCTGTAAACGACTTCCTTTAAACACGACTAGCTCTTTTTATATTTGAACCGCAACTTGAGAAGGATCTTAGTTAAATCCTCTTCTTCATTACTATACCGAAACTCGCATTCTTTCAAAATAAAACTCTCGTCGAGCAGTCAGTTGAACTTTGCAAGCAGCCGCTTAGCAAAGCTCCAAAAGGCTTCTATGCTGTTGATGCGGCTCTTAATTCGTTTGCTCTGTGGAATATTCCATAGCGGTCGTAGCCGTTCAAACCCAAACCGCCATAACTTCCCCAGCTGTCGGTATGCAAGGTCGATCACTTCAAAAGTTTGCCTTGAATAATGGACTAGGTACTTTAAAACATGTTAGAAATAATTGTTCTTCAGCGAAAAATCGTACTTCTGATATGAAAAACAGGATTACGTAGCAGCCTGTAATCCCCTGCCCAAATAGAAATTACGTTAAAAACAACGCGGAAAGACAGTTTCTTAACGTCCTATGGACAAGTTAGAACCGAAGGACGAATATTAATAAGTGGGGAAAAATTTGATAAAAAAATGAATTAGAAGGAAAAGGTTTTATAATGCATATAAACGAATATAAGGAGATTATAAAAAACCGCGCGCGAACAATAATAACGTCGAGGAAAGAGTTAGAGCGTTGCCAAGGAGAACAAATACCTACATTAATGGAGGTATATGGAAAGTCAAACTAGAAAAAGGTATCAGACGACTGGGCTACGACGGCGACTCTGCGGCGCTTATATAAAATAACGAAGGGTAACGATAGGACTAGGCCTGAAAGAAGAAGGATTTATCGTATATTGGATAGACTACTTTTTAGGCGCGTTGGTAAACGAGCTTGATAGACGAAATAATCGAAGAAAAAAGGCGCGAAGAAGAGATGCAGGCTAGGCTGGAAATAGAAAGAAAAGCCGATATAAATTGCGGCTAGAATATAAAAGATATAGGCGCGGTAAATCATTACCGTCGTCGTTGAACGTCGTTACGTATTTAATATGTTTAGGGGTCGTATACTTCCCAACGGTATTGGGATACACGATAGCAATAATCGTCAGATCGCTATTGACGTTATTTTTCCTATTTTTTTTACGAAGACCATCGTATTAGACTTAATAATTCTGCGGCGAAGGATAAAACTATATAAAAAAATAGGGAATTACATACGACGCTAGCCGATAATATATTATTAGATATAACTGTTTTATAATAAACGTATAAGAATGCGCGAACGATTTAGTTTAGTTAATTTTTTAAACAATATCCAAAATTTTGAATCGTTGAGATGGGTAGACGATATAAAAAGCGCATATTGTATAAAAGTATAAAAGTATAAATGTTTCCATATGTAAGAAACCAACGCCTTATCGTAATTACTGTAAGCATTTTCAGTTAGAGTTAATACGCATGTCAGGGGATGATTCCCATAAACAAAACTGTTTTGGCTAGCTTTGTATGTAATTCCTAAAAAATAGCTAAACATTACCGCCATTATCTTGCCCCCTCTGAGGAGAGACCGTCGGCGGACGACACAAGAAAAGTGGTAGATAGTTTGGAATGGGAACTGCTTCTTCTAAGAGGCTCCCCTTTTAAGAAGCGGTGGAGATTTATAAAAACGGATTTAAAATCTTGACTATTTAGAATTTTTAAGAAGCAAGCAAAATAATAACTTTCGCTAAAAATATATATCTTGATGAATAAGACGTTCCTGCTGAAAATTTTTAAACGTTTTTTAAACTCAAAACTATAAAGAAATCCCAGCGTCTCTTAGACGCTCTTTTCGTTCCGTCCATCTTTCTTTAACTTTTACAAACAGTTTTAACTCTACTTTTTTGCCAAGTAGATTTTTCATATCGGCTGCGGCTTCCTCTCTTATAGACTTTATCATATTCCCGCCGCGACCTAACACTATGCCTTTTTGCGAATCCTTCATGACTACAATCGATTGGTATACCCTCGCCTTCCGTTCCGATTCGCAAAATAAATCCGTTTTTACATATATGCTGTAGGGCAGTTCTTTTTCAAGTTTATTAAATATCTTCTCTCTCGTTATTTCTTGAAGCCTAAATTTTAAATCTAAATCCGTC
>JAISID010000088.1 GCA_031262205.1 Holosporales bacterium | reverse complement strand
ATGCTAATCCCTATCTTATTTCTCATTGTTCTTTCCCTATTCTAATTTTACTAAATTATTCATTGTTTCTTTTTATCATTATACTCTCTTCCGCTCGTATTTTCATCTTTTTTTTTTTTGATTTTACATATACTTACGCATACTTGTTGGAAATTATGGCTTATCCTAAACTTATAGCCATTAGTTTCCATAATATCGTTTATGCGGACATGTTTTGGCGATTGTCAGGATAAAAAAAATATGCTATATTTCAGCTTAGAAAACAATATTTAAGAGAGAAACATGGTTGAAAGAACGTTTTCTATGATAAAACCCGACGCTACTAATCGAAACCTCACAGGAAAAATTAACAGCATGATTGAGTCCGCAGGTTTTAGAATTATCGCGCAAAAAAAAACGAGGATGACTTTAGAACAAGCGAAGAAGTTTTACGAAGTTCATAAAGACAAGCCGTTTTACAACGACCTTTGCAAGTTTATGAGTTCGGCTCCTATCGTAGTTCAAGTTTTGGAAAAAGAAAATGCTATTTCTAATTACAGAACTCTTATGGGAGCTACGAATCCATACAATGCAGATGCGGGAACTATAAGAAAGGAATTTGCAATTTCCACTACGGAGAATTCAGTTCACGGCTCTGACGCTTCAGAAACCGCCGCCGCAGAAATAAAATTTTTCTTCAGCGAAATCGAGATTGTCGGGTAATTTCGTTAGGCATTTGCCTAATTCGCTCAGTTTGCTCAGGCTAATTTGCGCTCCGTTATTTTTGTTCGTTATATTTAACAGTTTAAAAATACAAGCTCTTCTTATATTGCTGTGCGGAGCGGCGAGCGATTTCTTCGACGGATACTTTGCCAGAAAGCTCAAAGTTGAATCTAAATTTGGGGAGCTTCTCGATCCATTAGCGGATAAGATATTTTCTAACGTCGTTCTATGGGGAATATATTTTTATTTTAAAGCTCCCTTCCCTATTTTATTGGTCGCTGTGTTTTTAACCGTCAGAGACTGCGCATTATTAATCGGCGGCGGAGCTGTCCTTACTAAAAAATTAACAGTCGACATAAAGCCGATTTACGCAAGCAAAATTTGTACGGCGTTAATTTTTACGCTGTGCATACTTTCAGTTATTTTCAATCCTAATTTGTTATTGCTAAAGATACTTAGCGTTATTTGCCTTTTATTGATTATCTTTACATTCTTTAAATATATTGGCAATTTTCTAAGAACTTCTCGCCATCCTTAAACTTGGCGTTTTTTTGTATACCAAAACATAATTATTATTAAAATTTGAGCTTTTTGAATCCCCTTCCATTATTTATAAAGAGGCGTTTAACGCTATTAAAATAAACGCCTCTTTTTTCCTTCTTACGGTTTACTCAATTAAAATTCTAATCCTAACTTAAGCGAGTACATTTGACTGCTTGTTTTATTCTTCGCTTGGAAAGGCAATCTAACGCCAAACGCTTCCGCCTTTCTTTTCGTCTTTTGAGTAACTTTGAAATTATGAGTGAAATTGAATTGTATGTATGGACGAATCGTTCCGTCTCTATTGAACGCATATTTGATCTGCGCTATTGCCGAAGGCTGCCAGTAATTTTTGTACATATTTCTGCTTCCAGGCAACGAATTATAATTTCCTTCTCCCTTAAGTTTTAAGGTAAATCCGCCCATATTGAACACATATACTAATCCGACTATCGGAGTTATGGAAGGAGTCCATTCACCTCCTTTAGGCTTGCATTCGTTAATCGCGCATTTTAACGCATAACCAAGAGAATGATTCTCCGCTAAAGCAAACATATGTTCAAATCTAGTAAATAAACACACGTTATAGAAACGGCTTTTATCTTTGCCTCCAGCTACTTTTATTGTTCTAGACGCGCGAGACGTTAAATCTTGAATCTTAATCGTAGAGTCTTTCATTTTGGTTGTAGTTTTTCCTATAGTCCCCGTTAAATCTAGCCCTGGCATCAACGTTCCAAAACCATCCGTCGGTATTATGCAAGTCCATCCAAAGGATAGATTCCCCGCATAAGTGTCTCTGGTTACACGCGGGAACTTTTTGGGAATTGTTACTTTGAGGTTACGCCCTAATCCAGTTCCAGTTATTTGTTTTGGCAATCTCCCTTCCTCTTTTGTTTTAGTAAACTTCCCTTCAATTTCCGCGTAAAACGCATTGTTTACTTTCGCTTCTGTTTCTAAAGCTAGACTGCTTAACAAAACTATTCCTGTTCCTAATGTTTTCTTCATTTCTTCCTATTTTCTGAAGAATCCTTGCTAAACATTGTAAAATCAAAAAAAAAAAAAACAACTAAAAAGCGCGGCTGAATGTGTTGACAGGAATTTTGATATAAATTAAAATAATGAGATATTACGTCGTATGTTTAGCTTTATAATAATGTCTAGAAAGTGTGAATTAACTGGCAAAGCCGTGCTGTATGGATGCAATGTCAGCCACGCCAACAATAAACTGTCCCGAAGGTTTTTGCCCAACTTGCAGAACGTCTCTTTTTTAAGCGAGACGCTAGGGCATTCTATTCGCTTACGAGTAACGCCAAACGGAATTAGAAGCGTCGAAGCAAGCGGAGGAATCGACAATTATCTTTTAAAAACGGCCGATTCTAAACTAAGCAAGAAAGCCTTGTCTCTTAAGAAAACATTGCAAGATAAACCGTAGATCTATATTTTTTAAATAATCGGAGTTTCAAATGACAGACAACATAAACCAGACTAAAACGTCTCAGTATCCTTTTTATATACACGACCAATATATTAAAGACCTTTCTTTTGAGAATCCGAATTTTCTATTGAAATACAATGAACCTGATTCCAATAAACAGCCGGAGGTCGCTGTAAACGTCGAAACTCGCGTCGCAAAATTAAGCGAAGAAAACTACGAGGTATCTATGACTGTTTCGGCAAAATCAACTTTAGAGAAGACCTCGATATTCGTTCTAGAATTAACGTACGCAGGATTAGTTTCCGTCGCGCAAGACCTTAAGCCCGACATTTTGGAGACTAGCTTATTGGTTCACTGTCCGTTTCTGATGTTCCCATTCGTAAGAGAAATCATTGCAAACGTAACGAGAAACGGCGGCTATCCGCCTTTGATGATCGACCCTATCGATTTCGCCTCGCTATACCTTGAAAAGAAGAAGGACAATAGCAAACTGAACTAGAATGCGAAACATTCCAGCTTCATTCGTTAGCACATTTTGTTTATACTATCAATCCATCTCAAAGTAATGCTCTCACATGTTATAGATAGCTTTCTCAGAAAGGTATAGAACTCCGAAACGATCGGTTTCATTAAGTTATTAATGGGACAGTTTAATAGAACTAAAGCTCAATCGGGGTTATTGATAAATGGCGTCTCTGAATTTGGAAAAGAAGAAAAGGATCTTTATACTTAAATTCGGAAATTAAATCGAAGACAAACATAATTGAAGAATTAACACGACCGATTTTCATAACGGCTACATTCAACAATGCTATAATACGAAATTATAGTGTTAAAAAAGAACATAATAAGAAATGATAGATTGGGAACAAGCAGTAGGTAAAATCTTAGCCTGTATTATTTTGATGATAGTATCGGCAATTTATTACAGTATTAAAGTAAATATAAAATTAAAAATAAATTTAAACAAATTAGAAAATGATTTGACTAATGCTATTAATGACTTTATAGAAAAAAATAGAAACAAGTTGCTTCCTAATAAGGAATATTATACATCAAAACAAATACTAGATCAATGGGTTTTTTATATTATAAAAACAAGTACACAACAAGAAATATTGTTTATAATTAACAGCCTTGAAAAACAAATACAAGGAGATACATCGCTTTATATAAATCAAAAAACCTTATTGCGACTAGCAGTTATTAGCTATATACATATGATAATATTAACAAATACAGATAGGCCTCTAGATTTCAACTGGTTTCAAGAGAAATAGAAAAAAAATAAAATCGGAATAATTATTGACTCCTGAAACAGATGCTCTGGCGCGGCGTCGCCGTTAACCCCCTCCTCTTTCCTAGTTTCTTTCTTTTTATCGTTTTAACGCGAACGGCAAATCTTTATTACATAAACTTTCCGGCATGCAAATTTTAAAACGCGATTAGAAGATTGCAAACATCATTCCCTAGAACCTTGCGAGCAAGGTTTGCACGCAAAAAATATGACCGAAAGAAAAGTCGTCGTTTAAATATTTTGCTATAAGAAAATCTCGGATTATAACAACCAAACCTTCCCCAAATAATATTTATCTTTTGGAACGAGGATATCTCGACCGATTTATAAAGCGGCTTGTCAAGGGCGTGAGAGCGAAGCGTCCCTTGACAACCGACGCGTGATAAATCGGTACAATCGAAGTACGCCAAAAGACAAATATTATATCCCTTGCATATAACCGTCGCCACGGAAGACTTCCTTAAAAATCAAATAAAAACACGCCGTTCTTTTTCAAAATTTAATCTTCAAAACCAAATCCGTTTTGTCTGGCGACTTCATAGAACCCAATCGCGGCGGCTATAGATACGTTCAACGTTGGAAATTGTGGATTTGTAGGTAAGGTAGTTACAAAGTCGGCGTTTTCTATCTGCAATCTTCTTATCCCGCTGCCTTCCGAGCCAAGGATAATACATGTTTTGCCCCGAAGGTCTAATTCATGCGTTAATTTATCCCCTCTTTCGCTAAACGCAACAATCCAAAAACCGTACGACTTGAGAATATCGATTGTTTGAGCGAGATTCTTGACAATGTATATAGAAACGCGATCTAACCCGCCTGAAGCGGTTTTTGCAACGACTCCGGTTACTTTGCAAGAAGAGCGTTCCGTTAAAATTATCCCTTTCACGCCGAACGCTGCGGCAGACCTTATTATAGAACCCAAATTATGCGGGTCTGTAACTCCGTCTAGTATGGCGACGACGCAATTTTTAGGAGTCGACGACAATTCTGTTACGTCGCGGAACTGAACGGAATCTATCTCAATGGCGACGCCTTGATGCGTTGCATTTTTAGGAAGCATTCTTTGCAACTCAATTTCGTCGACATGCGACAGCTTGTTTTTAGGTATGCGAGACAACCAAGTTGGAATCGGTTTGTTGTCCGCAACATAAACCCGCAGTACGTCTTGCTTTCTTAACGTAACGGCGCTTTTACAAGCATGAATCCCATAAATTAACAAACGACTAACTCTTAACGAGGCGTCGAAGGACGAGCTTGCGATTTTTTGTCAAACAACAATTTACGCGAATGTGAAAGCCATGGAGAAGA
>JAISID010000069.1 GCA_031262205.1 Holosporales bacterium | reverse complement strand
ACTTTAAAATCCATATCTCCTAAATGATCCTCGTCGCCCATAATATCGGAAAGAATAACGTATTCTTTATCTTCTTTAATAAGCCCCATGGCAATGCCCGCAACCTGGGCTTTTATCGTCGCGCCGGCCGCCATCATTGAAAGGGACGAGCCGCAAACGGTTGCCATTGACGAAGAACCGTTAGATTCCGTTATGTCCGAAACGATTCTTAAAGTATATGGGAAAGACTCTTTCGATGGAATAACTGAATTTAAAGCTCTCCAAGCAAGTTTGCCGTGGCCAATCTCTCTTCTTCCAGGCGCTCCCATTCTACCAATTTCTCCAACCGAATAAGGAGGGAAATTGTAATGAAGCATAAAGCGTTGTTTCCTCTCGCCTTCTATGTCGTCGATAATTTGCTCGTCCATTGCGGAACCTAAAGTTGTTACGACTAATGCTTGAGTCTCTCCGCGAGTGAATAACGCGCTTCCGTGAACCATTGGCAATACGTCTATCTCTGCGGCTATAGGACGCACTTGATCGAGGTCTCGGCCGTCGATTCTCTTTTTCGTCGACAGGAGGGTTTTACGCATAATGTTTGACAACAGATTTTCAAACAAGGATTCAAGAATTACTTTATCCTGTTCCTCCGCAAACTTTTCATAAACCTCTTCTTTAGCTTCGTCTAATGCGTTGCGTCTGTCTAATTTATCTATGATGGTAAGAGCTTTTTTAATTTTATCTTTAGCGACGTTTTCAATTTTCTTTAACAAGTCGCCGTATTGTTTTTCAAACGGAACTGTTTCTATTACCGGTTTGCCGATTTTCTTTTGTAGTTTTTCAATGATCTCCAATATAGGCTGGAATGAATTGAAACCGAACATAACCGCCTCGAGCATAGTCTCTTCCGACAATTCGTTTGCTTCGGATTCAACCATTAAAACACCCTCTTTAGTTCCCGCGACCGTTAAATCTAGTTCTGTGTTTTTTGTTGGATTTAAAATGAATCCCTTATCCTTTTCATACCCGACTTTACAACCTGCGATAGGGCCTAAGAAAGGAACCCCAGAAATAGAAAGAGCGGCGGATGCCCCGATTAAAGCGGCGATGTCGGGCGGGCATTCTCGATCGTAACTAAGCGTCGTGCAGACAACTTGAACTTCGTTTAAAAATCCGTCTGGGAAAAGAGGTCTAATCGGTCTGTCGATTAACCTAGATATCAAAACTTCCCGCTCGGATGGTTTTCCTTCTCTTTTTAAAAATCCGCCTGGGATTCTGCCAGCCGAGTAAAATTTCTCTTGATAGTTTATAGTGAGCGGGAAAAAACTCGCGTCTTCGGCCGGAGTTCTCGCGTATACGACAGTACATAAAACCGTTGTGTTCCCGTATTTTACAGTAACCGCTCCATCCGCTTGTCTTGCAATTTTACCTGTTTCTATTGTTAGATTCTTTCCGCCCCATTCGATCGTCTCGCTTGTAATTGAAAACACTAAATTCTTAACCTTCCTAGATATCTCATAATTTTCTAAATTCTTTTATTAATTTTAGATTAGCATAATATCAAGCCTTAAGATATATCATTTAATCGCCTAGATATAAGTTAGATTTGGCATTAGTATAAAATATCGTCTTAACGTCTGTATTTTAAAAGGGTTTAAAAATTTGAGGAACTGGTTTATCGGGATTACTTTAGAAGAAGTAGTATTTGTTATTTTTGCAATAGGACTGCTTCTTTTTACGCTGCTTTCTATCATATCAAAAGATTCTAGAAATTCGGTTGTTAACTTCTTAACGGCGAGTTTCCTTTTGGCGAACGTCGCAGCATTGATATTCGACGCGATTATTGGAATTGCAGTCTCTATACTTTACGCGTCTATGAGTTCGTTGCTTCTGTTAACGACTAGAATGGAAAGAGGTTTAACTAAGCGCTGGCCTAAAAAGAATGTGATTCTCGCGATAATTGCGTTTATCATAACCTCGATATTGCTTTGCCTGAGCCTGAACGCGTCCCGTCGTCAACGGGAAACTGCTTCTTTCGCGCCAAACGTTAACTTTGACAACGACGTAATATTGCTAATTTCCTTTGCTTTTATCGTTGTGTTTTCAGGTATTGCCTTCTTAGTAGCGTTTAACCGTAGAAGAAAGCGGGACTAAGAATTAGGTAATTTTCTTGACAATCCCTATAAATTGTTTATATATTAGAAATATTCTTCTTGAAGCGGGGTAGAGCAGCTTGGTAGCTCGTCAGGCTCATAACCTGAAGGCCGTTGGTTCAAATCCAACCCCCGCAACCAATTTGTTATTTATTAAAAATTCCCGTGTTTGATTTCTTTCGAAAGAAAAGGAGCGTACTGCAAAAGCCTTCTGTTTCATCGAACGTTAAGAAGAAGACTCTATACGAAACGCTTATTTTTTCCGCTGAAAAATTTTCGTTTGTTAAAGCAATCGACGTCGCCGTTTCCTCATGCGATTGGAAATCTATTGAAATAAAATCGAACATAAATTTCAGCTCGAAATTTAACGATATTTCAGTTGTGGAAGGATTAAGCGACAAAGCGGTAGAAGTATTTACAAACATACAAGGAATAGCTGGAATAGAAGGGCTTCTTCCCGATTGTTACGTCGAAGAATTCGCGATATTCAACAGAGAATCGAAAAAAGCCGTCGTAGACTTTTTTAATATCTTCAACAATAGGATGTTGTCTCTTCGCTATTCGTATATGAAGAGACATAATCTTCAGTCTTTATCCGTCCCAATTGAGAGGTCGGTAGTGGGGAAAATTATATTTAGTCTCTCGGGATTCGGATTTAAAGAATCTTACAAAAATGCGTCCAGCTCGTTAATTCCAGAACAATTTAAAATTTCTTGTCAAAATATCTTTTGGAGACAAACCAGATCAAGCGAAGGATTAAGAGTTATCCTTTCGAGCTTCTTTAATGTTCCTATTAAAATAAAACAGTTTACCGGCGGATTCATTCAGGCTGACGAATCTCAACAAACCGCTATAGGGCGTAGAAAAGATCGGTATAACTCTCTAGGGGAAAGCTGCGTTTTGGGAAACAAAGTTTGGGATGCCGCCAGCGGAATTAAGGTTATTATCGGTCCCTTAGATTTTGAAAATTACATTAGGTTTCTTCCAAGGCAGACTACAAAGGATCAGGAAGTCTCTCCGCTCCAAAAGATGAAAGAGATTGTAAAAATGTATGTTCCGCAGGGGATTAACGTAACGATGTATTTTTACCTAGATAAATGTTTGGCGAAAGGCTCTTTTTTAAACGGAGTCGACAGACTAGGCAAAGACGCGTTTATTCTTGGCGTTCACGGTTCTAACACGGCTCGTTTTTGTGAAACCGTAAATTAATAACGGCTTGGAAAACATACTTAACGTTATAAAAATTAGATTTATAACTAATTAAAAGGTAGTTTCTTTCTATAACATTTATCTTTTGGGGATACTTGATTATACCGATTTATGCGTGGTTGCGTCAAGGGACGCTTCGCTTTGCTCGGCTCTATTGCCCTTGACAAGTCGCTTTATAAATCGGTCGAGATATCCTCGTTCCAAAAGATAAATATTAGCGGGGAGGGCTTCCAGTCTTATAGTCCGGTTTCTTGTCGTTAACATCGGTATTCTAAATTTTAAAGGGAAGCGAGAGCGAGCTGATAAGCTAGGGTTGTGTTAAATTGGAAATCGTCTGGCAATATATAGCTAAAATTTATAATAAACTTCAAATATATTTAAAGTAATAAAGTGCGAGGCCTCTGTAAATTATTACCAAAATTGTACTTTATTATTGTTGCTAATCATCAACGAACAACTCTCAAAATTTGAAAATGTTTCACGTGAAACATTTTTAGAAATATGCCATTAAAAGCGGTCTTTTAAATAATATAAAGTATATAAAACAGAGAGTATGTATAATTATGATATGATAATTGAAGTATTACAACTGAAAAACCATTATCTTATTATTCTTTCTGAATATTTATTGGAAATCATAATCTAACGCTGTCTAGTCAGAAGGGAGCGTCTTTTTCTTTCTAAAAAAGCAAGGAATTTATTTGGCAAATCTTAACGTTCTATTAACCTTTTTATGATATGCATAAAGCTATGCTTGCATAGGTTAAGTAGTTAAGGGAAGCAAGCCCCGAGGAGGGAGGCGGTTTGGGATGGTTATTATAATACAAATTCGTTGATTTTTCGTTAATTTTTGAAATTTATTTTTCACTAAATTTCTTATCAAAGTTTCCCCAATTTTCGCTAGGTTTTTCATCAAATCTTTGAGCGGTTCTTTCCATTTTGAGACTGGTTTTTCTCCTCATTTTTGGTCTGGTTTTCCAAAGGAATCCCTGGTTTTGGGAACCGCTTTCCCCAGAAGAAACCTCCTACGCTAATACGTAAGTCTTTCAGATGTCGCCCTCGGTTTGTCTGATATTTCAGGGGGCTTTTGAGGACTACTTTTCCCAAGGAGGAATTTCCTCCGTATACGTAAGTGCCTTAGATATCCCCTCGGTTCGTTCGCTTTGCAATGCTAGCTATCAGTTTACTCCATTGCCGTCCGACATATCCCCTCGTCAGTCTGTTTTACTATGCGTTGTGGAATATTCCATTTATTTCCACTAATAATTTGTCATTAAAACGGATAATTTACGTTACGGTTTATTTCGCTTATCCAGTTTGTCCGCCGAGGATGCGAGAACTAGTCTTCCAAGACGGCCTAGACTAAGAGTAGGGAAAATAGTATAATCTTATTGGAAACGGTTGATTCCTAATGGGGTTTTAATATTTTCGGTATGAGATACGATGAAACTTTGTCGGAGGTTATTGTTATTAGCGCTTCTTTGTCAGCAGATATCTTACGCAATGGAGGCGACTGCCGACGAGATTACGATCGACTCTCAAACAAACGTATACACTTTAATTGGCAATGCAGTCGCCAAATATAAAGGGAAGGTCTTTAAGGCTGATTTGATTGTCGTTTATAAGGACGAAAAGGAGAAACTCCCAGAAAAGATAACCGCAAGGGGCAATGTATCGTTCAACGAGGATGGAACGATAATAACGGCAGATTCTTGCGAAAGCGATAAAAAGTTTGTAACGTTTTATCAAAACGTGACTTTGAAAAATAACGAGATCGGCGTTGTTTACGCAGATAAGGCAAGGTATGATATAGAGACGAAAAAAATGGACGTAACCGCCAAAAATAAAGTCAAAGTAATTTTAAGCAAAGATAAAGAGGATGAGTTTAATAGAAAAACGAAGAAATGATATTTGAAGTAAAAAATTTGTCAAAATCATATAAACACAAAGTTATTTTAAAGGGAATTAACTTGCTGTTTAATACGGGAGAAATCGTTGGAATCTTGGGGCCTAACGGCGCTGGGAAGACGACTTTGTTTTCTATTTTAATCGGCATCCTATCCGCAACGTCGGGGAGAATACTTTTATCTGGGGAAAATATAACTAATCTTAAAATTCACCAAAGAGCCAGAGCGGGGTTAGTATACCTGCCTCAGGACTCGTCTGTTTTTAGAGGACTGACGGTTGAAGATAATATCAAAGCCGTGCTTCAAATAACGTATTCTTCAAAAAAGGAAATAGAAACTAAATTGGACGAGCTATTGGAAATTTTCTCGATCGCTCATTTAAGAAAAGCTAAAGTATCGATTCTGTCGGGAGGGGAAAGACGCAAAGTTGAGATAGCAAGAGCATTGGCGACGTCTCCTGCATTTTTTATGCTGGACGAACCGTTTTCTGGAATCGATCCAATTTCAATCAACGACATAATTCAGATAATAAAAATGTTAAAAGAATCCGACATTGGAATTATTATAACGGATCACAATATTAGGGAAACTTTAACGGCAATTGACAGAGGCTACGTAATAACAAACGGCAAAGTTTTAATAAGCGGAACTCCCAATGAAATCATAAACGACGACAATGTAAAGAAACAATATACCGGGCATATGTTTAGTCATAGCGCCCGCAATGCGAATTGATATGGTTGTTGAAGCGACGCTCCAACCTTTACGGAAAATCTAATTATATATGGTATAATCGTTTGTAACGGTTTTCATAGTTTACCAGTATGCTTCAGTCTGTTTCGGATATAAGAGCGGAATTTATAAAATATTTTGTGGGGAAGGGGCATGTTCAGGCACTGTCGAGTTCTCTTGTTCCGAACAACGATCCGACTCTTATGTTTACCAATGCTGGGATGGTGCAGTTTAAGGATGTTTTTACTGGGAAGAAAACGCTTGAGTTTAAGCGGGCTACGACGGCTCAAAAGTGTTTAAGGGCAGGCGGAAAGCATAACGATCTTGAGAACGTCGGGTATACGGCGAGGCATCATACCTTTTTTGAAATGTTGGGGAACTTTTCGTTTGGCGACTATTTTAAAGAGGACGCGATAAAATTTGCTTGGGAGGTCGTTACGGAAATATTCGGTCTGCCTAAGGATAAGTTGCTTGTCACAGTTCATTCGAGCGACGAGGATGCAGCTTTGCTTTGGAGGAAAATCTCGGGGTTCGACGATTCCAGGATTATTAGAATTTCCACAAACGATAACTTCTGGTCTATGGGAGAAACAGGACCATGCGGCCCTTGCGCGGAAATTTTTTACGATCACGGCAAGGAAATTCCGGGCGGTCCGCCAGGCTCGGAAAACGGGGATGGAGATAGGTTTATTGAAATCTGGAACCTTGTTTTTATGCAATTTGAGAAGCAAAACGACGGAAGCCAAATAAATCTTCCTAAGCCGTCGATTGACACAGGCATGGGGCTTGAAAGAATCGCCGCAGTTTTACAAGGGGTTCACAGCAACTATGAGATTGACTTATTTAAAAATCTAATAGCGGATATTGAGTCTATTACTGGGAAAGAGGCGCCGTCTTTTGCGACTCATAAGAATGTTATAGCCGACCATATAAGGGCTATTTCTTTCATGATTGCGGATGGGATTGTTCCATCGAATGAAGGGCGAGGATATGTTTTGAGGCGGATTATAAGGCGAGCTTTGCGTCACGGTTATATGATGAGTCTTAGAGAGCCTTTTTTATATAGATTGGTTTCAAGCGTCGGGCGATTGATGGGAGAGTATTATACGGAACTCGTTTCGAATGAAGACGCGATAAAGCAGGTCGTTAAAAGCGAAGAAGAAAATTTTATGAAGACGATCGACAGCGGGATGCATATTTTGAAGAACGAAATTAATAGGCTTGGCTCCTCGACTATTTTCCCGGCGGACGTCGCGTATAAACTATACGACACTTACGGCTTCCCGTTCGATTTAACTCAAGACATACTAAGGAGCGAAAGGAAAAAAGTTAACGAAAAGGAATTTGACAAAATAGCGGCCAAACAAAAAGAGGCGTCTAAAAAAGCATGGACGGGGACCGGCGATTCGTTTACGGCAAAAGCGTGGTTTGATATTGCTAAAGAGGCTGGGCCGACTGAATTTGCCAGAGACGTTTATTCTTTGGAATCTAAGATCGTGGCAATCGTTAAAGAAGATGAAAAGATCGACAAAGCCGTTGCAGGCGAAGAGGTTTTCATCGTTGTTTTAAAGACTCCTTTTTACGCCGAATCTGGAGGGCAAATTGGAGATCGCGGCTGGATTGGCGAGACCGAAGTTGTCGACGTAAAAAATATAGAGGGGTTGGTCGTTCATAAATGCTTTGTTAAATCCGAGTTGAAGGTTGGGGATAACGTTACGCTCAACGTAGATTCTAAAAAACGTTTGGCATGTTCTAAAAACCATACGGCTACTCATATGTTGCAAGCGGCGCTGAGACAAGTTTTGGGGGGGCATGTCGTGCAAAAGGGTTCGCTTGTAACGGACGAGAGGCTAAGGTTTGATTTTATTCACAACGGCTCGATTGAAAAGGCTCAGGTGGAAGAGGTTGAATCAATTGTTCTTGATGCAATCGATCGTTCTTTGGACGTAACGACCGAAATAATGTCTGTTGAAGACGCAAAGGCTTCTGGGGCGGTCGCATTGTTTGGAGAAAAATATCAAAGCAAAGTTAGGGTGGTTTCGATTGGAGACGGATTTTCAAAAGAGCTGTGCGGAGGAACGCATGTTTCGAATACCAGTCAAATTGGAGCTTTCAAGATTATTTCAGTTTCTTCTATAGGTTCTGGAATAAAGAGAATCGAAGCCGCAACGGGAAGAGCCTTGATTGATCATTTTGAAAAAGAAGTTTTAAAGCGTGTGGAAAAGATAGATTCTCAAACGTCGTTGATTAAGAATTTGGAAAAGCAAGTTTCCGAGTTGAAAATGCAGAGCGTCTCAGAAAACGTTAGGATAGATTCTAAAACGATTGGAAGTTCTATATTCAAACATGCCGTTGTCCAAAATCTTGAGCATAAAGCCGTCCTTGGAATCATCGATCGACAGAAAAACGCGGCCGAAGAGATTTGCTTTGTTATTGGAAATGAAAGTTCGAAAAGCGGTAAAGTATCCGCATGTATTTTCGTATCTAAAAAACTTCTGTCAAAATTTGACGTAAACGAATTATTAAAAAAGCTGAACGATTCGTTGGGGATAACTATAAAAACTGGAGGGCGTTCCGAACTAATCCAATTTGGGGGGATAGATGCGATTCAATTTAAAAAGTGCCTCGAAGGCATCGGCGAATTTCTTGAAAAGATAAAATAGAATGGCGGATAGCAAACAACTGAAACGACCTAATTGGATTAAAACGAGAACGACGGGCGTCGACGGCTTTAAAGATACTCTAAACGTCATAAAAACTCGAGGTCTTCACACCGTTTGCGAAGAAGACCTGTGTCCTAATATTGGAGAATGCTGGAAGAATAAAACCGCTACGTTTTTAATCATGGGGGACGTCTGCACGAGAAACTGCGGGTTCTGCAATATGAAAACAGGACGTCCGTTCGCATTGGATGAAAACGAACCTGATAGAGTCGCGGAAGCCGTTAAAGACCTCGGCATAAAATACGCCGTGATAACCTCGGTGACTAGAGACGATCTAGAAGACGGCGGAGCGTTGCATTTTGCCAATACGATAAAAAGCATAAGGAAACTTAATCCTGATACAAAAGTCGAAATATTAACTCCTGATTTCAAAGGGAACGTAGACGCGATAAAAACGGTTTTAGAGGCGAAGCCAAATGTTTTCGGCCATAATATGGAAGTGGTTAAAGAATTTCACAGCAGAGTAAAAAAGCCGCCTTCGAGCTATGACGCGTCTATTAATTTTTTAAAGAAAATAAAGGAAATAGAGCCTAGCAGTATAACAAAAACAGGGGTAATAGTCGGGGTTGGAGAAAACAAATCTGATGTGTTCAGATTTATAGACGACGTTGCGGAAGCGAAGTTGGACGTATTGACTATAGGTCAATATTTAACTCCCACGAAGTCGCATTCGCCGGTTGTTAGATATGCGACGCTCGAGGAGTTCGCGGAGTATGAAGAATATGGAAAGAAGGCGGGACTAAAAGTTTTTGCGGGGCCGCTTGTTAGATCGTCTTATCGGGCGAGAATGATATACGATTCAATATGCAATCCTTTGAATTGATTGTTAATATTTCTTTAGCGATTTTCGGAACAATTTTAACCATTCAAGATATCGTGAAAAAAGAAGTCGGCTACGCGCCGCTTTTGGGATTTGCATGCTGCTGTATCGCATTGTTTTATTTTAGACGGGAAATTTGCCTCGTTCCCTTTGTTGTGTTTGCAACGATTGGGGTTATATATTTCATAACGAAGAAAACCTACGCGCTTGGAGCGGCGGATTATATAATCGCTTTCTTTATTTCATTCTTATTGCCAAATGCGAAGTGGCCGATTTTCTTAACGCTATGCGGAGTTTTCGGGATTATAACCCGCCTGTTTATAAATTCCCAAAAGATACCGTTTATCCCATCGATTTTGGCGTCGTATGCAGTAACGAAGGCATTTTTATGAAATTTTATTTTCAATTAAGTTTCTTAACAAATGGCATGTGGATTGTGTCTCTTTTGTGTGAATATAGCGATAGGATTTTTAGTGGTTTGCAAATATTTTTAAGATGATTTGTTTATGAAAATCCTTGGGGTTCACACCTTAACATTCAAAGTCCAATTCACAATTAAGCAAGGATTAATTTCTTTATAAAACGGCAAGAAATTTATTTCTGAAACGTTAACGTTTTGTTAACTAAGTTGTGGTATCTTCCATAATTACCATCCCAAGTCGCCTCTCCTCAGGCTTTACATAAACACTCCAATCTATGCAAGCATAGCTTTATGCATATCACAAATTGTTTAACGAAACGTTAAGATTTGCCAAATAAATTACTTGCTTTTTTAGAAGGAAAGTTGCAGCGTTCTATTTGAAATTAGAGACGCTCTTTCCCCTTGACGACTGCGTTTATAGGCAATTGCCAAAACGGCGGGCGATGAGTTAAAATTATAAATGTTTCACGTGAAACATTTTATAAGTCGTTACTGTGCCTGTCAGGGGGGCTTTTGCTCTTTTTGAAGCGAACAAGCGGTTAGGAGCGTTCAAGCGCGTATTTTATAAAACCGACTATCTCGTTTATGTTTACTTCCTTAGTTTTTCGAGCTTCGTCTGCGACGTTCATAAATTTTACCGTAACCGTTCCGTTTGCTCGTTCGTTTTCGCCTATAAGCAATGTTATCTCGCAGTTAAGTCTGTCGGCGACTTTCATTTTTTTACTCAAATTTCCAACGTGTAAAAATTCCGCTGCGATATCGCAGGCATGCAATGTTTTGAATAATTCGAAGGCAATGTCGTTTTCTTTATCTGTAACTGGCGTTACGGCTACTCTTCTAATATTTCCTTTGAATTTTTGATTGTCTAGAAGAAGCATTAAACGTTCGATTCCAAAAGCAAAGCCTATGCCCGAGACGTCGGGACCGTTGAATTGACTTAATAACTTATCGTATCGACCTCCGCCTCCGATTGAATCTTTGTATTCTCCTTTTGTGGGTTTAAACTCAAACGCCGTGTGGCTATAGTAATCTAGACCTCTCACTAAGAACGGATCAACTTCGTATTTAACGCCGTATTTTTCTAATAGCTCGCAGACTTTATCAAAGTAATTTCCCGCGTCTTTGCTGAAATAATCCATAATACGCGGGGCCATCGAGCAAATCTCAATGTCTCCCCTATCTTTTGAATCTAAGATTCTCAACGGGTTTTTTTGAAGTCTGATTTGGGAATCCTGAGATAAACGGTTTTTATGTCTAGAAAAGTATTTTACAATGGCTTTAATATAGGCTTCTCTTGTTTCATCGTCTCCTAGGGAATTTACCAAAATTTCAAAATCAAAAATTCCAATAGCGTTCAGGATTTCAGAAGCCGTTGCTATCGTAATGGAATCCGTATACGGGCTTTTGTCTCCGAGGTATTCGACTCCCAATTGACGGAATTGTCTATACCTCCCTTTTTGCGGCCTATCGTATCGAAACATCTCTCCGTAATACATTAATCTTACCGGAAGATTTTGCGTTAAAGAGTTGGTTACAATCGCTCTAATTACTCCAGCAGTTCCCTCCGGCCTTAACGTTATTGAGTCGCCGCCTTTATCCAAAAAGGTATACATCTCTTTTGAAGCGATATCGGTGTTGTCTCCAATCGCTCTTTGAAAAACCTCGGTATGTTCGATTATAGGCGCGCTAATCATCTCGTATCCATATTTCTCCGCGACTTTTTGGGCTGTTCGAACAATATAATCATATTTGCGGAAATCGATTCCGTACAGGTCTTTCATCCCTCGAGGCGGTCTGAACATAGCTATGCAAAATTTTTATTCGAACTACTTTTATAATAATACAGCAAGGGACAATCTAGCCGATATAGAAATTTAAATTTGGGCGAATTTGTAAGAAAGATGCGGAATTGCCTTCCTTGATGCTTTTACTAGTTAACCAATTTCGCTTAGTCGCGCCTGATATGTAAACTGTTGTTTACAGGATTCGATGTATTTTAGGCCTTGGCCTTTGTCGGAGAATGTTTTTGGGTCTCTGAATCATAAAAATGTTTCACGTGAAACATTTTTATGATTCAAAGTTCAACCACCGTCTCCGACTTCCTATAGAAGAGCAAGAGATGCAAATTCCAAAATGAATTAGTTTATTACAAATAAAGTTCTGGAATGATATAGGATGTTGTAAAATTATTTACAATTATAATATTTCTCTTTTGGCTCGCTCGATTATACCGATTTATTGAAAGCGCAGCTTGTCAAGGGACGCCTCGCTTTGCTCGGCTCTCACGCCCTTGACAAGACGCTTTATAAATCGGACTCGTTTCTCTCGTTCCAAAAGATAAATATTATTGTGGAGAAGGTTTGTATCTTTAACATCTGTTAAATATCTTATACTAAGACGTCGAACGGACGATTCCTATTTCTTCTTAAAACATAAAAGGAAATTATTTAATAAAACATTGTCGTTATGTATAAATAATAAGACTAATATAAGTATATACAGAGTATAATTAAAATCAAAAAAAAAAAAAGATGTAAACGCATGGAATACTATGATATAGATATAGTTAGAAAAATTTAATTTAACATAAGGAGTGTAGAAGAAATGAAAATAATAGCAAGACTAGGAATAGCGGGAGCATTAGCATTAGTGACGGCGGGAATGGTCATGACGGCAACGGCGTCAGAGGAGAGCGCAGGTGGAGGAGACGCGTTTGCCCCGGCTTCTGCAGCGGCAATGTCCATAGGAGGCGGAAGCATGGGAATGCCGTTAAGCGTAACGGCTTTGACAACAAGTCCCGACGTAAGGCGTATTAGAGACGCTGAAACTGAAAGGATAAGAAGGGAAGCGTTAGAGACAGCGGAAAGACTAGTAGAGATAACGAGAGAGATGGAGGAAAGGACAAGA
>JAISID010000052.1 GCA_031262205.1 Holosporales bacterium | reverse complement strand
TTTTATGATATGCTAAAGCTATGCTTGCATAGGTTAAGTAGTTAAGGGAAGCAAGCCCCGAGGAGGGCGGGGGTTTGGGATGGTTATTGTAATATACAATTCGTTAATTTTTCGTTAATCTTTGAAATTTATTTTTCACTAAATTTCTTGTCAAAGTTTCCCCAATTTTCGCTAGACTTTTTATCAGATTTTTTGAGCGGATTTTTCTCTCAATTTTCCCCTGCTCTTCCTCCTAATTGGCGATCTAATCTTTCAAGGGGGCTTTTGCCTTTTTTTGGGGAGCCGCTTTTCCCAGAAGAAATCTCCTCCGCTAAACCGTAAGTTTTTTTTTAGAAATTTTCTTGACAGTTCATTTACTACATGTTGTGAAAAGAAAAAGCGACGTCTTAATTTTTAATGATTATACTAGGCTTAAGTCGACGGTTATGTTACAGTAAGCATGTGGTAATTGGTTGATCGCTTTGATTTTAGTTCAGAGAGGAAAGTCCGGGCTTCACGTAAGCAAGGCGTCGGATAACATCCGGCGTTGTAGGTTGAAAAACCTACAATAGGGAAAGTGTAACAGAAAGCATACCGCCTTTTTAAGGTAAGGGTGAAATGGCGACGGTAAGAGCGCACCGCGTATTAGGCGACTGATACGGCAAGACAAACCCCGCCTGAAGCAAGACCAAATAGGAACGATGAGAATATATTTTCGCGAGAGCTTACGGTCGTAGTCGTTCGGGTAGGTCGCTTGAGCTTATTGGCGACAATAAGCCTAGATGAATGATCAAACAGAAGAGGAATCTTTGGACAGAACCCGGCTTATAGATTACCGCGCTTGTTTTTTTTAAGAGGGAAGAGTAGGGTATGTTTTTATATATTCTCATCATATTAACGCTATTAATTTTTTATAAATTATTCCGCGAGTTTGGAAAAACAAAGAATATCGTGATAAACGTTAACGCGGAAGAAATGGGCAAACTGGTAAAGACTTTTCAAAGCATAGCGCCAGAAAAAATTAAGAAGGCTATTGAAACGCCAAAGTTTCAAAATAAGTTAAATAGCGATATTTCTAAACTTAAAGAAAAAATACCGACTTTTGCTCCCGCTGCGTTTTTGAAAAAAGCGGAAGAAATGTTCGACGCTATTTTCGATGCTTTTGCTAATTCTAACCATAAAATTTTGAAGTCGATGCTAACGGAATCTTTATACAAAAGTTTTTCCGCTCAAATCCAAAAAAGAGAAATTGGCAATTTAAGACAAGAGATATCGATTAAACACAAAAAGACCGTCATCGATAAAATTCAACTGCTTACGAATAAGGCTAAATTAACGATTTTATTCGACGTCTCGCAGATGAACGTTATGTTAAATTCAGAAGGAATATCTTTCGATAATCCTCAGAAACTGTATCGCAATGTCTTACACAACTGGGTTTTTGAAAAGAAGTTTAACAGTAAAGAGGATTGGATATTGTCTAAAACGTCGTCTATCGAACGACAATAATGGGAAAAGTATTTTGAACAAGCTAAAGACGGCGGTCGATATTCTAAAGAATGGGGGCATTATTATCTCTCCAACAGATACGGTCTACGGCCTATTGGCGGACGCGACCAACGATTTGGCTATAAAAAAATTGTACGAACTGAAACAAAGGCCGTTGACAAAACCCTTCCTATTTTTAGTTTCAAGCATAGAAATGGCTAAGGAAATCGCCTGCTTTTCCGATGAAACGGAAAGAATAGCCAATCGCTTTTGGAATATAGAAAAGAAACCGCTTACGATTATTTTAAAAGCAAAAAAAGTCTCTAGATTAAGCGAAGCTAGACAGGAAACGACGATTGCGATTAGATTGCCAAATCATAAGTTGCTGTTAGATTTAATAAACGGTCTCGGCAATCCAATAGCGGCTCCAAGCGCGAATATTTCAGGCATGGAACCTTGCAGATCGTATGAAGCGGCGGTAAATACTTTTGGCGATAAAGTTCCTCTTATTATCAACGGCGGGACGCGCGGGAGCATTGCTTCGACTATTGTGAATCTGTCGATAAAACCATATAAAGTCGCGCGAGAAGGAAGCGTAACAAAAAAAGAATTAAGTATATAAATAAGGAGTCGCCTCTAGGAGTTCATGAAAGAGCCTCCAACTCCAAGCATAAGCGGCTTCTTTCAGTAGAAGTTCCCCCCAAAGGCGACTCAATGTGTTTAGGTTTAAGTGAGTTAATCTATTCCTCTCAACGCTTCCCTTCCAAAATTCCTTGTATAATTCCCAACTCAGCTTCTCCTCTAGGATTAGCTATATCCAAAGACTCTAGTCTAGCTCTGTAAGTTTGAATTTCGTTTCGTATGCCTATTAATGCTCTCGTATCCGGGGGGCTATTAAGTATTATAGGTCTCATTTCTTCCAGATACCCTATAAATTCTCCATCTAAATCTTGCCTATCTATAAGCATTCTTTCTTTTGCCGCAGTAGCCGCTAGATTGCTTATTCCTCTTCCATACACAGCCACAAATCCGTTTGGATATAGGTTTTTAAACCATATAAGTTGCGCGTCGTCGTTTGCAGGTATAATTTTGACATAGTGATTGCCTAGTAATGCAAAGTTTAAAGTCGTTCCTTTTCCTTCTATTTCTATAATTGGAGCGGTATGCTCTATCGTAGTAGATTGTTCTGGAAGGAATTTGTAAACTCTAATAGAGTTATTAACTCCTGCAATTTTTCTTAATAGTCTCCAATGCCAAGTATGGAATATATTCGCCTCCCGTTTATTCGCGCGAGATTCTATTTGATTTAAAGGCAAGACGGCGACTTCCGGTCTTATTCCAGCGTCGGTTAATATTCCAGCTCTTACGTCGTCCGCTAGAGTTTTTCCTCCAGGCAATTGACCTGGATAGAAATATTCTACTCCATCTGCGGGCATGAATTGAGGACGAAATCCATATTGAGCGAATGCTTGCACCATTTCCTCTCTTTTAGGAGTTCCATAAGCGAACCCAAACAATTGAGGAGCACACTCTAAACCGTAGCCGTCTCCGCCTATTACTATGTATTCTCCCGGAGCCATACCTTGCATCGCGGGTATTCTCTCTTGCACAATAAATTCAATAGGAGGCAAAGGTTCTCCAGTTTCCGGGTCATTATATTGATATGATTTCTTTAAAATAGAGCCTATCGTAGGAGTTTGCTTTCTAATAAGATCAGCTTCCGCTGCTGCGACTTCAGGTTTAGGGCGATAGAAGGGCAAAGCGAGAGTTTTTTTAATCCAAGATATAGCTTCGTCGGGCAAGTCTTGTTTCAATCCGTCCGTTAACGTTTGCGTTATGGTTTC
>JAISID010000070.1 GCA_031262205.1 Holosporales bacterium | reverse complement strand
AACCGCAATCTTCAATTTTGAAGCAGACCTTGAAAAACTAAATTCGGTTCTCCGTCCCGATTATATAGAAGAAGATACCCCTACAATTGACGATACGGAAGACCAGGGATTTATTGAGTCTGATGAGACCGCGCAAGGGTCGGATGAAATCAGACAAAGCGAGACTTTTAGAAACGCCCCCTGTCCCTGCGGTTCTGGCAAGAGATATAAACATTGTTGCGGCAAACTTAAGGAAGTTAATTTTGTCGACGTAAAAAAGACGGCGAAAAAACCGCCTAAGTCTAGAAAACCAGCGGCAAAACAGAAGAAAAAGTAGAGTTCTTGAAGTTAGAAAGCGGAAGATAAGCAGCGGCTTATTATACGCCGAAGCGAAAAACGAACCAATGGAAAATCCGCTTGACTTAAATTAAACTTAGTTGAGAACAAAGTATGGGGGCTAAAAAACATGGGCATAAAAACAGTGCAATTCTGCGAAAACATGAATAAATTATTAGAAGATTTAGGCGAGAGACAAGAATTAGTAATAACAAAAAACGGCGTTCCCGAATATATCTTTAAAAGAGTTAACGATAGGGAAAGGGAACTAATAGAGGCTGCGAACGGTCTTTCTTTACTAGATATAACTCCCGAACAAGTAATAGAGTGGAAAAACGAGAACGAAATTAGAGATATTAAAGAGTCGGCGCGTCTTTGTCCTAAATTGAAAGCGTCTATTAGGGAACTAATAGAAGGTAAACATAATATTAAAGAAACTCCTACTAGAGAAGAAAAATTAAACAAAGCAAGAGAAGTATTGCTTAAATACGATATAACTCCCGAACAAGTAATAGAGTGGAAAAACGAGGGAAGAGTATGATAGTTATAGATACGTCGTATCTTATGGAAATTCTAAAGAAAGCCTCGTTAAAGACTCTTATTCAAAGAGAAAAATTGATAGCGCCGATATTGCAAGAATATGAGTTTGCCAGCGTTATTTAGAAGTTTATAAAGTTCAAAGGAATTTCAGGAGAAGAAGTTAAAAAAATTCTAGAAGGTTATGAAGAGCTAAGCGTAATACAAAAATTCGTAAGTTATAAAGACATAATTCTAATTTCTTTAGATACTGGTTTGAGCGTATACGACGCGTCTTATTTGTTTTTGGCGAAAAATAATGATTGTCCGCTGGCATCGTTTGATAAGAAGTTATTAGAAGCCGCTAAAAAAGAAGGAGTTGAAGTCCTTGAATAACAATAATAAAGGATTCTCAGACGAAGAAATTAAAAATAGAATTAGAAAAATTGAAGAGTTGCTGCGACTCTGTCCTAAGTTGAGCGTATCTATCGAAGAATTAATAAAGTGGAAAAACGAGGGAAGAAAGTGATAGAGATCAATACGTCGTGTTTTTAGAAATTCTAGAGAGTAAAGATTCTCAAAATGGCGATTAGCTTTAGCAAAAGTGTCGTCGTCGGATTTAGGCTGGAGGAAGAGCGGATTTTTAGGTGGGACGGAAATACTTTTAATGTGCGTAGCAATTTATATTGGGAGCTGCGGCGATTAAAATTTTGGAATTTCTAGCATAAAAAATTAAGGCGTTGGAATTGTAAGGGGAAATACCTTAATCCAATGCCTAATTTATTAGAACAAAAATATTATTATTTTAAGATTTGGAATTATTTTAATTTTATTAACTAAAATAATAATATATTAAGCAATTAAAGACGCATTAAGGCGGCTCCCAAAATCATCGTCGATGCCATCCTCTAAAAAACAAAAATGTTTCACGTGAAACATTTTTAAATTTGAGACTTGAGACAACGTAAAACACTGGATTTGCGAATACTATGCATTGCTAATTATTATAAAAGTAACAGGGTTTTATCAAAACTAACTATAAACAATATAATTCAATTATATTTTATATATATTAGATATTTATTTCAATCGAGGGATTTAATATTGGATTTTTCGATCGTCGAGTTGAAAATAAGTTGAGAAGCGAGGGCGCTTCTCAACTTATATGATTCTTAATCCGATTTGGAAAAGTATATGTAGGCGAGCGGTTCTTTATACGAAGACTCCTTCGAGCATTTTTATAACCTCGCTTATTTCAAACGCTTCATCATAATCTGCGGCGGCGGGGATTCTCGCTCCTCTGCGAAGTAATTCTTGTTCTACTAAGGTTTGCTCAGATTCTCTTGCTCGCTCTAGCGGACATAAGAAATACGCTTTGTTTTCACAAGTCAAATTTACGCTTTCTCCAAATTCGTCAAGGAACAATTTTACCATCTCTAAACGGCCGTGAGTAATCGCTTCCATAAACGGCGTCGTAACGTATAGCGGGCGTTTGCAGGAAACAACAAAATGCGTAGCCGCGCCAGCGGCCGCTAATTCGCGCATCTTTGCGACGTCGCCTTTCCAAGCGGCTTCAAGGACTTCTTCAGACGCGCTGTCTTTTTGTCGGATACCGGGACCGGTTATAAAAATTACGCGAGAAGGAAGTATGCCGTCGATGTTCCAACGTTCTGTTTCAACCCAAGGGAGCATATCTCTGATTGACGCCGTTAGGCATTCCGCTATTTCTGGCTCAAACCTTGTCGTTATCTCCCTTCGCATAGCGTCGTATGTTAAATCGACAAGTTCGAATTCCGTAATCGTTCGACCTTTATAGGCTTCGTATAAAGAGTCCGCCGTTTCGCGTTTTCTCTCATGCAAGGCGGAAACCTCTTCTATTATTTCTCGTTCTTCTTCAGCGAAGCTATCTTCGTATAGTTCCTGCGTTGAGAAAGGCTCTATAAGCTCTTCGTCGTCCATGGTTTCTAAGAGAGCGGAAGCCGTTTCGTAAAGTTTACTTTGATACTCGCAATATCTATCTCCTAATCCAGGCTTTCTGGAATTTAATTGAGCTGTTTCTCCGCGTAACAGGTCTCGGTCTAAGTAGAACAAACCTTTGCGGATTGTATGCTCTTTCTGTAAAATTTTCGGGTCTATGTCGTATGCGGCCGCTTGAACCGAAGGCAACGGACGCGTTGCGCTAGGTTTAACATACGTTCTGACCTTTAAAGCGGGCAAACTTTCTTCTACAGTCGCTCCAGGAGGCAACGTTACTTTTTTAATTGCAAACCTCAGATTTTTGGAAATTCTAACCTCGTCCGCGACTTGAGCAGGTGCCGCCGTGCAAGCGGCCGCCGATATACAATTGGAGAGAACCAGCGCTATTGAAAGCGTTTTTAGTAAATTCATGATTTTAAATTGCCTAAAAGAATAAAAATGTAGAAATATTATTTCATAATATATCGAATAACAAAAATAAAATTATTTCAAACAAAGTTGTCTATAATTTTTAGCATTACTCCCGATAGACCTCGTATAGATTTGATTCATTTAACAATCCTAGGCTTATAAATTTGGACTTTGCGGATATCAGAGCCGTTATGAGCGAAATGGGGAAAGCAATGATGGGAACGGGCGAAGCGGAAGGAGAGTGTTCGACGCGGCGGAAACCGCTATTGCCAATCCTCTCTTAGACGACGTATCGCTAGAACAGGGTTTCGTATGACGGAGCAGAGTTATCCCCTGATATGAAACTGGTAGAGCGGGGGGATTATGAATAATTGCCGCGCAGATTTTAATAGTTTGCAAACGTATTTAAGATAGGCTGCTTGCAAAGATTCTTTTAGGGAATCATCCCCCTGATGTCCTGCGAGCAAGATTTGTATGCAAAAATAAAAAAAGAAAAGTTGTCGCTAAATTGCCAACAGAAATTAATTACACGGGGTATCAGGGGATGATTTTAAGATAGTCATACTTCGATTATTGTCGCGTATATCAGTAAACTTCCCTTCAATTTCCGCGTAAAACGCATTGTTTACTTTCGCTCCTGTTTTTAAAGCTAGACTGCTTAACAAAACTATTCCTATTATTTGAGTATCGTAGAAAAAGCAATAGACCGTCTACCTATAAGTCTCAAAAATCGGCGAAAGCGGTATGATTCCCTAGGACGATTGAGAAGAGCCGTTAACTAGTATCGGCCGTCTATAGTTACAATCTACCCAGTGTTAAGAGTCGATCCGTAGGTTACGGTAAAGCCGCAGACTTGCTTTGTCGAATAGGCTTGCTTGCCGCATTTGCCGTATATGCGAGTTACTTTATTTCGTTAAGGTATTGCAAAACCAGTTTTTTAGATTCTTCTACGGCCGGTTGATCGAACGGATTAACGTCGGCTAATTTCGCAATAGTAATTACTTCGACAAACGAGAGCGCCATTAAGTATCCGATAGTTTCAATAGTAAACTTGTCAAATTCAAGGACTCTAACGGCGGCTTTTTTCTTTAAAACTTCTATGGTGGCTTTTTGATGAGACGCCATTAGCTCGCCGACGTTATGATTTTGCAAATAGCGGATCGGCTCGGAAATTCGCGGAGTTTCAAGATTATGTTTTTGAGTAATTATAGTGAAAAATTTATCGTTCGGTCCTCCCAAGAATAATTGCAACATCGAATGTTGGTCTATCGTTCCAACAGCCCTTACTGGAGTTATGCCGAACTTTTCGGTTTTCCCGAGGCTTTCGGCGACTAGCTGAACAAACCACTTTCCATAATCTTCAAACATGTCTGAATACGTCATAAGAACGTGAATGTTGACTTTCCCGTCTTTGAAGATTTTATACATAGACGTTATGTCCGAAAATAATTTACATTCCGTCGGCGTTTTTGAAGTCTCGACGTTGTTTAAGACGTTTTTAGCTCCTTTGATAAATAAGTCGACGTCGACATTTCCAAGAAGAGCCGGGAGAAGCCCGACGATTGAAAAGACGGAGAATCTGCCTCCTATTTTAGGATTATGTTCTAGAACAAGCATTTTTTTTGATTCGGCCAACGTTCTTAAATCGTTGTTTTCAGATAGTTCGGTTATGGCAATCGCTTTGTTAGCGTAGTCAAAGTCTTTCCAGAGTTCTAAGATAGTTGAGAACAACATAAGAGGTTCCGTCGTCTTTCCAGATTTTGAGATAACGATAATTCCCGTTTTATTTGGATCGCATTTATTTATAATGTTTATGAAATTTCTGGAGTCGACGTTTTCTAAAAATATTACTCGCGGTTCTTTCCCCGAATGGAGCGATTCAAAATTAACGAGGCATTTTCCTCCAAGGCTCGAACCGCCGGTTCCAACGACTAATATCTTGTCGAGTTTGTCGAATTTTCTCGCTATGTTTCTTATATAATTTTTATCCTCGTCTAAGACTTTGAAAATGTCGAGTTCTTTAATTTGATCTTTAAGATAGCCGAATACTTCGTTAATCATAATTTTTAGCAAAACTCTCTTTTAATTTATGCGAAACATAGCTGCAATATACCATGAAATGTTTGATAATCATACATTAACGCCTTAAAGCCGACGGTTGCCGCTTATTTCACGGGTTCCTCCTCTATATAAGACGTCGGGAGACGATTCCAAAGCGTTTTTGAATGCCGCAAACTTTATTGCGTTAAAGAATTACGATGTATTTAACTGTAATCTTATGAATTGCGATTTGGAAACTTGGAAACGCGGGTCTAAAACGTAAAAAATCTTTTAAAAACTCTTCGATAAGATGTACCATTTAAAAACGTAATGGTATAAGTCGCGTTTTGCATGAACGTTAAGTGCCCGTATTGCAATTGTCGGTATCAGATAGATAATAATATGCTGCGAAAACCAATTGGAAACGAATATTTGGGGTACGGATGGTGGCTGCGGTGTTACAGGTGCCATAGGAAATGGTGGTTAAGACATTCGGAAGTAGAACTCGAGATAAATACGCCTTTGCGAGCGGACAGGCAATCTAAGATCGATAGGCTTTCCGCTTTTGCGGGGAATAATAGGAGGAAAACCGCGCCTAAAAAAAGCGGCAAAGCTGCGGCAAAATATTTGGCGTTTATAATAATAGCGGTCGCTCTATATTTTATTTATCAGAATAGGGCGGTCTTTAACGATTATCTTATTTCTAAGGCTAAGCATATTTCGGAAAGCATTGCGAAGAAAATAGTTATGACGGACGTGAAATATATTATGGACGACGGTAAACTTTCGGTTAGCGGAGACATAGCGAACGAGGACAAGATCGTGGTTCGAATAAACGGCGTTAAAGTGGCGGTTTTCGATGGCGATTCGGAAGTTTTATCGTGGAATGCTGAGCCTGAATCAAAGAATATTCTTCCGGAGCAAAAGACGTCGTTTTCATCGGCAAAGCCTTGTCCGAAAGAAATAAAAGACATACGAGTGGAGGTATCAGTTTTTTGAGGGACGATGGAAAATAATTTTCTTAAAATTACAGACGTGGAGTTCGACGAGCTTTTAAAATATTTGCGCGACGGCTCTAAAATCGAAATATACACCGACGGGTCTTGCCTTGGAAATCCAGGCCCTGGCGGCTGGGCGGGAGTTTTTATATTCGAAGATAAAAGAGCGGGTTTATCGGGATTTGAAAAAAGTACGACGAATAATAGGATGGAATTGCGAGCCGCTATCGAATCGATTAAAGCAGTTCCGCCGAACGTTTCGATTACCATTCATACGGATAGTACGTATCTTAAAAACGGAATTACGGAATGGATAAAAAATTGGCAAAAAAACAATTGGAAACGCTCTACTGGAGGGGAAGTGAAAAACCAAGACCTCTGGATGGAATTGGCTTCGCTAGTTGAAAACGTAAATATCGAATGGAAGTGGGTTAAAGGGCATTTCAATTCCGTAAATAATAACAATGCGGACGCCCTGGCGAGAAACGCGATCGTCGCCTCTTATATAGAAGAATAGAAATTCGGAATCTTGGAATTATTCCTTGCCGCATAACTTGGAACAGTACGCTCCGCTTCTTCTGTTTCTGGCGCTGGCTTCTTTTTAGGATCTACTAATTCTGAAACACTACCCTCATCCTCCGCTTCTTCTGCTTTTGACATTCGCCTCTCTGTTCGTAATAACGCTGGCATCTTCGCTGCGCTATTTTTCGCGGCTAGCATTGTGCGTATTTTAGATTTCTCCTCTATACCAGGTAGTACCCTAGGCTTGCGCTGCCCCTGCCGTAACAATAAGCCCACCTAATACACAATGGTTTAAGGGCGTATGGACGATTGGCGATCGTATTCTTTATGGAAACGTTCTTTACAAGTTACGCCCGCGCATCGGATAGAAATTTATGGAATCATCCCCTGATGCGTAGCGATAATCTTGTAAGCGAGTTTTATAAATAGATTGCT
>JAISID010000064.1 GCA_031262205.1 Holosporales bacterium | reverse complement strand
CGCCAAACGTTCTCTAACGTTATTTCCCGCCGATTGTCATTTGTTCTACTAGCAAAGTCGGAGCGTTTATTCCGCGTTCTATTTCTAAATCCGAAGCCGCGCGGCAATGGGCGAGCATTTCCGTAAAATTTCCGGCGATCGTGATTTCGTTGACCGGATGCGTTATTTCGCCGTTTTCGATCCAGAATCCAACCGCTCCTTGACTGTAATTTCCAGTGACTAGGTTTAATCCATTACCAAGAACTTCAGTTACGTACAATCCGGTTTTTATTGATTTAACAATGTCTTGAAAAGACGCTTTTCCTCCCTCGACGTAGGCGTTGTTCGGCGCGATTCCTTCGAATCCTCGAGCGTTGCGCGTCGATTTCATCTTTAATAGGTCGGCGTATTTTGTATTAAGCAAAAAAGAATTGAGAACGCCGTTTTTTATAATTATTGTATCGGAGCATTTCAGTCCCTCGGAATCGAACGGTCGCGATCTTAATCCTCGCGGGATGGAATATTTGTCGACGACGTTTAAATCGCCGCTAAAAAGTTTTTGCGACAATTTATCTTTTAAAAAGCTAACTCCTTTTGCGACCGCCGCTCCGTTTACCGCTTCCAACAAGCCGCTCAGCAATTGACGAGAAACCTCGCGATCAAAAATTACCGGAGCTTTGCAAGATGGAATTTTTCTCGCTCCAAGCCTTTTCAGAGTTTTTTCCGCGGCTTTTTTAGCTACTTGCTCGGGGCTTCTTAGGTCGGATCGATAAACGGCTTCCGAATAATCGTAAGATCGCTCTAAGAAACCGTCTTTCTCGGCCAAAGTTATAACGCAAATTTGATTGTACGTTTTTTCGTAGCTCGCGAGAAAATCATCGTTTCTCGCCAGCGTGATTCTAGATCGCAAATGAATCGCTTCCGCGCCTTCGGAATTCGTGATTCCGTCGACCTGCAACGCCGTCGTCTCGCATTCCAAAGCCGACGAGATTAGTTCTTCGACGGAAACCGAACTATCGTCGCAAATATCCATTTTCGGAAAATTTTTGCATAATTCGTCGGCGTTAGGACGAATTTTCGCCGTTTCTTCGGGAGCGTTCTTCGCCGCGAAAACGGCTTTCTCGAAAAAAGAGTCTTTTCTAAGATCGTCTAGATTATTCGTCGCGACCGCGGCGTTTTTAGCGCCGATCGAGACTCGCATTTTTACGTCTATCGACTCCGATTGAACGATTTTTTCCAATTTCGCGAGCCGAGTAGAAACGGAGACGGAATCGCTCTTCGACGCTAAAATATCCGCCTGATCGGCTCCTAATTTTTTTGCTCTCCGAATTGCGTCGCTTAAAATTTCGTTATCCATATCGCGCCTTTCCAAAACCGCTCAACTCCGTCGTCAATCGCTCGCGGGACAACGGCAATTTCCCGCCGTTTATAGCGCAAAAATACGCCTTTAGAAAATGTCCGGTTACAAGAAGTTATTATCTATCCTTCTTATTTCCTACTTCAGCTCATAGATTCTTTGTTTTTAGCATTTATTTTGTGTTTTTAGTTTTTCCTGATAAGTCTTAATAGAAGGAATAGCTTTTATAAAAAAATCTAATACGCTTATAGATTTTTGCAATATATTAGTTGCAGTATCGACCAAGCTATCATTAATTTTATTAAATTTATTAAGCAAATTTTTATATTTGTCTGATTTTCTATGAGCAGAACCTTGCGATCTAACTTTTTGAAGATCATGAAGAAACTCTATGCGCGTTTTATTAATATTGTCTAGCAGACAATTTTCTAGTAATTTTTCTAGTTTCAGGATTTTTTTATTGCCTTTGAACTCTTTCGATTCTTTTTTTTGTTCTTCACTTAAAAGTACGTCGATTTTTCCGCCGTTAATAGAATCAATTAATATTTTTGCCATATCTAATATGAGCCCGTCAAAAATATGTTGTTCGTTTACCGAAGGTATCCTTATTCGTTTTAATAAATACTCATCGTTTTTATTTAAAGGCAATAATAACTGCCAACCTAGTTCTTTTTCACATACCTTCTGTAAGTTTCGATATTTCTCAATAAAAGCGTGATCTGGTTGTTCAGAATCTGTAAACTCACATTCAAAATCGCGTTTCCAACGTATGTCGCTTATTTCCTCTGAAGGCAAAACATTGTAAGATTTCCAATATAGTTGTTCTTTGTGTGGAAGAACGCCTAGGTCGCCAAGATAGACGTAAATCAGACCATCTTCTTTATGATAGTTGTCAATTGTTAGATGCCATAAAGCGCCGCAACTTATAGAACCATCTTCGACAGAATATTTACTTGTCTCATTATCGTACTTACCCAATACTTGCTTTTTAAAAGAAACTTTAGCTAAGAACTTACTATCTCGATGTAATGTATTTCGAGCGCCGCAGGGCCATTCTATTTTATTTCCATTCTTATCCATTCCTGTTATAAATTTTACGTATTCTTTTGGAGCCTCTTTACGTTCTAATAAAATATCAATTTTTTCTTGAGGCAGTGGGTCAAATATTCTTTTGCCGCATAAGCAGCTAGAACATTTGTAGTTTAGAAGATCATCTTTATGCTTATATATATCATAAGTG
>JAISID010000031.1 GCA_031262205.1 Holosporales bacterium | reverse complement strand
TAAAGCTATGCTTGCATAGGTTAAGTAGTTAAGGGAAGCAAGCCCCGAGGAGGGCGGGGGTTTGGGATGGAAATTATAGTACAAATTTGTTAATTTTTCGTTAATTTTTAAATTTTATTTTTCACTAAATTTCTTATCAAAGTTTCCCCATTTTTCGCTAGACTTTTTATCAAATCTTTTGAGCGGCTCTTCCCCCATTTCCCCTTACTCTCCATTTTGGCTATGGTTTCCCAAAGGATGTTTCCCTAGTTTTTAGCGCCGCTTCCCCCAAAAATAATCCCCTCCGCTGATACGTAAGTCTCCTCGATATCCCTTCGGTAATCTACTTACCATATGCTACGGAACGATTCCTAAGAAGATTCCTACGCAACCGTAAGCGCAATCTTCTAAAGAAGAATGGATAAAAAAGATTGTATTTTTGAATACTAAATATAAAATTGACGGTTAAAAATTTTTGCAAAACCTCATATCTAAGTGATATTATGCTTTAATGATTGTATATATTGGTAGATTGATCACTAAGGAGTTAATATGATCAAATTCTTAATGAAGTGTTGTAAATTTAATTTCGGAGAGTTCGAAGAACAAGAATTCCGAAAATTTATAAGGCTGGGTTTCATATACTTTATGGTTGTAGGCATTTACTGGATTATACGTCCTTTAAAGGACTCCGTATTTGCCCAGCTAGTTGGAGCTGAATACATTCCATTTGCTAAAACTGTTTCTCTTTGTTTAATGATCCCATTCGTCGCAATTTACACAAAATTAATTAGCATGTATCCCAGAGAAAAGATAACGTCGATAATCCCTACATTTTATGGTATTGCGATATGCGTTTTCGCCTGCGTAATTTTCTTATGTCAGGATGGAATATACACTAATTCGATAGGAAAAAGCATTGTCGGCTATATATGGTATTTCTTCGTAGAAAGCTGGGCGTCTGTTGTATTTGCGATGTTCTGGGCGATTTGTACTGACGTCACCGATCCGAAAACGGCAAAACGCGGATTTCCGTTGGTATATTTCGTAGGACAAATTGCTGGAATAATTACTCCGGTTTTAATAACTGGCATGCCGAAAAGATTAGGTTTACAAACAGACTTTCTTTCGTTAATAACTGCTGGAATCGCAGCGTTTATTATGATTACCGTTACAAAATATTTCTTCAAAGCGACGCCTAAAGAATTGTTAGTCGCATTTGAAAGCGAAGAAGATAAAAAGAAAGCGGCAAAAGAAAAGGAAGCAAAGGGGAAGAAGCCTGGATTTACAGAAGGAATTAAATTGCTATTCTCTCATAAATACCTAATGGGCATATTCTTTGCGATATTGATGTTCGAATTAATTACGACGATTTTTGACTACAACTTCAAAATGGCTGCTGCAAAAGTATATTCAGGAACGGAACTTAGTAAATACTTAGGAGAATACGGTTCGTGCGTCAACATAATAACAGTGTTGTTCTTGTTGCTTGGAATTAGCAACATTTCAAGATTCCTCGGTTTGGGCATAGCTTTGATATGTACACCTCTTCTCTTGGGATGCGCTCTTTTCGGCTTCTTAGCGCTGGATTCTTTGAATTTCTTGTTTGTGCTGATGGTTAGCTCAAAAGCTATCAATTACGCGTTAAACAACCCGTCGTTGAAACAACTTTACATACCGACGTCTGAATCTGCTCGATTCAAAGCGCAAGCCTGGATTGAGGCTTTTGGAGGGCGAATTGCAAAAGAAGCAGGTTCTGTATTCAACATGACGTTGCTTCCATTAAAGGCTGCTTTTGGAGAACTAGCTGGAAAGGCATATTACTTAACGCTTACGGGCGTAGTCGGTTACCCATTGATCGTTCTTTGGATAATAGTTGCCGTTTATCTTGGTAAAACATGCAAAAAAGCCTCTGATGAAAAAAAGGTTGTATGTTAAAATCCTGATTAAACATTAAAACCAAATATTAGAAATTGTCTAAGAGGTCATTCTCTTAGACAATTTTTTGGGAGTCATCCCTTGATACCATAGTAAATAGCAGTTATATACGAAGAACCCAGCCGAAATAGCATAAATATCGTTGCCGATTAGAATTGTCTAGCTGAAACGAGATATTTTTTAGGACATTGAGGTATGACTCCGATTTTTTAATGAATATACTTTTAATTAGTTCCTCTGTCGCGTTCCACGAATCCGTTGTTTCATGTGTGGCAAGTACGATTCCCTGTTTAGCGACAGCTATTAACCGCTCTCGTTCTCTTTTAGAACATTGACGTTAAAGACACAAACCATTCCCCCAAATAATATTTATCTTTAGGAACGAGGATATCTCGACCGATTTATAAAGCGACTTGTCAAGGGCAATAGAGCGAACGAAGAGAGCGTCCTTTGACAAGCTATGCGTAATAAATCGGTATAATCGAAGTACGCCAAAAGATAAATATTATAGTTATATGCTTTGTATATAATTTTCCCCTTATAACTAGACATCAGCCCCCGCTATGAGCTAATGCCTCTTTTTATAGGCGGATTACTTTAATATTCAGAACCCCTAAGTATATTCGTTTATGCGCATTCTATCTACGGTTCGCAAAAAAACGATTCCATTTACTCACAACTAAAGAAAATCATACGAGTCGGCAAATCGCCATTCTGAAGTGATTATTTGCTAAATGCGAGATATTTCTTTCTATTGCATTCCCTGTATTTTCCAAAGAGTTTTTTATATCGCCTCTCGATGCGTCGCATGTAAATTCATGCCTCTTCCATAATTTCCATAATTCAGAAACATCTGTATTCTGCTCGCCGAGGTCTAATCCGAAACCAGCATTCTCCAGCAAAACAAACTCGAAATATGCATACAACGACAATACCTCGCGTTCCGAGAATTTCTGTATATTATCGGCTATGTATTCCGCAAAATTAAATAGGTTTTTATGTGGCAACGCGTGGGGCAAGGCTTTATTTAACAGAAAGCAGATTCCCTGGCAAACCAAAAGATGACTCCCTGAATTTAACAAATATATCCAATTTTGCTTTTCATTTTTCAATTTCCAAAAGCCTAAAGAAGTCTCGTTTCTAGACAAATAATCTATATCCACCTTCGAAAATATGGAAAAGCTGCTTACCTTCGATGCCTGATACAATGCTGCAAACTTTCCATGACGTTTTGTGAAAACATCGATAATCTTGTATTTTTCGCCGTGATTTTTAGACGATAAAACAATGCCTACATCGTTCCATGTCCACATTATTTATCTGCTTTTGAACACTTGCCTTCCCAATAATGTTTCCTACAAAGAGCTATATATTTTTCATTCCCCCCAATATCTATTTGAGCGCCGCTTCTCACAATATTCCCATTTGAGTCAAACTTCGCATTCATAGTCGCTTTTTTGCCGCAATGACAAATGGTTTTGACCTCCACAAGTTCGTCCGCCCAAAGCAGCAAATATAAACTTCCCTCAAAGGCTTCTCCCAAGAAACTAGTTCTCAAGCCGTAAGTTAATACGGGAATATTCAACTCGTCTACGACTTTACACAATTGTTTAACATGCTCTTTGCTTAAAAATTGCGCTTCGTCCACCAATACGCAAGCTGTGTTCTTAGCTCTTCTTTTTGAAATATCATCGAAGAGATTAAGATTGTTGTCAAAAGTATACGCATCGTCTGAAAGACCTATTCTAGACGCGATTTTAGCTTCGCCGAATCTATCGTCAATCTTGGCGGTGTAAAGCAATGTATCAAGTCCTCTTTCTTTGTAGTTAAAACTACTTTGAAGAAGTTTTGTAGTTTTCCCAGCATTCATCGCGGAGTAATAGAAATATAATTTAGCCATGTCTTAATCGTCCAAGAATATGTGTAGTATATTGTTTATACTACATTCCCTCGCCGCTCCGCAAGCTAATAAGCAGAATGCCGTTGCATTTATATAATCCAAGACAAAATTAAACGCCGCATTTCCCCCAAATAACAAATTTAAACTTCGTCAAAAAACGAGATGTTGTATAATCGATAAAACTAAGAAAATTAAAATTTGACATAACAGATGAATTTATTAACATTATGCGTAATCGGCTATATTGTCGGCTCCATCCCCACTGGGTTCCTTCTCGCTAAATTTGGGAGCGGTATCGATCTAAGAAATTTTGGTTCGCATAGCGTCGGAGCGACAAATGTTTTGAGAACCGGAAACAAAAAACAAGCAGCCCTAACTTTATTAATCGACGCAACAAAAGGGATTCTATTTTCTCTTTTCGTTAAACTTTTCGTATGTAACCCATACGCTCTTGTCGCCGTATTTTTCTGCATTATCGGGCACGTCTATCCCATATGGCTCTCATTCAAAGGCGGAAAAGGCGTTGCGACTTCCGCTGGAATATTTCTTACTTTATCCCCAGGTTTCGCATTAGTTTCCATAATCATTTGGGCGCTTACGGCAAAAATCACTAGGGTTTCCTCGCTCGCCTCTATATTGTTAAGCGTATCCTTTACAGTTTTAACATTATACGGTTATATAGTCGGCGACGCTAAATTAGACGTCTTGCTGTTTGCCATAGGAACCCTTTTCTTCCTACTATACACGCATTTAGACAACATAAAACGTTTAATAAACAAAGAAGAGGAAGCCGTCGCGATTAAGTAAAAACAAAAAATGTTTCACGTGAAACATTTTGAGCCGCAGTCTTCAATGAAAAAAAGCGCTGCCGTTTAAGCGGTTATTAAATTGTCTTTAGCAATTTGTTCTATCAAAACCGCTTCTTTATAAATTATATTCAGAATTTATATCCTGTTTTTAGCAACTAGAAAGCTAGCAAAATCCCCATAAGAGCCGCTGTTAATCCGCTTGCCAAAAGACCGGCTCCAAAAGATTTCCACGCTATTTCAGTTATGCATTTTTGTCCTGGAGCAAGAGCTGTAAGCCCTCCAATCGTAATCCCAATACATGAAAAATTGCCAAAGTTATTTATTGCATACACGGTTTTAATCACGCTATCAGCCGAAATATTTGCTTTCGCCAAATCAAAAAACGCGATTACTTCATTCAAAGCTACTTTAGTTCCAATGATTTCAGAAACGGCTGTTAAATCTTGATTTTGCACTCCAATTAACCAAGCAAACGGATACATAATTAAACCTAATATTTTTTGTAGAGTAATTGGAGAACCTGCGTAGTCGGGGAATAATGCAAGAATATAATTCACAAAAGCAATAAGAGCCACCGTTCCAATCAAAGAACCGACTATGCACCACCAAACAAACGCTCCGTCCGACAATCCTTTCGACATAGCTTCCATGAAACTTGAATACGGTTTTGGCTCGGGGTTACTCGTTTCCATCGTAGCAAACTCGTTTTCTTCGGACGGCATAATAAGCGAACAAATAATCAATGCAGATATAACGGATATGAAACTTGAAATTAACATATGTTTCATTGCGCCTGGACAAACGTGAGATATTGCGTCCGCATATATCGGCATTACGGAAGCGGAAGCCGTAGCAAAGGCAAGCGTCATAATAATAAACATATCGGAGCGGCTAAGAGCCGAGAGTTTATGTTTTATCAAAAGAGGAGCTTCTAATTGACCGACAAATATTTTCGCCGCCGCCACTATTCCTATAGAATCCTTAACATTAAAAACGAGCTTAAAGAGATATCCGACAACCTTTGACAAAAAAGGTAAGATTTTCAAATATGTTAAAATTGCGGCTAACGCCCCGAATATTATAACCGTGGGCAACGCTTGAAACGCAAACACAAAAGGCGAGCGGCCTTCTTTTAAATCAAAAGGCAAATCTCCGCCTCCTATATATCCAAACACAAATTTAGAGCCTTCGACCGTCGCGTCTTTTAATTTCATAACGCCGTTTGCGACGTATTCAAGCCCCGTTACAAACAACGGCAAATTCGTTAAAGCAAAAATCACAGCTACTTGAAATAAGACGCCGAAAACAACTGATTTCCAGCTTTTGCTAAGCCCTGTTTTTCTGTTTCTGCGCAATAAAAACGCAAGCGATAAAAACAAACAATATCCAATAATCGGTCTGATCATAATTCCTTAACTTCTCTTAAAAAAAGACGGGTGAAAATTATCTTATATCATTTTGCATAGCGTTGTCAATTCTTTATTTAGCGACAGCATATTAGCCTGCTGTCGCAAGCGCTCCCTTTTCAGAATCCAGAATACCGGCGTTAACGGCAAGTAAACGACGTTGAAGACATAAACCTTCCCCCAATAATATTTATCTTTTGGAACGAGGATATCTCGACCGATTTATAAAGCGACTTGTCAAGGGCTTTAGAGCGAGCAAAGCGAAGCGTCTCTTGACAAGCTGCGCGTAGTAAATCGGTATAATCGCGTACGCCAAAAGATAAATATATATATACCATTAATGTACAATGATCAAATCAGGATACTCGCGATAAACAAGTTGCAACGGCGGCGCTTGAATATCTATGAGTAACCCATTTGTAAAAACGCTTATAAAAGCATTACTGTAAGGGTCAGGGAATGATCACTAACATCCTTACGAGCTATGTAGTTTTTTACGCGTTTAATATTGCTCTTTCTTGTGATACACTAATTCGTAATTAAATGTATCCTAAATATTGAATATGGCCAGAGTCACGGTTGAAGATTGTATCAAAAAAGTTAACAACAGATTTGAATTGGTTTTAATGGCAACAAAAAGAGCAAAGGATATTGCCAGAGGAGCGCAACCGTCCGTTCCAAAAGATAACGACAAGCCGACTATTATCGCTCTTCGAGAAATAGCGGAGGAAGCTATCTCGCTTGAAGGATTGGAAACGATCGCTAAACGAAGTTTAATAGAAGGAAACGATCCATTTAATCTAAACTCTCAAGAGCAAGAATCCGAATCAAATATTTTTTCGGAAGACTTAAACGCGAACGACGACAATAACGACGACGAGGAAGAAGATTTCAGCAATAACGACGCAACCTCGCTAAACGACATTGATTTAACGGATTTAACGCCTAACGAAGAAAACAATAATGTCCATTAGGGTTAGATTCGCCCCCAGTCCAACCGGAGTTTTGCATATTGGTTCGGTTAGAACAGCGTTATTTAACTGGCTATTTGCTAGACACGCCAAAGGTAAGTTTTTATTGCGTATTGAAGATACGGACAAACTGCGTTCTTCTAATGAAAACACCAAGTTAATTTTTGAAATATTAAAGTGGCTGAATATAGATTGGGACGAGGAGCCGGTCATACAATCAAAACGAGCAGAGAGACATGTTGAAATAGCAAAAGAGCTTGTAAATAAAAACATGGCTTACTATTGTTATTGCTCGCCGGAGGAATTAGCTCTCAAAAAAGAGAGAGCTTTAAAAGATGGAAACGCATATAAGTACGACGGGACATGCCGCAACAATAAAATAGTTAAAAACGCAAATCCTGTAATCCGCCTTAAAGCGGAGTTTGGCGGCAAAACAACGGTAAACGATTTAGTTCAAGGGGAAGTGACAATTGAAAACTCGCAACTCGACGATTTCGTTCTAGTAAGGTCTGACGGAACGCCTACATATATGCTGTCTGTGGTCGTCGACGATCACGATATGGGAATAACTCACGTCGTTCGCGGAGACGATCATCTGACAAATACATTTAAACAAATTCAAATATACAAGGCTTGCGGATGGGATATTCCAAGGTTTGGACACATCCCGCTTATATATGGACCAGACGGAGCTAAACTCTCTAAAAGACACGGGGCTACAAGCGCTGTCGAATATAGAGAACTTGGTTATTTGCCAGAAGCTATATTAAACTACCTATTAAGGCTTGGTTGGAGTCATGGCGACGACGAAATAATTTCAAGAGAACAGGCGATCGAGTGGTTTAGCTTCGACACCGTCGGGAAATCTCCGTCAAGATTCGATATCAAAAAGTTGCAGAATCTTAACGCTCATTATATAAGGCAACGCAGCAACGAATCCCTTATGAATTATTTAACGCTTTTCTTAAAATACGAGATTAACGATAAACAAAAAGATTTCATATTAAAGGGAATGGATGGATTAAAAGAACGAGCTAAGACTATTCTGGAGCTTGCCGAGACGGCGACGATATATATTCAATCGCCAGACAAGTATGATATTTCATGCGAAAAATACGCAACCTCTAGCCACTTGAGCTTATTAAAGGATGTTATTGAAATCATAAACAATATGGAGCCTATCGTAGAAGACGAACTGTGCGCCGCCGTAAAAGAATTGGCCGTCGCCAAAAACGTGAAGTTAATTGAAATAGCGCAAAGCATAAGAGCGGCCTTATGCGGCAAACTCGTTTCTCCCAGTGTTTTTCAAATCATAAGCATCCTAGGAAAAGAAGAGACGACCGGCAGAATCAATGCTTTCATCAAGCATTTTGGGGGGGCTTAGGCTAAGAGAACCAGGGTTCATTGTTGAATTTCACCGCTTCGTTTGATAACATATAACGTATTCTTCGTTATAAAAAATATATTGTTTCTTAGATTTCTGTTAATCATTGGAAGCGTATTGTTTACTGGATGCGAAGCCAGTAATAATTTAGCGACGCATAAAAACGATGCGACCGTCGATTCGAACGAATCGGCCTTGCTAAACATAATAGCAAAAGAAGAAAAAAACAACGGCATACCAGATAATATGTTAAATTCAATAATAGCCGTCGAGTCTAATCATATGCCGTACGTCGTAAATAAATCTGGCAAGACGTATAGATTTAAATCAAAGGAAAACGCGGCAAACTTTATTAAGTCGTCGGTAAAAGAAGGCAGTAAAAATATAAGCGTCGGTTGCTCGCAATTGCATTATAAAACCCATAAACGTAATTTCGCGTCGGTTGAAGACATGCTGGAGCCTGAGAAGAATATTTCTTACGCCGCAAATTTATTAAAAAATTTGCGTAATAGATATGGAAGCTGGGAAAAGGCGACAAAGATGTATCATTCAAGCAGAGAAAATTATAATAAAGCCTATTATAAAAAAGTAATGAGGCAGTATCTAAAAACAAAATCCAAGGATAGAAAACAAACAACGCATAGTATATAATTAATAATTATCAAATTGACATTAAAATCACAAAGCACTATCTTCTAAACAAACCAGCCGCTAAGAAGGTATATATGAATAGTTCGGAAGGCTTTATATGGATTAATGGAGAATTTGTCGCGTCAAAAGAAGCGAAGGTTCACGTTCTAACTCACAGCCTCCATTATGGAAGCGCGGTATTTGAAGGCGAAAGAAGTTACAACGGGAAAGTCTTTAAAATGCAAGAACATCATGAAAGACTTCTTAAATCTGCGGAAATATTAGACTTAACGCCAAAATATACAGTTCGAGAATTTAACGACGCCGTCTTAGCGACTTTAGCAAAAAATAATTTAACAAACGCATACATAAGACCTTTAATTTGGCGAGGTTCGGAAAATTTAGAAGTCTTCTCAAGAAACTCTTCTGTAAACGCTATGATAGCCGTTTGGAACCGTCCGTTTCATTTCGATAAAGAAAAAGGCATAAGTTTATGTTGGGCCGATTGGGCGAGACCAGACCCGAGAACAGCTCCAACAGCAGCGAAAGCCTCGGGCTTATATATGATTGGCGTTATTTGCAAAAATAAGGCTCGCGATAAAGGTTTTGACGACGCAGTACTAAAAGACTACAGAGGATACATGGCTGAAAGCACCGGTTCAAATATATTCTTTGTTATTCAAGACGAAGTCCATACGCCGGCTCCCCATGCATTTTTAAACGGAATCACAAGACAAACGATAATAGAAATCGCCAAACAAAAGGGATACAAAGTCTATGTTAGAAACATGGCTCCTGAGGAATTGGAGAACGTCGACGAGGTATTCATAACGGGTACGGCCGCCGAAGTAGTTCCCGTCGGAAGGATAGAAAATCAAACTTTCAAACTTGGCGAAATTACAAAAGATTTAAGAGAAGCATATTTGAAGTTAGTTAACCAGTAAACTCTGATGCCCCGTAAGCGCTAAGTTAAGGACTCATACCTTGGCCTACCATAAATAATTTGTTAAAGTATTTATGGGTAACATATCTTGAATTTAGAAAATCGTTCCCATGGAGAGGTTAAAGGTGATAGGAAAATGGCGGTAAAAGAAATAACTGGCAACGAGGAACTAACGTTAAAACTAGACAATGGAGACTATGAAAAATTTAAGGAAGTCTTAGACAAATGGAAGTTTAAAGATTCGCAAAGTTTTTTGAGATTCGCGATAAGCGTTATGCTTCTAACGGAAAGAAATGTTCTTTATATAGATAAGGACGGTTTCCCAGAAGGGAAAGTCCCCGCAGAGCACCTTATTAAAAAGGAAGATGTTTCCAATGACGCCTAAAAAGAATGATGATTTTAATATTGATAAGCAAATAACAGATTATATGAAATCAGAACCGTACATATTCAGGTTTGTCGAAACATTTGAGAACCCAAGAACTCAAGAATTAATAAAACCAACTTTAAAGACATCAATTGAAAAGGTTATTACTAAAGAACCTGATATCGAGGAGTACTTAAAAATTAAAATGGAAGAGATAATAAAAAAGATAAAGAAAGATCATAAATCTGCAATTCTTAGTTTTCTTAACACTAACTTAATTACAAGAATAATAGTTTATCTTTTACTTCCTGTTATAAGTTTTCTCTTCGGGCATTTAACAAAATGATACCAAAAACCAAGACGATCATGAATAAAGCCTCACTGCCAAAACCATTACTTTAAAGGCGCTCTAATAGTTATCTATAGCATAGCAAGGGGGGTGTCCTTCAAATTATACGCAAGAAACACGGTTGAAAAAACCGCTGCCAACAAACTAGTCAGCTACAAATACCTAATAGAAGATTCCTATATTCATAGAAAAGGGTTCCTCCACGATAGCCTTTTTGAATCAGTCTTAATCTAAACAAACGCATATTAAACCGCTATGTTATAATTTGCGTGAATAATACTAAATCTAATATCGATGACAAAACCTATTTCAAAGTTTGTTTGCCAGGAATGCGGCTCGACATTTTCAAAATGGATGGGACAATGCGACGTCTGCAAAGCCTGGAATTGTATTGTAGAGGAAATTGTTTCAGATGTTAAAACAACAAAACAAGCGCCAGTTCCAGACGACTTTTTTGTTTCAATTTGCGACGGCATGGAGAAAACAGACTACTCGACCTCAAAATGCCATAAAACAATATCAAACGAAGTTAATAGAGTTCTCGGCGGAGGATTAATCGACGGAGCCGTTATACTGCTTGGAGGGCCTCCAGGGATTGGAAAATCCACTCTTCTCTTGCAAATCCTAGCCGACATTAAAGGGCTTGACAACTTCGTGTACATCTCCGCTGAAGAATCTATCAAACAGGTTATGCTCAGAGCAAATAGACTGCAAATATACAATCCTCAACTAAAGATTGCCGCCTCGTCTAGCTTACAACAAATACTTCAATCTATAAGTAGTCTGAAACACAATAGCATAGTCGTTATAGATTCTATTCAAACAATCTCTTCAGAGCTAATTCAATCGCCGCCTGGAAGCATCTCGCAGGTAAGATTTTGTACTCAAGAATTAGTAAATTTTGCTAAAAACAACGATGTAATCGTCATAATAGTGGGACATATAACCAAAGAAGGAGCAATCGCCGGTCCTAAGACTTTGGAGCATATGGTCGACTGCGTACTGTATTTTGAAGGCGATAAATCTTACGATTATCGGATATTGCGAGGGGAGAAAAATCGTTACGGTCCAACTGATGAAATAGGCGTTTTTGCAATGACTGGAACCGGCCTTGAAGAAATATCCAATCCATCCGCCGCTTTTCTATCGGAACATAATGAAAACGTAAGCGGAGTCGCCGTATTTTCCGGCATCGAAGGAACAAGACCGATTCTCTCGGAAATACAAGCTCTTGTTTCCCATACAAGCATTGCGATTCCCAGAAGGTCTTCAGTCGGATTTGATTCCAACAGACTCGCTATGTTAGTCGCCGTATTGTCAAATCGATGTAAGATAAACTTCTCAAATAAAGACGTTTATTTAAATATAGCCGGCGGTTTAAGAATAACCGAACCCGCCGCAGACTTGCCTGTTATCGCTGCAATCGTGTCGTCTGCGTTTCAAAAACCTTTGCCCAAAGGCTCCGTATTTTTCGGAGAAGTTAGTTTATCCGGCGAAGCGCGTCAATCTCACCTGGCGTATTCAAGAATAAAGGAAGCTCAAAAACTTGGCTTTACGGAAATCTTCTGTTCTTACAAAACGGACGATTTCGAAAAATCAAAAGACGTCAATATAAGAAAAATAAAATCCATTCGAGACATTATAAAAATACTAGGAACGTAAAAATCCAAGCCTAATGGATTAAAAACCAGACGTAGGAAAACCAAATGAGCATAATAATTACGGCTAAAGCAATGCCGGTCGACGCCCATTTTCTAGCCGAAACATACCCAGACGAAAACATTAATATTGAGATTGGAGCCGTATAATGCGTCAAAACATCCGGCAGAGCGCTGAAAACCGCAAGCGTCATAGCAACCGTTGTTTTATCAACGCCTAACGTTAAACCCGTAGCCAAAAACGGAGCGTATAAGGCCGTTACTTTGCCGCTCTCGCCGCTAAAAAAGTATGCGGCAAAGAAATATATAATCGCTAATGCAAAAAACGATATTTCCTTGTTAAGGCTCCCCACAAAACCCGAGGTAACTCCTGTAAACCAATCGATTACTCCGAGCGACGTCATATTATTCACATACGACATTAACAAGCCGATAATCATTACCGAGTTAAACGCGCTGTCGTTAGACAAGATGTCTTTAACATCCAGCGTTCCAAAGATTAAAAAAATACAGAGTCCAATCAGAGCTGTAACTAATATTGGAACCCCAATGTACTTCGAAAAAATCCACATTAACAACATTCCCGTGAAAACAATCGCAATGAACTTTTCTTCTTTTGTCATGCTTCCTAGTTGTTTATAATTCCTGGCCGCCTGTTCTCTTAACGTTTCAAGGCTTTTTACATTCGGCTTAATAATCGCGCTGATTATAACGGGAAGAAGCAGAAGTATAATCGCGCAAGGCAAAATTGTAAATTTAAGCCAGGAAATCCAAGTGATTCCCACGCCCGCAGCAGTCGCTATATCTAATATCAAGGCATTAGAAACCATCCCCGTCGCATACATAGCGCTACAAACAGCGCAACTTGCCGTACACAAAATCGAGAGATATCCTCCCACGGCTTTTTCAGAAACTCCTTTCACGTTGGATGAAACATATTTAGACAACGATTTCACAAGCGGCAATCCAATGCTTGCAACCCTGGCGGTATTGCTCGGCATAAACGGAGCGACAAAGACCTCGGTTAATATTATGCTGTAAGACAAACCTATTATTCCTCGCCCAAAGAATCTCATAAATATGTAGGCAATTCTCAAACCTAACGTCGTTTTTGTTATCGCTTTGGCCAAGGATAAAATAGAGAACAGCAGCCAAGGAATAATATTCGAAAATCCTCTAAAGCTCTGCTTTACGTCAATAGTGTTGGTTAAATTTAAAACAACTATTCCAATAAGGAAGAGAAGCACAGGAGTATAAATTTCTAACATAGCGCTAATCATTACCGCCACAAAGACGATAAGCATATGAATAGCTTTTTCAGATAATCCAGGCTGAGGAGTAAAAAAATACCAACCAAAAATAGCAAGGCTAAGTATTATAAAAACTTTGTAGTATATCGAATTATTCGTTAATATGAGAAGATTCCTTCTAAAAATCACAAGATAAGTACTAGACGCTTCTAGCAGATATTAAGATGCATATTATTTATAATTGTAAGATAGGCCTATCTTCGGCCTCAAGAATAATTTACGGAATCATTCCCCTGACGCAAGGTAGTTTTGTAAACGGATTACTTTAAACGCTTACTTGTGAATTTCAACTTCAACTTTGGTTGTTGCATATTAGAGGACGATACTAATATTTATCTCTCCATTTAGCGACGTTAACGCATTAGTCCCCGCTGCAAACGTTCCTCCTCAAACCCAAGAATACCGATGTTAACGACGAGTAACAAGACTACACGATAAAACCCGTCCCCCGATAATATTTATCTTTTGGAACGAGGATATCTCGACCGATTTATAAAGCGACTTGTCAAGGGCAATAGAGCGAAGCGTCCCTTGACAAGTTACGCGTAATAAATCGGTATAATCGCGGGAGCCAAAAGATAAATATTATTAGATATCTCCTAAATAAACTAATGGAATTATTCCTTGAACATACGATGGCCAAACTAGGATTCTTACGACAAATAAATTGCGGTAGCAAAATTTAAAACGGTTTGCAACTACTTAAGATAAAAATCTAACTTCCAAATTATGGTCGCTCGTTGAGGAGTTAGGAAGATGATCTCCAAATATCGGGGCGAATCAAGTTTTTTAACATTGGCAAAACTAGCCTTCGTTATTCATTATTCCGAAAACGTTTCCTCTATTAATCCACCCCGAAATTTTTTTGCCGTCGTAGTTCAATTCAACTTTACACCAATTCCCGCGAATTGATCGTAACTTCATAACAACGTTTCTGCTTACCCTGGCGATTATATTGGAAGAATCGTTTGAATTGCTCATTATAGGAGCAACGTCCTGGTTTCTTGAAATCACAAAACGCTCCGGCGATAGCAGACTTTTATGAAGCCACCCATAGTCTCTATCTGGGTCTTCTATCTTAAACCAGTTGTCGTACTTAGCGACTACGATAACCGGCAAACCCTTTAAAATATATTCAAACTTAATTCTATAATCTTTGCCCGGGCCGACATGAGCATTAACTTTATTAGCTTTTATCGACATATAATACGGACTACATAATCCGCTTTTGATTTCAGCGATTGAATCATTACAAAAGGGAATAGAAACCAGGCATATATAAACCAAAACTATTGGATTATATCTCACCTACATATACCCCCAATTGCTTAGCAATGTTAACGTAAGGATCGTCTTTTGATAAAGTTTTATTTGGATTTTTAACGGCAGTTTTTATATCAATCGTTTCTATCTTGTTGTTAACATAACAAAGTAATTTTCCATAATCATGGTTATTAATTAAATTCACGGCTTCAACGCCAAACATAGAGCCAAGAAGCCTATCGTTGATTGAAGTCTTGCCGCCCCTTTGAACATGTCCTAATTTAACATATCTTGATTCTATCCCCGTTTCTTTTATTTCATTAGCTATATGTCGAGCTATGCCTTTATAGGTAATCTGCGTGTATTTTACGACGTCGTCCACATAATTTTTATCATGTTTAAAATCATCGGCTTCAACTGATTCTGCAACAATTAATATGCAATAACCCTTCCCCGAACTAAAACAACTCTTAACCTTTGCCTTTACTTTTTCAATATCATATTTAAACTCTGGAACTAAAATCACGTCTGCCCCAGATGCAATGCCGACATTCATGGCAATAAATCCAGCTCCTCGCCCCATAACTTCAACAACTATGGCTCTCTCATGGCTTCTCGCCGTAGACGTTATATTGTCAACCGCATTTACAGCGACTTCTACAGACGTTTGAAAACCAATAGCTAAATCAGTATAGTTAACATCGTTATCAATAGTTTTTGGGACTGAAACAACATTTAAGTCTTGACCGTTACAAATCAACAATTCGGAAACAATTTTAAGGCTACCGTCTCCTCCAATGCAAATCAGACCGTCTAATGCTAACTTCTTATAGCCGCTTCTTAATAAACTTTTTATTTCATCGACTGAACGGCCAGATTCTTTAATCGCTCGAGTATCGGAATATATAATGCTGCCCGCCGTCGTAAGCATAGAATCGTTGCAAATATCGTCGTTTAATGCAACATATTCCGGCGGGTCGGTCAGGAGTCCTTTAAGGCCTCTCTTTATTCCAAATAATTCATATCCAAGCGTTTTTGCCCTAATGTAAGCGGCGCGTATAATTGAATTTAATCCAGAACAATCCCCGCCAGAAGTGAGTATCCCTATTCTACGCAAACTCATAAATAATTAATAATACAATCTGTTATAAAAAGAATTTATCATACGACATTTAAAAACACAAATTCTTCATTTATAAATATCTGTTTTCCTTCGGCGGCTTTTCGCTATTTTTGAATAATCGTCAAGGCCTCTTTAATCGCAATTTTTGCCCGAGAACTATCCTTGCGATAAATCAATATTTCTGTCATACTGTTCTCTAAAGCCCAGATAGCTCAGTCGGTAGAGCAAGAGACTGAAAATCTCTGTGTCGCTGGTTCGATTCCGGCTCTGGGCACCACTTTTGATTTTCTGAATTTAGCCTAATAAATCCTCTTTCCCTCCTTAGGATAAGGTCGGCTTCCACATTCTAATCTCGAGAGACGGCTTATTTTTGCTTGCTTATTTAATTATCAACAGTTGCAATTAGAATTTCGAGAATATCCGTCAAACGACACCAATAGTGGCTCCTTGGGACGGACTCGAACCGCCGACCCAGTGGTTAACAGCCACTTGCTCTACCAACTGAGCTACCAAGGAACACCACTTTATGTATATCATTAGTTTGCCTCTTTTGGCAATAATCATTTTAAGAATTGATATAAATTACATTCGGGATCATTTCTCAGTATCCTATAAGAAACGGTTTATATACAAGAAATGCGACCGCTGGTTGAAACGGCCGCTAAGGCTGCTGAATGATAGCGGCTAGAGGCATTGTAGTGCGAAAATTTTGTTATCTCATAGATAGCGGGGTTATGTTATCATTTATATGTAAGTTTTATCCTGCCGCCTAATATGTATGACGATTGATCTAGAGGAAGTTACTAGAGGCGAGGCACCGCAAATTTCAGGAAGTAGTCGTAAAACCTCGGCAATCTATTTGAATGAATATGATGCTAAAGAGGTTTCTAAATCCGGACCGCATGTAAAACGTCGTATTGCATTTGGTTGGTATGGTGGAAAATTTTCACATCTTAATTGGCTTTTGCCTTTATTACCAACGGAATGTTGTCATTATTGCGAGCCGTTCGCCGGTTCTGGGGCGGTTCTTCTTAACCGAGTTCCCACGCCAGTGGAAACTTACAATGATATCGATGGCGAAGTTGTAAATTTTTTTCGCGTGCTTCGGGATCAATATGAAGAACTAATAAAACTCATTTCTCTTACCCCTTTTTCTAGAGAAGAATATTGTATTGCCATTTACGGAGATAAGACCAAAATTAGCGACATAGAACGAGCTAGACGATTTTACATCAAAGCTCGTCAAACGCGCACTGGTTTGGCTCAGACGGCATCGCTTGGGCGCTGGGCTAATTGTAAAACCACTAGCCGGGCAGGTATGTCGGGGGCAGTTTCCCGTTGGCTTAGCGGTACGTATGCATTAGACGAAATTGCTAGACGATTGCGTCGCGTTCAGATAGAAAATCGCCCGGCAATCGATATAATAAATTTATATGATAATCCGCAAACACTTTTTTATTGCGATCCACCGTATTTACATGCTACGCGCGGAGATAGCAATGCTTATGGGTATGAAATGAGTGAAGAGCAGTATTATGAATTTGCCGTAGCAGTTAATAGATGCAAAGGAATGGTTGCTATTTCTGGTTACGATCATCCGCTGATGGACGAACTATTTAAACATGATCGTTGGGTTAAAATAAGAGACCAGTATAGAACCATTCATTCAACAAAAGATAAACGTACGGAAATTTTATGGACGAATTACAAGCCGCAGGAACAAAATAGGTTATTTAAGTGACTCCAGAAGAAATATTACAAAATATTTATAAACATGCGGAAATGTCAAATTCATCAGTTGTTGGCGACCCAGCGATAGGCGAACGAGTTAACTACGTCTGTCGTTGCATAAGCAATCGTTCTGGAGTTCGTCTATTAATGTCCTGTTTATTAGCTAAATTAGACAAACCCAATGTTGATCCCCGTAAGCCTTATACCGAGATCGGCGGTATGGATTGTTTTTCAGGTAGAACATATGATGAACGCTATCTGACAAAATTCATTAGCGATAATCGATTACCAGTCAATCATACAACAGCTTTTTTGACTCCGACTTTACGCAATATAGATTATCCATTAACAACCAATAAAGAATTAATCGGCAGGCCGCGAGAACTTTATAAAAAATCTCTTGAGCTACTTGAAGACGTGGCGAAAAAGCGTATTCAAGCCGATATACTTTTTGTCGTAGTAGTGCGAATACTGATATTGCTGCGTAATGAAAAATCAGCTAGGATAACCTCGCTTCTAAATGCATTAAAACAAGAAGATTCCTTACCATTATCGTCTGAAGCTATTGTTTCTCTTATTAAACAACACATTTCTTGTAAAAATGCAAGTCGTTTACCTGTGTTAGTAATTGCCGCCGCTTATAAGTCTATTGAAAAAACTTTACATGAATATATATTGCCGTTGAACTCGCATAATGCGGCAGATATTCAAACAGGGGCATTAGGAGATATTGAAATTTGTCTTGTAAATGAAAATTCAGTCGTTACCGTTTATGAGATAAAAATGAAACGCGTTACTCAAAACGATATCGACATAGCTTTGAGCAAAATTATTAAAGCGCCAAATAAAATCCACAACTATCTTTTTATAACCACTGAAATAATCGAACCAATCGTAGCCGAGTATGCGGCTACATTTTACGAAAAAACCGATGGGACAGAAATAGCTATTCTCGATTGCATAAGTTTCTTACGACATTTTTTACATTTGTTTCATCGTATCAGGATAAACTATTTAAACATTTATCAGTCAATGCTTTTAGACGAACCAGACTCCGCTGTTAGTCAAACGTTAAAAGAAGCATTTTTAGCATTACGACAGGTCGCGGAAAGCGACGAATAAAAAGCGTCATAATCTATACAAAAGGTAAGTTATAACTATCGTATTCGTCAAGAGACTTAAGATACGATTCTGTAACTTAGAGAGGCGATGTACGTCTTTATATTTACGATACTCCATTACGGCAAAATAATGTCTAAAATCATGACATGAATATGATTCGGTTATTTTACCTTCTCTTCGTAGCTTTTTAGTATGATATATAAT
>JAISID010000045.1 GCA_031262205.1 Holosporales bacterium | reverse complement strand
ATGCTAATCCCTATCTTATTTCTCATTGTTCTTTCCCTATTCTAATTTTACTAAATTATTCATTGTTTCTTTTTATCATTATACTCTCTTCCGCTCGTATTTTCATCTTTTTTTTTTTTTGATTTTACATATACTTACGCATACTTGTTGGAAATTATCGTATTTATCTATAATTAAAATACTGATAGCCGATATCGTTATGTTTTTCTTTTAGAATATATTACTTTCTCTTTCGTTCCCAAATTTGAGCGGCTTTTCCAAGTATATTTTTTTGCTCGCTCCTTGAAATCGCGAGACTATCGGGAGGGACGTCTTTGTCTATAACGCTGCCCGCCGCGATTATTGCTCCTTTGTTGATTGTTATCGGCGATATTAACGTTGAATTCGAACCTATAAACGCTTCGTCTCCGATATGCGTTTTATGTTTCCTCACGCCGTCGTAATTGCATATTACCGTCCCTGCGCCAACGTTAGAATTATTCCCTATGGTCGCGTCTCCTATATAGGATAAATGTTTTATTTTAGAATTGCTCCCTACGACGGAACCTTTTACCTCCACAAAGTTTCCAACGCAAGAATTTTCTAACAGTTTAGTATCGTTGCGGAGCCTTGCAAACGGACCGATCGAGGTGTTTTCCATAATTTCGCAGTTTTCAATATATGAGAAAGCCTTAATTTTAGCTCCAGATTTGATTTTAACTTTCCCTTTAATAACAACGTTTTGTTCTATTACGACGTCGTTTTCTATTTCCGTGTCAAATGAAAAATAGACGGATTCTGGAGCTAGCAACTTCACTCCTGATTTCATAAATTTTTCTCGTAATTTTGTTTGCATTATTTCTTCAGCGACGGCTAAATCCTGCATAGTGTTAATTCCGTGAAAGAGTCGATATTCTTGACTTTTTAACGCTGAAACTTCAAAGCCGTTGGTTTTCAATATTTCAAGGATATCCGTTAGGTAATATTCTTTTGCGGCATTGTTTTTTTGAACATTGTCGATAAACTTTTTTAAAATACTAGTTTTGAATTTATAAATTCCGGAGTTAACGAGATTACATTGCTTTTCGGTATCGGTCGCGTCTTTAAATTCAACTATTTTTTGGAATTTATCGCCGTCTGTGATAACGCGGCCGTACGGCATGCAAGACAAATTGTTGGGAAGTTCCGTCGCAATAAATACAGCGTCGCCTGGAGCTTCGGCCAATTCTTTGAGGCAACTTCTTTCAGCCAAAAATGCGTCGCCGTACATTACGATCGTATATTCGGAATTTAGCAAGGGCATCGCTTGCAAAACGGCGTTTGCGGTTCCGCTCGGGCGGTTTTGAACTACGGTTTTTGTATCGAGAGGAAATCCATAATCTTTGAAACGTTTGGATACGACGGTAATTATCGAATTCGCGGCAATTTCTTTGCAAGCGTCCGCGACGTATTCAATCAACGGTTTGTCGGCTATCGTTTGAAAAAATTTCAAAGTAGACGAATTCATTCGAGAGCCAAGCCCGCCGGCAAGAATTACGCAATCAATCGACATTGCTCACAGAAAGACGAATATATAATCCCATTAATTATAACTTTTAAACTCTGCGAATGCAAAAACCGAAGTTTTTAATATAAGGATTATTTCTTAAATACGCGGCAATATTTGAAAGTATGACTTTAATAATCCCCTTGTATCCTGTAAAACGGAAATTTGTATAAAAAATATCTTGGCGTCTTGCAAATAATTTGCTAGAGGATTTTTTATAAGTAATTGCCCCCTTTTATTAAAATATGTTTCTTATTATGTTTAGTCGTATATTTCATCAACATATAACTTTAGTATTTTATAAGTTTTAGGAACGCCTTGGATATAAAGGACTTCCACGTCTACTATATAGTTAAGGTCTTGCCAATCTTTTTTAAATTTTCCATTATAACTTTTGGCAATTTTTTCATCTTCTTCATTAATAAATGTAACATTTTTAGGACTTTTATCTATATTTTCTATAATGACTTTATTAGAAATCCTTTTGTTTTTCGCAATAAAACTTGCGCTAGCCCAATACATTAATTCTTTCTGAAATTTTTGTTGTTTTTCTATATCGAGTTCCTCTTGTTCTTTTTTAAGACCGTTTTGAATAGCATTAGCTTCAATACAATTAATAGTTATCTTGCCTTTATTTTTGGATAAATCAAAATTAATACTTCCATTTTTATCTTGCGCCGGTATATTTAAAAGCTGGTTAAGTTGTTCGCAATCTTTTTTTGAATATACATATTTTTTTTCTTTGATTTTGCCCGAAAAATAAGAAAAGGTATCTTTTAAATATTTAAAAAAAGTTACTATTGGCAGATAATCTTTTATTATTTGAAGAACATTGCTAAATAATTCTATTATTATGCTTCCTTGTTTTATGTTAGAAATATAAAGCGTTCTCTGATTCTTGTCATAATCTATATCGGATTTTTTAAGAAAGAATCATATTGAGCCGATAATGCGTCTAATGAAGACGCAAACTGATTTAGCTCTATCGGCTTACTATTTTTTATAGTTATAGTAAGTTTATTTTCTTCTTGCATATTCTAATTTCTTACAAAAATACTTTGTTCCAGTATATTAACGAAACTATTGTCGTTCAGCCTGTATTGCTCCAAAGGCTTTCTTTATCTCTTTATTCCACGCGGCTTATCTTTTTAACATTCTCCACGCCGTCTTATATGCGACTCTTATCTCTAAACAATGCCGTTTAAAACTAATGCCGCTCCCAATGCATCCAAGCAATTAGTTGAAAGATTTTCATAGGAAAGGAAGGAACAGCGAGTTATTTTTTTACGCTGTTCCTTATTATTTTACGCTAAAGGGATTTTAATACATTCCTCCCATGCCGCCCATTCCTGGATTCGGCATCTCTGGAGTTTGTTTCGGCTCTGGTTTGTCGACGATTACGCATTCCGTCGTTAACAACAACCCCGCTATAGAAGCTGCGTCTTGAAGAGCGGTTCTAACGACCTTTGTCGGATCGATAATCCCAGATTTCAGCATATCGGTATATGTTTCAGTCGCCGCGTCGTACCCATAATTAAACTCCTTGTTCTCTAGAATTTTATGAACAACGACCGAACCTTCGATGCCTGCGTTGTTCGCAATCTGTCTAGTAGGGGTTGATAAAGCATGCCTTATTATGTTGATCCCGACTTTCTGATCCTCGTTTTGAACTTTAATAGAATCTAATTTTTCGATAGCTCTAAGCAAAGCGACTCCTCCGCCTGGAACGATTCCTTCTTCAATCGCCGCTTTCGTCGCGTGCATTGCGTCGTCGACTCTATCCTTCTTTTCCTTAACTTCGACTTCGGTGGCTCCGCCTACTCTAATTACGGCGACTCCGCCTGACAACTTAGCGAGACGTTCCTTAAGTTTCTCAATATCGTATTCGGAAGTCGAGTCTTCAATCTGAACTTTGATTTGACCGCATCTAGCTTGTATCTCTTCCTTTTTTCCGGCTCCTTCAATGATTGTCGTATCGTCTTTAGTAATCGCGACTTTCTTTGCCGAACCAAGCATCGCGATATTAACGTTCTCTAATTTGATGCCGACGTCCTCTGAAATTACTGTTCCGTTTGTCAAAACGGCTATATCTTCCAGCATCGCTTTTCTTCTATCTCCGAAACCTGGAGCCTTAACCGCCGCAACTTTGAGGCCGCCTCTGAGTTTGTTGACGACAAGAGTAGCCAACGCTTCGCCTTCAATATCTTCCGCTATTATAAGCAGAGGTCTTCCAGATTGAACGACAGCCTCAAGAACTGGCAAAAGCGGCTGCAAACCCGACAACTTTTTCTCATGAATAAGAATATATGGATTTTCAAGCTCCGCAATCATCTTCTCGGAGTTTGTGACAAAGTATGGAGAAATATATCCGCGATCAAACTGCATACCTTCGACAACGTCTAACTCCGTTTGGAATGATTTTGCTTCTTCAATCGTAATAACTCCTTCTTTGCCGACTTTAGAAACCGCGTCGGCCAACATTTGCCCGATTTCCTTTTCTCCATTTGCCGAGATAGTTCCGACTTGGACAATCTCTTCGTTTGTCGAAACGGTTTTGGATTTTTGTTTTAGGAAGTTTATAGTCGATTCTACCGCGAGGTTAACTCCTCTTAATAAATCCATCGGATTTGATCCCGCCGCGACTGATTTCATACCTTCGGTCAAAATAGATTGCGCCAAAACGGTGGCGGTTGTAGTTCCGTCTCCCGCTAAGTCGGAAGTTTTGTTCGCGACTTCCTTAACCATTTGGACTCCGACGTTTTCAAATTTGTCGGAAACTTCTATCTCCTTAGCGACGGAAACGCCGTCTTTCGTTATACGCGGCGCTCCGTACGACTTTTCAATCAAGACGTTGCGTCCTTTCGGCCCCATCGTAACTTTCACTGCGTTTGCAAGCGTATTAACGCCTTTTAGTATTTTTTCTCTCGCCGCCGAGTTAAATTTTATTTCTTTTGCTGACATTGTTATATTCTCCTAAAATTATTCAAAAATTCCCATGATATCCGATTCTTTCATAACAAGGTAGTCCTTGCCTTCGAGCTTTATCTCGTTGCCGGACCACTTGCCGAAAAGAACTTTATCTCCAACCTTCACTTGAAGCGGAACGATGTCTCCCTTTTCAGATTTCGTCCCGTTTCCAACGGCGATAACTTTGCCTTTCATCGGCTTTTCTTTCGCGGTATCTGGAATTATAATTCCTCCGCTTGTCTTTGATTCAGATTCGAGTCTTTCAACGAGAACTCTATCGTATAACGGTCTAAATTTCATTCTCTATCTCCTTTATAAACTATATGTTAGCAATCTCTGCCTCTGAGCGCTAATTTATAACAATGTATGTAAATTGTCAAATTATTTTTTTTCTCTCCCATAAACATTTACGTAAAGACTGTCGCCGTCTGCTTAGTATAGACGGTTTCTTAGAGACGTAAAAAGGTATTTTCTAAAACTTTAACTTTCATTATTTTAAAAACTTTAGAAATATTCCCCTATCCCCGACGAACAATAAACAAATTAAAATTTATTATCGCTTACTATGAGGCGGTTCTCTATTGTTTTAATACCTAGCGCGCGAAGGATCAGGCTGCTTCAAATATTAGAATTGGGCGAAGCAGATAAAAACCGAGCGTATGGCCGGAAAAATTTTTTGACAGTTAGGAAAGCGGTATTTTACACTGAAAATAGGAGCGATAATTTTTTGAAGTTGGCAAGAGATTATCCCTTAAAATGCGGCTTTTACAATAGCCTTGCGTAGGATTGATAACTTATCGGTTATTTTAAAAATCGCGATTTTAGCTTAAAATTTAAACACAAACCGTTTTGAGAAAATATAAAAGCGATTTGCTCTGTATAAGCGTACGCCGGAGTTAATGAAGAAGAATAGGACTATACGCCCCTCCCGATAATATTTATCTTTTGGAACGAGAAAAACGAGACCGATTTATAAAGCGACTTGTCAAGGGCGTGAGAGCTGAGCAAAGCGAAGCGTCCCTTGACAAGTTACGCGTGGTAAATCGGTATAATCGAAGGAGCCAAAAGATAAATATTATAGATATTGCCATTACTGTTCTAGAACTTCGGCTCCGCAATAATGTAATGGAACAAACCATAAAACCGTCAAGCTATAATTTTCCTTTGGCGCCTTCGCTTTTTCTGATACTATTTTAAATTTGCTCCCATGAAAGCAAAAACGGTTGCTCGGCATACGGACAATCGTCCGCTAAATTCCGCTAAGAAACAAGATTCTATCTAAGTATGGGATTCTGTTTTTATTTCGAATTTACATTTAGGCGTTTTGCCGATACGGAGGAGCGAATACGTAACCGCGAATAAGCAATGAAATTATTAATACGGTTATCAGTATCAAAACGGTTTTATTTTTATGCTTGGAAAAAAACGTCGAGCAATATTTACTCGGCATGTTTACGTCTATTTTTCCAACCTCGTCTGTTTCTAGTCTTTGTTGGAATCTCCCGTTGCAATCAATTACGCAGGATATGCCGTTGTTCGCGACTCTAACAACGGCTCTTCCCTCTTCAATCGCCCTAAAACAAGCGGCGGTTAAGTGTTGAGCAGGCCCGTCCGAATCTTTGAACCAAGCGTCGTTTGTTATGTTTAAAATCCAGCCGCTATCGGGATCGTCAAGTATTTCTCCGGGGAAAACCGCTTCGTAACATATAACGACGTCAAATTTGTTAAAGCCGTCGATTTTGATAGTTCGAGTCGAGGTTCCTTTTGTGAAATTCACGATTCCAGGAGTAACTTTTCTAAGCCCAAGATTTAGTAGAAATTCGGGAATAAACTCGCCGAACGGCAGAAGGTGTCTTTTCTCATACGATTGTAAAATCCCTTCTTTTTTCCCTATTACGCACGCTCCATTATATACGCGATTTTGTTCGATCTTATCGCGTCCAGCGATTATATAAGTATCGTCGGGCAGCTTCGAGCTTACGTAATTTAAAATACCGTTTTTAGGAGTCGTTGGTATATTAATCGCCGCCTCCGGCCAGGCAATCAACATCTTTCCTTTATAAATATTCGACGACAGCCCAGACAACGTTATATGTTTTTGTAGATTTTTTTTAAACTTTGTTAAGTCCATTTTGTCTTCTTGTTTAATCGACGGTTGAACTATCCTCGTAAGACATTGCTCTTTTGGGACTATGTAACCGTCGTATATGTTTATTTTGTAATAGCCGTAAATCAAAATCGCGCTAAATATGGCTAACCCCCAAGGCATTGTTTTTTTGTTTGTAAGGAACGCGACGATGAGAACAAATATAAACGATACGCCGTAAACCCCGAATATGTCGGCTATTTGTGGAAAGAATGGTATGTTATAAGTCGCGTATCCTATTAAATTCCAAGGAAAACCAGTAAAGATTATTCCTCTTGCATATTCCATAAGCGTCCAAAAAGATGCGAAAAGTATTAAAAAGTTTAGTCTTGTTCTTGAAAATCTTTTTGTCAGGAAGCAGGCCGCTGCCGAATAAATCGATAAATATAAAACTAAAAGAACGACGGCGACATACCCGTAATTTCCTAAGCCGACGCATTTAAACGATTCCGCAATCCAATATAACGAGCTTCCAAAATATCCTGTTCCAAAACAAAATCCTATGGAAAAAGACTTATTTAACTTCGAGTTAATTAATACGGTTAACAAAACGGCAAACATAGGCCATGCCAAGATAGGAAAGGAATATTCCTTACAAAAGCAAAACTTTGCTAACCCGCCGGCGAGAAAAAGGCTTAGCTTTGGAAACGTCGCAAGAAGAATTTCAAGAAAGTTATTTGTAATTTTTAAGGCGTTTTTGAGCGTCAATTTTGTAGCGAACGGCCGCTTTAGTTATCTCTTTTAAATCTTTACTATTTTTCGAGGCTTTATCCAAGTATAAAATTGCTCGTTTTAGATCGTTTTTGTTTTTTGCATTCCTTAGAAGAACGATTCCAGCGTTAAATTGCGACGGTTTGAACCCTAGAGCTGCGGCTTTTTCATAATATTCCAGGGCTTTTCTTATATTTTTTTTACGAATGTCTCCCGAATAATAGCCGTCTCCAATCGAATTAATCGCTTCGGGCAACCCCATATTTGCCGCTTTGGTGATAAATATGTCCGCTTTTTGCAAATCCTTTTTTAAAATTGAGCCGTCAAGATAAAGAGAACCTAATATATAAGAAGCCGTAGCGTTAGGATGCGGATAGCTCGTAGATTTTAGGAGATAATCCTCCAACGCTTCCGTTTCGGCCGCATATATTAGTCTTGCAACGTAATTGTTAATAAACTTATTTTCAGCGGAACAACTGAAGATTAACGCAAATAATACCAATAAACGAAACAGTATGTTTTTCATGCAAAGCAACTAGTTATAGATAACATTGAAATTAATTATAAATGCTAAGACGTCTAAAACGGAAACTATCTGTTTTAATAATATGAATGGAAATTGTCTCCTAATATTTCTATAAGCGACGGTTATATGTATTTATAATATTTATCTTTTGGACATACTCGATTATACCGATTTATTAGAAGCGCAGCTTGTCAAGGGATGCTTCGCTTTGCTCGCTCTATTGCCCTTGACAATTCGCTTTATAAATCGGTCGAGATATCCTCGTTCCAAAAGATAAATATTATTGGGGGGAAGGTTTGCGTCTTATAGTCCGGTTGCTCGTCGTTAACACTGGTATCTTGGATTTTGGGAAGGAACGATGTGAACTAATACGCAAATGTCGCACTAAATTGGGAAATCATTGCTTTGGCAAGCGATAATGATCTTATAAGTAGGTATTTTATAAATGGGTTACTTTTAAAACATATGTTCATTTGAGTCGTTGAAAACTCTAGAGATATACCTTTTGCACGCATTAGGCGATGATTCCCTTACGTTTTCAGGCTGCTTTCTATAATCTTCATAAGTAGGTTTTCAAACGATATTCCGTTGAATTTCGCTATGTCTGGAACCAGGGAAAGAGACGTCATGCCAGGCTGGGTGTTTAGCTCCAAAAAATAGACGCGTTCGTTATCGTACCTAAAGTCCGCGCGGGCTATTCCTCTGCAGCAGCAAACCTTAAACGCTTTTTCAGACATATCAAGCATTTCTTTTAAATTTGATTCGCCAAGATTGAAATGAGATAAATGAAACGAACCTCCAACATCGTATTTGCTCGAGTAATCGTAAAGTTTATTTTTATACGTTATTTCAATCGCTCCGATTGCTTTTCCATCTAAAGTTAGCGTTGTGAACTCCCGACCTTTTATATATTTTTCTATTATGACTTTTTCGCCGAAAGTCCACTTTGTATTTTTGAGATTTTGCAAGTCTTCGTCGTTGAAAATTAAGAAAACCCCAATGGTAGAGCCATTGTCGGACGGCTTAACGACAAAGGGGTAATTTACGTTGATTCCTTGAGGCGTATTAATATTTTGGATGTCGCTCGAAGTTATGTCGAACCCGTCTACGACGCGAACGCCAGCTGTTTTAACAAGTTTTTTGCATACCGACTTATCGAAAGTAATAGCGGAGCTTAAGACGTCGCTATTGTTATACGGAACGCCGAAAACTTCTAAAATACCTTGGATTACGCCGTCTTCTCCTCCAATCCCATGCAGTGTGTTAAATACAAAATCCGGCCGGCAATCGTATAGTTTGTCCGTTATATGCTTTAAATCTTTTTTAACGTCTATCTCGCATACCTCAAATCCCAACCGTTTTAATCCTTCGGCAATGTTTTTGCCAGAGTTGAGCGAAACCTCTCGTTCTGGAGACCATCCTCCGGCCAGAAGCGCTATTTTTTTTATTTTCATATTTATTGTTTGTTAATCAAGATAACAAAATAATACTATTACTGGGCGATCTTACGCAAGAGGTTAAATCTTAGCGTAACGCGTTTAGAATATTGTTTTAACAATCGTTTCCCCGCTCTCCATAAGCGACGGCTATATAATAAAGTTTTGAATTATTACAGATGAAATTTCCAAGGCGTTAAGGAATTTTCAAAATATATAAAAGATTGACATATTCGCCGTAAACTTGATATTATCCACAATAGGCCTGCTTGGTGGAATTGGTAGACACAACAGACTTAAAATCTGTCGCTTAAAAGGCTTGCCGGTTCGAGTCCGGCAGCAGGTACCACGTTTGAATCTCAACAATATTTTTGCTTATTATGACAATCCAAAATAATAATGAAGTACAGAAAATTTTTAATAAATTAGCGGAAGTTTGTACTCGTCCAGGCTATATGTATGCGTTAGCGTATTTGCAAGCTCGCAGTTGCTTTTTGTCTTATAAAAAGAACACTGGATTAACTGAGGAAAGCCTGGCTCCTGTTTTTTCCGAAGATGCTTTAGAAAATACTGAAATATCGACTTTATTTGGACTAACGGTTAAAGGAGAAATAGATTTTTCATTCCCAGGGGACGCTAATTTGCAAGAGATGATACAAACGACGATTGAACTTTTAAGAAAGATGCATCTGTCTCTGTTAATGATTGATGAGGATGAACAGAGGTTATTAAGTATTTCTGCAGACCAAAAATCCAAATTATTTTCAAATGCAGAGCATTTTATGGAACCCGTATTTTATAGAATGGATCCTGCTTATAGTTTTCAATTTACGGAATTTGCGGAAAAGATGTATGCAAAAGATAACGAATGGTTTTTGAAAAATAAAGGATACTCCGTTTCCGACATGCGAAATGTATTCGAGCGTACACGTGACTTTCAGAATGATCAACCTCCATGCAAAAAATTTGAATTTACCGCCAAGGATATTGCGGATTACGCTTGCCTAGATTTATCGATTGTAGAAAAAGCACTAGATTCCTTTTGCATTCCCAAGGATAACAAAAATGAACGGTTTACCTCTTTGGAAGATTTTAATATCGTAAACGCATCCCCATTAATAAAAAACGAAGATAGATATATTTTATTGCAACAGTATCGTTTTTGCGAGGCGTCGTACGAGTCTCCTTTTTATTGGATGATAGGAGATTCCGATTATAAAGAACAGGCAAAGAAAAACAGAGGAGCTTTTGTTGAAGATTTCGCGAAAGAAAAACTTACTTCTGTTTTTGGCAAAGAAAACGTCTTCTCTAACGCAAATATTTACAGGGGCAAAGATATAGTCGGAGAAATCGATGCGCTAGTCGTGTTCGCCGATAGAGCGATTGTGGTTCAAGCCAAAGCTAAAAAGCTCAGAATAGAATCTAGAAAAGGAAATGATCAATGTTTTAAAGAAGACTTTAAAAAAGCGGTTCAAGACGCTTACGATCAAGGATTAAAGTGCGCTCAAGCCTTGGAAAGAGAGTCTTATAAACTGAAAGATTCTAACGACGGAGAACTAAACGTAAATAGAAAGTTTAAGGAAATCTATATTTGTTGTTTGTTAGCGGAGGCTTATCCCGCTCTTATTTTGCAGGTATCAGAATTTCTAAAATATGAGAAGTACAAGGAAGGGGATAAAATACTGTCTCCTCTTGTTTTAACCGTCTTCGCCCTAGATACAATTACAGAGATGCTTTCAACGCCGCTATATTTTTTGAGTTATCTGGAGGGAAGAGCCAAAGCGAAATTTGAAATTGACGCAGACGACGAAACGGTTGTTCTCGCTCATCATTTAAAAAGGAATTTATTTATAGGGGAAGACTGTGAAGTTTTATTACTAGACAAAAATTGTGCTAGGGAGTTAGAGGCAGTTATGATGAATCGTCGCTTGAAAATACCTGGAGGAAAGGATTACGTCGAAGGAGATATAGAGGCCAGAAGGAAGTCTTTTGTCGGAAAGATAATATCTTTTTTAGAAAGCGACGCCAAACCTGAAGCAATAGATTTAGGAAGATGTCTCCTTTTATATAACGCGGAAGATATTAATAAAAATATTTTGCGTATTATCGAGGCTACAAAAAAAGATAAAGGCATTCATGATTTCTCTATGAAGTTGAAAATCGATGATAAAGATATAGGCTTGGTAGTACATTGCAACGACTTCGACGATCTCACCGCTTTTAATTGTTTACGTTATTTTTGTGAAAAAAGATTAGCCGATTGGAAACTGAAAGAATGCCACGGCATTCTCATTGATTCTATGGGGGATATAAGAGTGTGTTTCGCTTGCCTTCGATCTTAAACGAATGTCGCGTTACGAAAAACGACTCTTTTAATTTCGCGTGATTTTCTTATAAACTTATATAATCTTGTATGGTTTTGAAAGGGGAGTAATTTGCAAACATTGTCGTTACATTTCGTCAAACGAAATATTGAAGAAGTTGTAAGTTATTTTTCTATTCTTTTTAAGCGTTGACCGTTATCGAGTAAGTTGATGATAGAGAGATTTATTGCTGGAAGATATTTAGGTTCTGGAAAGAGTTCTGGTTTTGCCTATATTGTTACGTGGTTTTCTTTTATAGGCATAGCTTTGGGCGTCGCGACTTTAATAATCGTCACGTCGGTTATGAATGGTTTTCGATTTGAACTTCTTGAAAAGATCGTTGGAATGAAGGGGCACGTAATCGTATATAGCGCGAATCGTTCGCCGATTTCCGATTATGAAAACGTAGCCGAGAAAATAAAGACTTCTTGTAAAACAATCAAGTATGCGATTCCTCAAATAGAACAACAGGTCGTTATGATAGCGGGCGATTCGGCGAAGGGCGTATTAGCGTATGGGATGTCTTTTGAATCGCTTAAATCTAAAAAATTGTTGTCTGACAATATTAAAATTGGAAGCGTAACGGATTTTACAGATCAAGGAATTTTAATTGGAAAACGAATGGCTGAGAATGCTAATCTTCGCGTGGGAGACGCAATAAAATTACTTATTCCCGAGGGGATAATAACCCCGTTTGGAAAATTGCCGAAAGAGGAAATATTTAGCATAGCAGGTATTTTCGAAGTTGGGATGAACGAGTATGACAAAAATATTATTGTAATGCCGCTTACGGCTGCTCAAGATTTTTTCAGTATGAAAAACGAAATATCGCAGGTGGAAATTTTCTTAGATAAGGTAGACGACGCGCGATTTATTTCGCAAAATTTAAAGACGCTTCTCGGCGACAGTTTCGACGTTTTAGATTGGCGGCATTCGGACGCAAGCATATTTCACGCGGTGGCGGTTGAGAAAAACGTTATGACTTTGATTTTAAGCATAATTATTTTAGTCGCCGTGTTTAATATAATTTCCGGCCTTACAATGCTGACGAGCAGCAAGACGAAAGATATAGCCGTGCTGAGAACGATTGGAATTACGAAGAAATCTATTCTTAAGATATTCTTTTTTGTCGGGGCTTCGGTTGGAATTTTAGGCGCGGGGACCGGCTTAATTTTAGGCCTTCTTATTTCTCTTAATATAGATGGGATTAAGCGGCTCTTGGAGAAATTATCTAGTACTGAGTTGTTCAACGAGGAG
>JAISID010000038.1 GCA_031262205.1 Holosporales bacterium | reverse complement strand
TATCTTTGTCTAAAGACGTTTCCGTTGTTGCGGGTATTGCGGTTATGTTGATTTCAGGTTCAGTTTTAGTTTCTGGCTTAGCGCTGATTGCCGTCTGCATGTCGTCTGTTTTTGGCGTTGCCGTTGCTTTAGATAAATATGCGGTTGGTTCGAATACAACTCCGTTGTTTCCTTCCAGTTCATATTTCTTTCCGGGATTTTTTGTTTCCCAAGCGGCGACGGCGGTTTGGATAGCGGTTCTAAGGGAGTCTACTCCTTGTTGCGTAACCTTTGCGCTAGTTAAGAAAATGCATTTCAACTTTCCAATTCCGTTTTGTTCTATATGCGTCGCAAGTTTTGCTATACCGGCGTCGGTGAAGCTAGTATGCTCTAAGTTTAGAGAATAAACGTTGTCTAACGAATCGCTGAGAGCGTCTATTACGTCGTCTCCCAGTTCTTTATTATAAGATAAATTCCAGATTACAGTTTTGTTGTCTTTTTTGAAAGTTTCTTCCCATTTTGAAATAAATTCAGTCGCGACTCCCGTGTTTGACAATACGATGGATAAATTAGGAGACGACGCGCCGAATGATTTCGTTTCGACTAGTTTTTGATAAGCGGCTTCTATCGTTCCATCTCCGTTAGTCGTAAAATCGGAAACGTTGCTAAGGTCGATCTCTGGAATCCGTTTTTGCATAAAAGCCTTAAACGCGTCGTCGCATGTTCTTGAGGCATCGGGGATTTTAAATTGTTTGAAAGAAAAGTCCTTCCCTTTTGCGTCTTTAGAAGGTTGAGATATCCCCGAAGTTTCTTGCGGTTTTGGCGTATTTGCCGTTTGCTCGCTCGCATTAAGAAAAAATACGTAAGAGCTTAAAATTCCTGTAAAGAATAACTTAGTTAACCTCATGCTGCATTTCTCCCCTAAAACTAATTTTTCAAAATATATCTTTATTATTAGTTTAATGTAGTATTATTAATAATTCGTTAATTTATATAATAGAAAGAATTTATATTTTTATCTTAAGAAACAACTTTGTTTTAATTTAAAACCAATTGCAAAAAGTTTTTTGGAATCATACTCTAAAATGCGGTATGTAAATTGGAACTATGGTTCTTGTCAAAACGATTCAAAGTTTTTAGTTATAGTTGTGTTTACTGCGCTTGTCGACAGGCGTTAGACCTACGATCTGTAAACTAATGTCCTTTTTAAATTGATTAAATTTATGTAGTTTATTACCTGTTAGTTTTTGGGGTTCTTGCTTTATGAAAGACATGGGGTTTATAGAACTACCGCCTTTATAAACTCCGTAGTGAAGGTGCGCTCCTCTTGCTTTTCCAGAAGCTCCGCTGTAACCGATTATTTGTCTTTGAGAAACACGCTGTCCCTTCCTAGCGACTATCCTGCTTAAATGAGCGTATGCAGTGCTTATAGAACCGTTATGTTGTATTTCAATGTATAGTCCGTATCCGGAAACATACGACGCTTTCGTTACAATACCGTTAGCGGTTGCTTTTACTGGAGTCCCAATGCTTGCCGATAAATCGATTCCTTTATGGTTTTCTATACGACCGTTTGGCGTGCGTCTCGTTCCATATGGGGAAGTTATTTTCATATGGTCAAGAGGCGACGCTAACATAGAACGCGAATTTGCCAGAGTCTTTATTATAACGCCGTTAGCGTCTACATATTCGCTTGTTCCATTATCTGTAAATTTATAGAGTCTAGTTATTTTCCCATTGTTGAGGACTGAAATGTACATAAGCTCCGGGCTTTTAACCATGTTTCCGTCGTTGTCGTAGAAGTCTTTATATAAGAATTCGAAATCAATAGAGGATTTAGCGTTTCTTATATCGACGACTTGAGAGAGATTCCGCAATGCTTCTCTTGCTATTTGAGGTTTTACACCGCATTGTTTTAGAGAAAATTCTGGAGCTTTCGGCGTAATTGCGCCGTGAATGCTTCTTATAACTTTTTTAACCGGAACGTCTACTTTCTCGGTGCTAAAGCCAGAATTGGTTCTTGTCACGACTATCTTAGCGCTATGAGTTGGCCGCAACTCGATTCCGTTTAATACTAACTCTTTTGAAGCATTTCTTTTTCCGTGGATAATTATCTCTTGTCCCGCTTTTAAATTTCTTAAATTGAAAACCTTAGATAATTCTTTAGAGGCCAAATACACGTCGATTTTGTCAAAACCCAGATTCCCTAAAATTGAACTAATAGTGTCGCCCGTAGATACGACTGCTTTATATTCGCTAGACTCGACGAAAGGTTCCGATTGTTTTTGCGTCGTATTATTTGAAACAACTCGCTGGTCTGGAATTTTTTGGTTCTGTTCTACAGAGTTTTCATCTTTATTGTTTGATACGTCTTTTTGAGTGTCGGGAGAAGATTCGTCTTTTTCGTCTTTGGTTGCGTCGACGGAATCGTTGACATTTTCGGCAGACGAAACAGTCGCGACGTCTTCGTCTAAGGAGTTTTGATTAGTCGGGGAGTATGAGCAATATTCCGTTATTGAGATAACCGACGCTAACGCTAGCAAACAGATGCTTAGAAAATGTTGGCTTCTCGTAGCTATCATTTTTAAACTCCCAAATCAAGCGTTCCTCTATATATAAGAGTAACAGTAATCTCTAGTTTTTTACAAAGTTTTTCAATAAATTTTGTTTAAATTGATCCGTATTGCAAACTGTAAAATATTATTGAAATAGGATACGAGATTAGAGGCGAAACTGCAAGAAAAAAAGAGAGATTTATGAAGACGTTGTAAATATAATGATTTGCTTACGATGTTATTTAAATTAAAATTATCCGTAATAAGCGAGCTTAAAATTTAGTTTTTAAGAAATGCGAGAAAAGATCAATTAGGAATTATTGACAGCAAATCAAATTTTATGGTCTAATGATAATGTTTTGCATAAGTCGAAGTTTTAAAACGAGGTTGTTTTTCAAATATGAGTAAAAGAGTTCAGGCTAAATATAAAATAGACAGAAGGTTAGGGGTAAATCTTTGGGGCAGACCGAAGAGTCCGTTTAACGCTAGAAATTACGCTCCAGGAGAGCATGGAAAGAATAAAATGAAGCCGTCGGACTACTGCGTTCAGTTAAACGCTAAGCAAAAATTAAAAGGATACTATGGAAACATAGGCGAGAAGCAATTCAGAAAAATTTATAAAGAAGCCATTAGGAGAAAGGGCGACACCTCGGAAAATTTAATAGGTCTGCTAGAACGCAGACTAGACGCAGTGGTCTATCGTATGAAATTTGCAATAACCGTTTTTGCCGCAAGACAACTTGTAAATCACGGCCATATAGCGGTTAATGGGAAAAGAGTCAATATACCGTCTTATAGAGTGAATGACGACGACGAGATATCTATAATTGGGAAAATGAAAGAAAACGAAAATACTTTAGCTGCGATTAATACGTCTGAGAGGGATGTTCCGGATTATTGCGATGTGGATACGAAAGAGTTAAAAGGGAAGTTTATAAGAGCGCCTCAACTGGCGGACGTTCCATACCCTGTGTCTATGGAGCCGAATTTAGTAATTGAGTTTTACTCAAGATAGCGAGGAAATATTTTTATGGATCTATGCCGGCGCTTATTAACAGCGTCGGTTTTTTTGTGCTTTACATGTTGCGCGATTCCGAAAGAGAAGCCTTCTATCGCATCGCAAGTCGAGGCGTATTTGAAAGGCATAGAATTTATGGCTGCGGATTTTAATCAGGTAATTAATTCAAGGGAAATTTATTCTGGGAAATTCTGGCTTTCAAAAAAGGGGAAAACAAAAGTTAAGGTGAAATATACAAGCGGGCTTAACCAAGACGTATTAATAATCGGGGATAAGGTCGTCGTCGTTGATAATGAAAAATCGAAGAAATATAGATATTCGATATCTCAAACCCCCCTATACTCTATTTTAAGCGGTTCTTTAGATTTATCGCGGGAAAATAGCGAGGTTATAGAAAACTCAGATGTTTTACTAAGACTAAAAATAAATAAGTCGTCAATGTTTGGCGGGATGAGCATAACGTTAGTTTTTTCTAAATATAAGGAAAGCGGCAATATCAAGAATCTCGAAGCGTGGATAGTAGACGACGGTAAAACGGAAACGTTGTTTAGTTTTGATATAGATTCTTTGTCGGTGAACGACGAGAAAAAAGTTCCGCAAGAGGTTTTTAATTAAAGAATCATTCTCTGTCGAGCGGTAATAATCTGCGAGGGATTTTTAATGCTTAGTGAATATCTTATACGACGTATTATACGTTTTGTGTTAGAACTAAAATGGTCTAGTTCAGTATATAAAAACCGTATAGAGAACAAAGAATATTGTACCGTAAGTAAACGATTCCGACAAGAGAGGTTCTTATCTTATAAGAACCTCTCTTTTAATTCCATATACAATAAGTTGTCTATTGTAGAACCAATATTTGCGGGAATAAGATTGGGCATTACTTTGCGTATTTCGTCCAATCCCCAAGCTGCCCCGTATTTTACATCGTTATCTTGGTCTTGTAGAAGAGGAACTAGAGCGTCTCTAAGCTCGGC
>JAISID010000023.1 GCA_031262205.1 Holosporales bacterium | reverse complement strand
CAAATACTCTTTTTGGTGTTTTTTTTTCTTTGGGGGGGGGACGTGACCCTCCTTTTCCCGGGCGGTCCGCCTGCCTGTGGCCCGCGCGCCCCCCCCCCCCCCCCCCCCCCGCCCCTCTAAAAAAAGAGAGTCTATCGCATATAGCACTGAGAAAAGCAAATAGAGCGTAATAAGATAACTATTATCTTTTACACTCTGACTTTTAAAACAAAAAACAAGCGCAAAAAGGGCATTTGGTGGATGCCTTGACATTAGGAGGCGACGAAGGACGTAGTACGCTTACGAAAAGCTGCGAGGAGATGCGAACAATCTTTGATCCGCAGATATCCGAATGGGAAAACCCGCCGCATTTGCGGCATCCGTACATGAATAAATAGTGTGCGGAGGCGAACGTAGGGAACTGAAACATCTAAGTACCTATAGGAAAGGACATCAAACGAGACTCCGTTAGTAGCGGCGAGCGAACGCGGAATAGGCCAACGGCTGTTGGGATATAACTAGAACATGTTGGAAAGCATGGCCGCAGAGGGTGATAGCCCCGTAAAGGTAGGAAGACGACAGCATCCGAGTAGGACGGAACACGTGTTATTCTGTCTGAACATGGGGGGACCACCCTCCAAGCCTAAGTACTACCTAGTGATCGATAGCGAACAAGTACCGTGAGGGAAAGGTGAAAAGAACCCCGAGCAGGGGAGTGAAATAGATCTGAAACCGAGTGCCTACAAACAGTTGTAGCGGGTTATATTGGTTAATTCCGATATAATAGAACCGTGACAGCGTACCTTTTGCATAATGAGTCAGCGAGTTCGTGTTAGTAGCAAGCTTAAACCGATAGGCGTAGGCGCAGGGAAACCGAGTCTGAATAGGGCGTTTTAAGTTACTAGCATGAGACCCGAAACCGGGTGATCTAACCATGGACAGGTTGAAGTTGAGGTAACACTTAATGGAGGACCGAACCCACCGCTGTTGCAATAGCGGGGGATGAGCTGTGGTTAGGGGTGAAAGGCCAATCAAACTCGGAGATAGCTGGTTCTCCGCGAAATCTATTGAGGTAGAGCGTTAATTATTTACCGTTGGGGGTAGAGCACTGAATGGACTAGGGGGAAGCGATTCCTACCAAATCCAAACAAACTCCGAATACCAACGAGTACAAATTAGCAGACACACAGTGGGAGCTAAGTTCCATTGTGAAAAGGGAAAGAGCCCTAATCGTCCGCTAAGGTCCCAAAGTCGTAGTTAAGTGGAAAAGGAAGTGGGAAGACCAAGACAGCCAGGAGGTTGGCTTAGAAGCAGCCATCCTTTAAAGAAAGCGTAATAGCTCACTGGTCTAGTTAAGTTCTCCTGCGCCGAAAATGTAACGTGGCTAAAACTACGCGCCGAAGCGACGGGTTCATACTAAATAGCATTCAGTATGAGCGGTAGCGGAGCGTTCCGTAAGCCGTTGAAGCCAAATGCGCGAGCAGTGGTGGAGGTATCGGAAGCGAGAATGCTGACATGAGTAACGATAAGGCATGTGAAAAACATGCCCGCCGAAAGTCCAAGGGTTCCTACGCAATGCTAATCAGCGTAGGGTAAGTCGGCCCCTAAGGCGAGGACGAAAGTCGTAGTCGATGGGAATACGGTTAATATTCCGTAACCTTTGCGGAGATGACGGAGTCGATAATTTGTTAGGTCTTATTGGATTGATCCTAGCAGAGAACGGCTTCCAGGAAATAGCCCGCAAGTATAGACCGTACCCTAAACCGCCACTGGTGGACGAGTAGAATATACTAAGGCGCTTGAGAGAATGGTGTTGAAGGAACTCGGCAATTTGCCCTTGTAACTTCGGGATAAGAGGGACCCACTGTTGGGCAACCAGCGATGGGTGGCACAGAATCGGGGGTAGCGACTGTTTATCAAAAACACAGGACTATGCAAAATCGAGAGATGAGGTATATGGTCTGACGCCTGCCCGGTGTCGGAAGGTTAACAGGAGGCGTGCAAGCGCTGAATCGAATCCCCGATAAACGGCGGCCGTAACTATAACGGTCCTAAGGTAGCGAAATTCCTTGTCAGGTAAGTTCTGACCCGCACGAATGGCGTAACGACTTCCCCGCTGTCTCCAACACCAACTCAGTGAAATTGGAATCCCAGTGAAAATACTGGGTTCCCGCGGTTAGACGGAGAGACCCCGTGCACCTTTACTACAGCTTTGCAGTGGTATTAGATGATTGATGTGTAGAATAGGTGGGAGCCTATGAAGCTGGAACGTCAGTTCTGGTGGAGGCGCAATATGAAATACCACCCTTTGATCGTTTGATATCTAACGGAGATCCATGAATCTGGGTCCCGGACCCTGCATGGCGGGTAGTTTGACTGGGGCGGTCGCCTCCCAAAGAGTAACGGAGGCGTGCGAAGGTAGGCTCAATCTGGACGGAAACCAGATGTCGAGTGCAATGGCAAAAGCCTGCCTGACTGCGAGACTCACAAGTCGAGCAGAGACGAAAGTCGGTCATAGTGACCCGGTGGTTCCATGTGGAAGGGCCATCGATCAACGAATAAAAGGTACGCCGGGGATAACAGGCTTATCTCCCCCAAGAGTTCACATCGACGGGGAGGTTTGGCACCTCGATGTCGGCTCATCACATCCTGGGGCTGAAGAAGGTCCCAAGGGTTTGGCTGTTCGCCAATTAAAGTGGTACGTGAGCTGGGTTCAGAACGTCGTGAGACAGTTTGGTCCCTATCTGCCGTGGGTGTTGGATGATTGAGAGAGGCTGTTCCTAGTACGAGAGGACCGGAATGGACATACCTCTGGTGGACCTGTTGTCGCGCCAGCGGCATAGCAGGGTAGCTACAGTATGGAAGAGATAAACGCTGAAAGCATCTAAGCGTGAAACTCGTCTCAAAACTTATCATCCCCATTAGAGTCGTGGTAGACTACCACGTTGATAGGCCAGATGTGGAAACGTAGCAATATGTGGAGCTTACTGGTACTAATAACTCGATTGGCTTGTTTTTGCGAAAGTCAGAGTGTAAAAGATATATAGTTATAGAAAAGCTGAAGTGTACTTTAAATATATAACCTTAATTTTGTTAAACCACTTTCTTAAATTCTTTAGCTATATTTAAGAATTACTATAGTTTTTTATTTGCTTAAAATCATTTTTTGAAAATGTTTCACGTGAAACATTTTCAAATTTTGAATTGTTTGATGGATTAGTTTGGCTAGGCAGTTACGGCGGATGTGACACACGCGATCCCATCCCGAACTCGACAGTGAAACCATCCAGCGCCGATGATACTTCTGCTTAAGCAGGAGGGAAAGTAGGTCGCTGCCTGGCTTAACTAATCCATTATTTCAAGATTAGATATTTTTGATTCGCGCTATACTTTCCTAAAATTTAATTTTCTTAATTTTACATAATAATATTATATATCGCTTGATAAATACTTTAATCAATATCTTTTTTGAAAATGTTTCACGTGAAACATTTTTGTTTTTTAGGGGCATTGTTTGATAATTCACAGTAATAATGAAATGCGGTAGCAATAATTCATAAAGGATTTACAACTTATTACTTTAAGTATACTTATATATTATTGTACAATTTTAATTGTGTATTTATATACTATATCGCGAGACAATTCTGTCAAGTTTTTAAGATGGATATATACGCATAATAGTGATATAATCCTTATATTAATAAATGATAGTGAAGAAAGAAAAAATAAATGGATAGAAGTTTTAAGATATTACGATTTGGATTGTGTCTATTTCTAGGCTGCTGGCTGCAATCGGCTAACCAGTGTAAAGGAGCAAAAAATTTTGTGAGAGAAGGGTCTTATACGTGCGCAGACCCGGATACGATGACTTTAGAATTAGACCGTACCTTTGAAGTTGTTGATTGTCGCGCGACAAAAATGAAACAAATGCCGGATATACAAAGCACAGAAAAAAGTCCTACTAGAATTTCTGTAATATTCTGTCCTCACACCGTCACACGTATTAGAGGAGGATGGCATAAAAGATGTTTTAAATATGCTGAAGACTTAAAAACATTTTTGGTTCCAGCCAACGTGCAAAGAATTAGAAGAAACGCCTTTTGTATGTTGAGAAAAATTATATTCTTATCTGGCAAAGCCACAATATCGAGTGATGCATTTGATGGAGCGCCAATATCATCGCTCGATTTTAGAGATTTTACGGAACAACCCTTCATTGATATTGTTCAAAGTTTGGGAGGTAATTACTTTATGAGAAAGCTAGTTTTACCTAAAAATGTAGTATTGGATCGTAGATTGGCGTTTGCGCTTGGACGCCGACTAGGACGTGTAATTCCGGGAAAATCTTCCCAGGCATTTTCCGAAATGCAAGGGGCTAGATGTGAGCTAATACGTGGACTAGCAATGGATACTAATATATTTGACTTAGTTGTACGCATCCCGGGAGGGGGTAAAGTTTCTACCTCCACTATGCGAGACAAGACTTCCTTAGAAGAAAAGTTCGAAGCTCCGCTCGCTTTATGTGTTAGAGGATTAGCTAGTTGGCAAGGTAGGTTAGCAAGAGCTTCAGTTGAACCTCCTAGGGTGATATTCAGCGAAACGGCGCTGGTTGAATCCCGGAGGCTAGTTGAGGTAAGAGAGAAGTGGAAATTAAGGTCGACGGAAACCGGTACTCGCCCATTATCTCCGCCGTAGGGTTTTACCCAGCAAAGCTACGGTTTCACGTACTTTAACAAACCGTTACTCATCGTGAATAAAAGTTTAATGGCGGACAAGCAATAACAAAAGGGATTCGTATAAGGTTTTAAGAAGCTGTTATAATCCTTATGTTAAATAGAGGAAAGCATTGTTCATGCATGGTTAAATCGTTCTCGGATAAAGTGTGGGATTTCCTAAAATGCGACGAGGAAAAACTCCAGGAAATTAAGACGCGAACAGGTTTGACCGATTTGGTCGTTAGGATTTTAGTTAATCGAGGATTCTCAAATTCTTCTGAGATCGATTCATTTTTGAATTGTAAATTAAAAAATACTATTCCCGAGCCGTCGTTATTATTAGATATGGACAAGGGTGTTAGGAGGATTGTCGAAGCTATATTGAAGAAACAGAATATTACCGTTATCGGAGACTACGACGTCGACGGGATTACTTCGACATATCTCGTCGTCAAATATCTAACGACTTTGGGAGTTTGCCCTAGGCATTATATACCGAATAGATTTACAGACGGTTATGGTCTTAGCGAAAACTCTTTAAATATAGCCGTACAGAATAAATCCGATTTGATCATAGTTTTGGATTCTGGAATAAATTCCATTGAAGAAATTGAAAAGGCCAATAATGCGGGCATCGATTCTGTGATTATCGATCATCACGTTCAGCTTTCAAAGACCTTGCCAAACGCCGTCGCCGTCATAAATCCAAACAGACGCGATCAAACAGAGGTTCCAAATTCGCGTGTAAAATGTCTTTGCGCCGCCGGCGTTGTTTTCCTGTTTTTAATAGCCCTTCAAAGAGAACTTCGGAATATGAGTTTTTTTAAAGAAATACCTGAACCGAACTTATTAGAATTTGTTGGAACAGTCGCTCTTGGGACTTTATGCGACGTCATGGAGTTGCGAGGCATGAACCGCGCTATTGTGAAGTTTGCGTTAGCAAACGAGCGCTATCCTCTGGGAATTGAATCTTTAATGAGCGAATTTAAAATCGATAAAATTACGACGCCTGAAAACTTATCGTTTTTTATAGGACCGACTATTAATGCGGCGGGCAGAGTTGGAGACCCGTCTATTGCGTTGAATTTGTTGCTTGAAGAGAATCGCGAGAAATCTCAAAAAATCGCGTCTACGTTATTAAAATTGAACGAGCAAAGGAAGGAATTAGAAAAACGGATAACCGCCGAGGCGTTTCAGTTGATTAATGAAAAGAAGTTATTTGAAAATCGAGGAATCTGCGTATTCGGCGACGATTGGACCGAGGGAATCATCGGTATAGTCGCTGGAAGAGTAAAAGATAAATTTAACAAACCGTCGTTTGCAATATCTTTTAAAGAAGATGGAATAGGCAAAGGTTCCGCTCGTTCGGTTCCAGGCGTTCATCTTGGAGAGTTCTTTGAAAAGGCAAGGGAAAAGAATCTCATAATCGATGGAGGGGGACATGCTCTCGCAGGCGGATTTACAATCTTAAGAGATAAAATAGAAGAATTTTCCAAATTCGCAAACTCTAACATATCGGGGGAATTTGTTAATTGCCTGCGTATTGACTGCGCATTGTCGAACATGAGCGATTTGGCTCAAATATCAAACGAGATAAAATCGTTGGAACCGTTTGGAAAAGGGATTGAAAAACCTGTATTTTGCTTAGAGCGAGTTAGAATAACGGGTATGCAAAGAACGGCGAACGGAGATCATCTAATGCTGTTTTTTTCGGGAGAATTAGGCGGAGACAGCGTGAAAGCCTTGCTTTTTGGCATAAATTCAAAACTTCAGATTGTAAAGGCAATCGAATCTAATAGAGACGCCCTGTTTGATGCGGCTGGGTATATAAGTTTTCATGAAAAATATGGGGTAAGCTTTATTATAGAAGACATGAGAACGTCGTAAGCATACTGTTTTTAACGCATGCGCAGCTTTATAAAAAATCAAAATATAATTGCGAGTCTATTGATTTATAGGGTAAAATTTAAAAAGGGGAGTCGCATAAAAGGGGAGATGTAGCAATATGTTTTATCTGTATTGGAATACTCGTGAAAATACAAAGCAGGCAAGAATCGATTGGGTTTTCTCTGTCGTCGGATGTAAAAAATTGCAATATAAGAAGTTGGCGAATGAATATTAAGAGGGGAAAATTACCAGGATCGTTCGTTGCGGATATGTCGTTATAGGAAGGACATAGCGAAGTATCTTTGTTTCAAAATGTTCCGATTCGCAAAGTTTTTCATGAAGGAGAATAGTCGGGATAGTAGCCGGACCGAGTCGCCTTAGTAAATACTGGCAGGATTTAAAAATTAAATTATTGAAAAACTAAGGCTTTAATGAACTTTCCGATAAAATCGGAAAGTCGAATTTGAAGGGGGGCAGATGGGAAAGCAAGACCTTCCAAATCGGCCGATTCGGAAACGATCTTTCGTATCGTTCAATCTATTCCAAGCCCTAATGAGGAACCGTTTAAGAGATGGTTTGCAAAGATTGCGTACGAACGAAGCCAGGAAATACAAAATTATCGCCGCTAAAAGAGCGATGATGTTTTATAAAGCAAAAGGTTATGACGACGAAAGGGTTTCTAATAGAATCAAGGGTATTGTCGTTCGTAACGAACTTACCGACGAATGGAAAAAACGGGACGTTGAGGAGGAAGTAGAATACGCCGTTTTGACAAACATAATAAATAAAGGGACTTTTGGTGAGGGAATAAAAGAACGATTATAAAGGGTTGAATAAAAGCGATGATTTACGAGATCGTATGACTCAGCTTGCTTTAACTATGCTTGCGGAGACTGCGACAAAAGAGTTTGCATAAATACGGACGCTCAAGGCTTTAAGCCCAATGCAAGAGCGGCTAAAAAAGGAGGCGAAGCCGGTAAAGCAGCAAGAATTAGCATAGAGCGAAAACTTGGAAAGCCTGTAGTTTCGCAAAAGTTATCTGGTTGAGGAGCGAAAGCGAGCGAGGTTAAAAAAACCTAATTGATTTAGAGTATATATATTTGTCGTTAAGTTGTTCTTTTCTGAATTTTATTTGTTTTTATTCCAAACAATATGTCCGTTCATATTATGTTTTTTATAGACCTCTAAAATATCGGCGGCGAATGCTAATAAGTCCTTATCGTTTGCGCTTTTAGCTAAATTATATAGCCTTATAAACATCTTTTTCCCAGTTTCCGTTTGATTAAGTTTTTTCTTTAAAAGATTATGACGAGAACATAAAGTTTGTCCGTTTTCTATAGTGGCTTTCCCGCCTAAGTCTTTAGGTTTAATATGATCTACGCATAGTTCCCAACCTTCTTTAATTCCATTTCCGCATATTACGCATTTATATCCGTCTCTTTTTAAAATTTCATCTTTTTGTTTTTGCGTGAATTCCTCTAGATTTCTTTTGGTAACATTTTGGGGATCGTATCTATATACTCCTTTCTTTATTTTTATTAAGAAGCCGCATTGGTGAAGTCGCCTAATTTGCCTATCCGGATCTCTAAATACGGCTCCCGTTAATTTTTTGTATTCCGCCGTCAACCAATCGACGACTTCCGCGTGTTTTATATCTCTATTAGGGTTTTCTAAAAAGAATTTTTTAACCAATTCTTCTTGCGTGATTTTTTTCATTGAACTACTCCGTTAAATTTGTTTCGTTAGAATTTAAAAATATTTAACTCCTGCGATATTCTTTTTTTCGCCAATTCGCAATAGGCGTTGTCTATGTCTAATCCAACTCCTATGCGGTTATTCATAGCTGCGGTTAACGCCGTCGTTCCGCTGCCGCTGAACGGATCAAAGACGACGTCGTCGACATAGCTGAAAAGTTTTATAGCTCTATAAGGCAACTCTTTAGGAAAAGGAGCGGGATGCCCGATTTTCTTTTTGCTTTCTCCGTTAAATGTCCAAATACCGTTTGTCCAATCCATGAATTCTTTTTTTGTTATGTCTGAAACTTTACTCCCGCAGGTCTTTTTCCAATCTTTCTTGTACAAAACAAGTATTAATTCAACTGGCGCTATTACGTATGGGGCTGAAGCGGACATAAAAGACCCCCAAGCCGTGCGGCGAGAGATATTTCCTTCATTCCATATAATAGTGGAGTGATATTTCCAACCAACCTTTTGGGCTATAGTCGTTATATCCGCTCCGACGCTTTTTTGCCCTCCTTTATTTTTGTCCAGAGGTATATTTAATATCAATCGTCCGCTGTCTTTTGACCAGTAATAACAGTTTCGAAGCCATTTTTCAGTAAATGTTAAGTAGTCGTCGTAATTTAAAACGTCGTCGTTTGAATTATACTCAATACCGACGTTGTACGGAGGCGAAGTAATAATCAAGTCGCTGAAATTTGGCTCAAAGTTTCCTATTTCAAGAACGTCCCCTTTGTATAGGACGGCATTGTTAAATTCATAGAACGGCTTTAATATTTTTAACATATGCTTACGATTATTAGACGTTTCCCAACATTCATTTGGAGTTACGCACGCGTGGTTATACAAGCTAAAATCTCTGTCAAACCACAATATATGAAAAATATTCTTATCTTTAAACCCGACCATTTGTTTTTTGTCATGAAAACGAAAGGCAATTAAATTAATGTCTGGTGTAAGAATAGGAATATCCTCAGGAATTTTATCTCCTTTTATGGCCTCTCGTTTTATTTGTTCGGAGCCAAGCCCGTATTTGTTATGATTTTGTAAAGCCGTTCCCCACGTCGTTTGAGAAATCATGCATAGTATTTCTTCTTTTTCACATTCTTTTAACGTATATTTCTTATTTACATATTTTTTGTCATTGTATTGAAAGGAAGGGGAAACAGGACATAAATTATAACTTATACCTGGTTCTCTGTTATCATTTATAATCATTTTTAATGACATAAAAGAGCCTCTTTTTAAGAGCGTATTTTTGTCTTAAAGAATTTTGCCATATCTTGGTCGGAGACGATACGACTTTCCATTCCTTTATAAACCGCCTCAAGGTCTTTAGTATCTTCAGGCATAGGGTTTTCTCTTATGCGTTCCATTGCATTTAACCAAGGAGACTCTCTATGAGTCATAGCCCTTAATTTCCAGGCGGAATATTGTCCGTATTCTTGATATATTTCGTTTAGAAACGAGGCTATTTCTTTAGGGATAGAATCAATGTCAAAGTCGGAAGAGGCGGGAATAGGATTGCTTTTATATTCTTTATATTTTTCATAAAGTTTAAAGATAGCAGGGCCATGCTGCCATGCTTCGATGTCTTCATTGAAAAGACACTCCCCTTTCAGGGCTAACCAAAATCCCTGAGCGTAATAACATAATTTTTGCAATTTTAGATTGCTAATTCCTTCTTCCCCGTCTCGTACGTCAAACTCGTTACTCTTCGTAAGAGCAAGGAAATAATTAGCTACGTCAAATACTCCAAGAGACGACATATACCTAACCACACGGTATCAAGCCACAATTATAGTATATTCCCTAAAAAATGATATGTCCAAAAATATATTAATACAGTAATTGATAACGACGTCTTATTTGTTTTATGGCGCGCGTTCTGGAATATTATCGGAAAAACTTTGAATAAGGGTTTTATCGAGCGAGATTTAATATTATGTAAAGCAGTAGAAGCGGGGAGAGGATTGTCCATGATATTTCTATCATTTGATCTTGAGTATACCTTGGCAGTATCGATCTGATTAAGATTACGAAACATATAATGGCAAATGCTTTCAAAGCGAGGATTACAAGACAGCCGCCGCCTAGAAAAAGCGTTGCGGTTAGCGCGGATATGAACAGGAGGTTTAAGTAATCCGACAAGTATATCATGGCGAATAGAATCCCTCCGTATTCGACATACGCTCCCGCGATGAGTTCGGATTCCGCTTCTATGAAATCGAACGGGGTTCTTGATCCAGACATTAGCATTGTTATGAAAAAAACTATTGCCAACGGGAGGATTTTTAAGCCGTAGGGGATGGGCGTTAATTCCAGGCTTTTTGTCGCGCTCATTACGGTTGCGATCGATAGTAGGAAGGGAATATGAGAGCCTACCGTTTGTAAATATGCTCTACTCCCTCCTATTATTCCGTATTTTGATTTGGACGATACGCCTATTAATGTTTCGGAAAAAGCTAAAAAACAGCGACATAAGATTATCCACAATAAACTGTATTTTAGGCTAAGCATACCGTTTGGTATTAGAGTTAACTGGATAAGAGCAGTTGTGAACAGAAGAGAAACCCCAAAAATTTCCTGCATCGAATGATTTTTAAACGGGTTTCTTTTAAAAAACAGTTTTAAGGCGTCCGCTATAGGCTGGAAGGCTCCCCCAATACCGCAATTATCCGGACCTACGCGAAGCTGAATTCTGGCGATAAGTTTTCTTTCTAACAAAGAAACGTACGAAGCGTATAATACGGCCCCTAATAAAAATATAAAGAGCTGAATTATAAAGATCATTGCCCTTGTTTCAATACATTTCTAGTAAACATACTATAATAATTTTAACTCTGCCGCGCGTTCGAAAGTAAGAGCTTTTCTTAATCTTGGGGAGGTTGGTTGTTTTTTACCGTTATATCTAAAGTTTTTAATAAATCGTTTAGTTCTTGTCGGGCGGCGATGTGGGATAAACTCATTTGAGCAAGCGGCATATCGCGGTCTAAAAGAGTTAAACCTGAAAGAAATAGTTCTCTAAAGATAACTCTTTCCTTGACTCCTTTGCTTAATCTAAATCCGATTCTCTTAGATAAAGCCTGTAAAACTTTATTTAATTCTTGGCGGTTTTGAGAAGCAAGGTTCGACATTCTATTAACTAGAACTATCCAATCGATCATCCCCTTGTCCCTAATGGCTCGCTCTTTTTTCTGATTCCAAACCATTTCGGCGTAAACGCTTGGTTTTAAGTTATCGGGACGAGAATCGTCTATACGCACTAGGAGGTCTAGGTCTATGAAACTTTCGTTTATTGGAGTTATTATCACGTCGGCGAACGAGTGCGCGATTTTTGAAAGGCTGTTGTCGCTTCCAGGAGTGTCTATGACGATATAGTCGTAGTCCTCAAGCGAAGACATAAGTTTAGAAAAGTTTTCGAGATTTTCCTTTTGCATTGATGAAATAGAATCCGTTTCGCTATCAAACAAAGCGGTATGGAACGGCGTTAGAAGATTTGGATTTTCCCGTTTGGTTTTTTCTCTATTTTCAATGTACCTAGAAAACGATCCCTGTTTGGCGTCGACGTCGATTGTCGCAACTTTGTATTTTTGAATTAGTAAAGATACGGCAAGGTGCATAGCGAGAGTAGATTTTCCCGTTCCGCCTTTCTGGTTTCCAAAAACTATAACCCTTCTGGACATTAACTCGCGACTAAAAAAGTCTTTCAAAAAGATTTTATCATTCCCCGTTTGCAAATGCCATGAGAAGACGGTTTTTAGGCGGAGACGCTAATTTAAAAACTTTAGGAATCAACTTTTGACGTTGTAATAACGGTTTATTTTTCCTTAAACCCCTGCGGAAGGGGATTGACAATTTATCGGCGTTATCTCTAGCGTGATTTTAGTCCGAAGTTTAAATACGAACCGTTGTTTTACAAATTGCTTTTTGAGAATGAAAAGCGATTTATTTCGTATAGCGAGTGTTAAGGAGGAGTAATCAGATTATACGACCAAAACCGTCCCCAAATAATATTTATCATTAGGGACGAGAGAAGAGAGACCGATTTATTAGAAGAGAAGCGTCCCTTGACAAGTTGCACTTTTAATAAATCGGTATAATTGAGTACGTCCAAAAGAAAAATATTATATTAGAGAGAGCGGCGGCTTGTTCGGCGAAGCCGAACCCGAGCTTTGCAGCTCGGCCGCAGTTAATACTGCGGAAGCCGCCGCCCTCTCAAAAATGAAATTTTAATTAGAACACTAATGTTCCTTGTATACAACCTTCGCTTACGGGGATACTACGAAAAATAGTCTCGCGCCCAAAATATGCTTTCGCTAACAAAGAAAACTTCTTTTGAAAAAACAACCTTAAAAATCAGATAAAACTTCGGCTAAATTTGAAAAATTAACAAAAAATTAACGAATTTATATTACAATAACCATCCCAAACCCCCGCCCTCCTCGGGGCTTGCTTCCTATAACACGCCAATCTATGCAAGCATAGCTTTATGCATATCATAAAAAGGTTAATAGAACGTTAAGATTTACCAAATAAATTCCTTGCTTTTTTAGAAGAAAATAATTTACGAGGACTATCCCTTTACCATCAACCGTTATTTATAGGATATCGGTGAATGAGATTCTCTAACATTTTGATGGCAATGATTTTAAAGTACGTTTTGGACGAGCCTAAATATAGTTGCAAACCGTTCAAATTCCGTTGCGGCGATGTTTATAAGAATCCTAGCTTATTTGCTTCGTTTAATAAAAATATGATTTCCTATTTAGCAATATTGGCGTTAACAAAAAGCAATTATATTTTACAACCAAAGGCTTCTCATTAATATTTCTCTTTTGGCTCCTTCGATTATACCGATTTATTAGAAGCGTAACTTGTCAAGGGACGCTTCGCTTTGCTCGGCTCTCACGCCCTTGACAAAACGCTTTATAAATCGGACGAAATATCCTCGTTCCAAAAGATAAATATTATCGGTATATGTTTGTAAATGACTTCAAATTCCCTCTCTAACTAAATTTCCTAGAACTTCCAGCTATAACAAACTAATTCCAATTAGTAATTTTTTCTATTTTCAGCTATGTTTTTTATATATAACCTTGCTTATAGGAATATTAAAAAAAAGTTGATTCTATTAACGGGGGAAAATTTCTTTATAATTGAAGACCTTCCGCTTAGCGGATGGAATATTAGAAAGGTTTTTTAAAATCTTAATTAATTCCGTGTTATTATTCCAATGGATGCTTAAGTTTTCCAATGAGCGCTTATGACTAAGTTTGCATGCGTTTTATTGCTAATTTACCTTGGATTTGCTAAGGCGAATACGCCAAGCTACGAAAGCACAATGAACTTCCTCGTCTCGTTGGAAAATGAAATAGAGGAATTGCATATTAGCGACAACAAGGCTATATCTAAGGATGAATTAAGCCAATATTTTAGTTATATAAAATCTGCGAAAGACTGTCTAAAATTGATACAGATAAATAGTAAAGAAGATGCGGAAAACAGCGAGGATATGACTAGTTTAATTAATACGTTTAATGAAAATATGACGAACATAGAGCAGGCCTATAAGAAAATGATGTTGAAAACGAAAAACAAATGTAATTGGGAACAACGTTTTACTAAATGTCATTCGCTGTCGATGTTCGATAGTATAAGTTGTCCGCGAAACACCAGGCCGATAAAGAAAAAATCTGACTTTGAAGAACCTGAAATAGTTACGATTGGCGGCGGCGATATAATCGAAAGCAGTAAATCTAGCCAAGATAGCTCCGTTATTATTCCTAAAGAATATCAGTAATAAAACAATGTTCCTAGATATATTAGTAGCGCTTGCTCTTCTCGCTTCATCCGCTTATTTTTCTCTATGCGAAACGGCAATGACGGGATATTCAAAACCAAAGATGTTTAATTTGGCGAACGAGGGGAATAAAAAAGCGGCCGTAATTATCAAGCTGCAAGATAGTCTTGATTTAGTTATTAGTTCAATTTTGATATGCTCGACTATTTTAAATTCTTGCACAGTTGCGGTTGTGACAAGAGTTTTTACCGAGTTGTTTGGAGATGAAACCCTGTTTTTGGCGTCGATTGTAACCAGTATTTTTATCGTTCTATTTGCGGAAATTTTTCCCAAAATGTTGACGATAACAAATCCGGAACGCAGCTTATTATCGTCCGCCTATTTTATAAAGTGTGTTTACATTGCTCTAAAGCCTATAAGCAACGTTATGGGATATGCTGCGAAATGCCTTGCATATTTAATGAATTTTTCATTAAGAAGGAATGCAAACAAATCTGAAAATTCGCTTGAAGAATTGCAAGGGGCTATAGCCTTACATGAAAGTCTGGACGTTGAAGATACGAAAAAAGAAAAAGAAATGATGAGAAGCGTGTTGGATTTGGGAAAGGTCAAAGTTGGCAACATAATGGTTCATCGTAAAAACGTAACTATGTTTTGCGTAGACGAAGATAGAGAGACGCTTGTGGATAGGATAATAAATTGTTCGTTTACTAGAGTGCCGTTGTGGAGCGGAAACCAAGATAATATTGTTGGAATTATTCATGTGGAAGACCTTTTAAAGAAAATTAAAAAGAACGGCTCGACGAGTGGAATAAATATTATGGATATAGTTAGAAAACCGTGGTTTATATCGGAAAATACAGACCTTTTGGATCAGTTGCAGGCCTTCAGGCAAAAGCATGAACACTTATCGATCGTTAACGACGAATATGGAAGTTTTATAGGGATTATTACGCTTGAGGACATAATAGAAGAAATTGTCGGCAATATTGAAGACGAACACGATATCGGGCCAGAGGAAAGTATTAAAAAACAAAAAGACGGTTCTTATGTAATCGATGGTTCTGTTAACGTTCGCGATCTAAATAAAGAGTTAGAATCAAAATTTAACGAGGATATAGCGGCGACAATCGCAGGTTTTGTTATCAATTCAATCGGCGTTATTCCCGAAGTCGGCCAGAGCTTCGTTTTAGAAGGATATAAATTTGATATATTAGAACGGCAAGAAAACCAAGTGACTTCGCTTAGATTGACTAAAATAATTGAGGAGCAAGATGTTGAAGAGCAATAGAATTATTAAATCGAGAAGGTTTGATAAGGTCGAAAGAGTAGTAATCGCGTTTCATGGATACGGCGACGACGGAGATAATTTTTCAGAAGCGGGAAGTTTGTTTTTAGCTCCTAAATTAGATAACGCAATATTCTTGTTTCCAAATGCTCCGCATGATTGCGACATTGGTTTTGGCAGGCAATGGTTTGCTCTCGACGAGATGTCGTACAATGAATTGCGTTGCGGGCTTGAGGAAGTAACGCCGATTGTACGCGAATATATTGAGAATGTTTCGCAGGAGTATAATTGCAAAAATATCAATTTGATAGGATTTTCCCAAGGGGCTATGATAGTATTTGAAATGCTGTATTATCCAGGGATTTCAAAGATTGTCGCTTATTCGGGCGTGTTCGCTGCGCCAAGAGATAAGAAGCCTTTGTCAAATGCGGAAGTGTTGATTATGCATTCTGAAGACGACGATGTAGTTCCGTATAAGAACGCCGAGCGGGCTAAGAAAAATTTAGAAAATTTAGGAGTAAAAGTTAGTCTTAAAACCTGCAACGGCATAGGTCATTCGATTTCCGCAGAAGGACTAGATTATGGAGTCGAGTTTTTAAAGTCTTTTTAAAATTAGACGACATAAAGTAGGTTGTAATTACGCTTTTTGAGCGCTGTGTTTGAGATAATTCTTCGGGGCAATTTCTCAGCGTATGTTTCATAACTTTGAAATAAGGTTTTTACAATTATGTGGATTAATTACTTTCTAAAAAAGCAAAGCATGTGCCTATAACATTTCTCTTTTGGGGTCGTGCGATTATATCGATTTACTATGCGTAGTTGTGTCAAGGGGTGCTTCGCTCTCACGCCCTTGACAAGACGCTTTATAAATCGGTCTCCTTTCTCTCGTTCCGAAAGATAAATATTATTGGGGGGATGGTTTGGTTGTATAGTCTAGCGTCTCGTCGTTAACGCGGTATACGCTTGCCCCATTTGAGCAAGCGACTTTTAGAAAGCATTTCGCGCGAGATATTTTTATAATTTAGCGAGCGGAACCTGTATGTTTAAATATCCTACAAGCAAGCGGGACAAATAAAGACAAAGACGCGACTAGCGACGGGCAAATTCTCCTAAAGATTCGTTTCAAAGAAGATTAACTAAAAGCGCTTCATAAATAAGTTTCCTAAACGTATCGTAAGAGCGGTTTTGAGATTTCGATAATTTCCGAACGTTCGGGGCCTGTCGATGCGGCGATAATAGGAACGCCGATTTGTTTTTCTATGAAGTCTAGGTAACGGCGAGCATTGGGCGGGAGTTTAGCAATATCCTTCGCGCCTTTTGTCGACGTTTGCCAACCTTGAAGCGTCGTATAGACTGGTTCGACTTCGCCCATAAATTCGTCCTTTGCATTAAATAAAAACGGGACTTTTCGTCCGTTAAGTTTATATTCCGTACAAACTTGGATTTCCGACAGTTCGTCCAGGACGTCTAATTTCGTAACGACTAATCCGTTAACTCCCGAGAGATAAGCCGTACGAGCGACAAGCGCCGCGTCTAGCCACCCGCATCTTCTCGATCTGCCCGTCGTGACGCCGATTTCTTTGCCCGCATTCCTTAGATATTCGCCCGTCTTATCGGTTAATTCCGTCGGGAAAGCGCCGTTGCCGACTCTTGTCGTATAGGCCTTGCAAATTCCAAGGACGAAACCGAGTTCGTTCGGCGGAACGCCCGCTCCGATCGAGGCTTGCGCCGAGATTGTGTTGGACGACGTGACCATTGGGAAGGAACCGTGATCGATATCGAGCATACTCCCCTGAGCGCCTTCAAAGACAATTTGTCCCCCGTCTTTTTTAATTTCGTATAGCTTCTGACTCGCGTTTCCAATGTAAGGAACTAAAATCTTTCCGCATTCGTTTAAGTAATTTAAAATATCCGCCGCTTGTATTTCTTTTTCGTTCACGCCTCGGCGAACGGCGTTATGCCAATTTAAAAGTTTGTTTATTTTGTCGAGCAAGGAGTTTGGAAATAACAAATCTCCCGCTTTAATTGCAAACCGCCCGACCTTATCCATATACGCGGGGCCGATTCCGCGTCCCGTTGTTCCGACCGCGTTTTTTTTGTTCGCTTTCTCTTGGACGGCGTCCATTTCGGGGTGTATCCCGGGGATAATGAGCGAAGTATTTTCCGATATAAGAAGATTATCGGGAGATATCTCGAAGTTTTTTCTTAACTCGTTCATTTCCTCGATTAATCGCGACATATTTAAAACTACGCCGTTGCCGATAACCGCGAGTTTCCCGTGCAAAATGCCCGACGGCATAAGGTTAAATTTGTATGTTTCCCCATCTATAATAACGGTGTGTCCCGCGTTGTTTCCTCCTTGAAAACGAACGACTGCAGCGGCGTTCTCGCTATAAAAATCAGTTAGTTTTCCTTTGCCCTCGTCTCCCCACTGCAAGCCGATAATTGTAATGTTGTTTGTCATATTTTCTCTATTGTTGTTAAAAAATTATTATAACACGCTTGATTAATTTTGGTTACGCCCGTCTGAAGTTTCTAATATTTTTATCGCGACTTATCGCGACAAGCGAATTGCTCATAAAACACTCTTCTTGATTGAAAAACAAAAATGTTTCGTGAAAATTTTGAATTTAGAGACAACGTCGCTTACTTACCTCTAACCCGTCATCCTGGGTTCTAGGGAGTAATGTTTCACGACGCGAGCTAAAATGGGGATTATCTCTTAGGTATCTCAGGAGCAGATAAAAACTAGGACTTACTATAAGTAGGGAAATTCGAACAATTCGCAACCGCGTTTTGCCGAACGCGACGGGCGCGACTCCGAAAAAATGCTTTGCAACGGGCTGTAAGGTATTGATAAAATTTAAGAGATAATCTTATCAATTTATGGAGAATATAATATGATTTTCCAGTTAAGGAGAGAAGAATTTAGCGCGACGAGAGTTTTGTTTTCCGTGTTATTTCTTATGGTAAGCTCTAAATTTGTGATTCCGCTTTATCCCGTTCCTATAACGGGGCAATTGATGGCCGTATATTTCTTGGGTTTGGTCTTGAATCCAAGAGAGTCGTTTGCCGCCGTCGTAGGCTACGTTGCCTGTGGGATTTGCGGTCTGCCTGTATTTTGCGGAGGCGGCTGGGGTTCGCCAGGTTCGGGATATCTCGTAGGGATGATATTTGCCGCTCCTATCATAGGGATTTTATTTAGGAAGGGATTTTCATTGATAACTTCTTGCGCGAGCGGGTGCCTTATAGTATATTTATTCGGCTGCGCATGGCTTGCGAAATTTGTTCCGTTGTCGTCTGTTTTTGCTTTAGGAGTCGCTCCGTTTTTAGTAGTCGACGCCTTGAAGATAGCCGTCGTATGCGGAATCCTTTGTAAGAAAAAGGCAAATTAAAACCTAAATAGTTATTTGCGTCTTGAAATGTCGCAGGGATAATTCCCTTTAATCGCCCGTCTAACAATATGAAAAGAAGCAGGCTAGTCCTATAGAGACTAGCCTGAATGTTGTTTTAAGAAGCGCTTTAACGATACTTTGGAGATACGAAGACATGCGTTTGACCTTCTTTATTTTCGCCGAAGTAATGCTTCATTCTTGTTGAATTTAGAGTACTCTTCCTGGCCATACGAAGACATGCACTTTACCGTCTGCATTTGTACGGAAGAAACGATTATATCCTCTTGTAAACCCCCCTCTCGGTCGGCCGAATCCGCCAGTCCCTCGCTAATCTTTTTATGAAGTTCAGCGACAGCTGAGACAAGTGTTTTCTCTAAATCAGTTTGGGGTTCTTTTTCATTTGGTATAAAACCGAAAGGATAAGGATCTTCCCCGTCTTCCCTCAAAGCATTTTCGGCATAATAAACGTTCATTACATATTCCGATTCCCTCGGCGGGAAAGCATATGGATCGGAAGGTGACTCCATAGTCTTATATCCTAGTTTTGCTAGCTGAAAACGATAGTCCTCGATTGGCCCTGGGGCGGCGTTTGCTTTGAACGCGATGCATACGGTTACTATTGCCGAAGCAAATAATAATGCTTTACTTATTTTCATTTTTGTATTACCTTTCTTCTTTGGCGATACTTTGCAAAAAGTCGTTCTATTCGCAAAGTATCGCGATACTTGTTAATTCGAGCGTCAATTCTTCCTTCCAGGTTTTTATCTGGTAGATGCGTATATCTAATAAGTTGAGTTTTGATGCTCCGCTTATCCGACGGAATTGGTTTGGAAACCTTTGTAATTCCAAAGCAAATCCAAACTAGCCGACTCAATTTATCGCGTCGGCGCTTCCGTTGGGAAAGTAATCATAGCATAAAATTTTCCACTTCGCATAATCTTTTTTGAGAAAAATTATTAAAGTTGTTTTAGCTCTGCAAATAGCCTGGTTTGCTAGAAGAATTTAGATGTTTAAAAAACCGTTTTTAATTATGATCGAACAGTTAGACCATATATCGTCGGCAATATAAAAACCCTGATAGTACCGCGATAACTGAAGAAAACCAAAGCGTTGCTTCGCCGATTTTCAAGATACAGTCGGATTTTAAAATTGCGGAAAATAGGATGATTGAGATTGAGAACATTTGAGTCGCCGTTTTCCATTTGGACAATACTGAAGTTTGGAAATCCCCGCCGGAATATTCCTCGGAATCTCTCAAGCCCGATATCATAATCTCGCGGCACAAAATAATTGCCGAAGGAATCATAGCGTATTTTGAAACCATGTTAAACCCGATTATAAACAAAACGGCTATTGATACGAGTATCTTATCGGCAAGAGGGTCTAGTATTTTGCCGAGTTTAGTCGTTTGTTTATAAGCTCTTGCGTAATAGCCGTCTAAGTAATCGGTTATGCAACAACAAATAAAAGTTAACAATGAGACGAATGCTCCGCATCTTGATTCCATAAAAAATCCTACGGCGAAAACTGGCAGCAGCAGCACTCGAGAAACGGTGAGCAGATTCGGCACCGTGCAAATTACGTTCCCCAAGGTTTCTAAAGCCGTTTTGCATTTACAAGTTCTTAGTCTATCTTTAAACAGCTTTATTATCTTCATTGTTATTTCTAAAAAATCTAAAGACTGACTCTGCAACTTTATCGTTAATTCCTTTTACCATTTTTAAATCGTCAAGAGAAGCCTTTTTTATGAAATCCGCAGACCCGAAATGTTCAAGAAGCAGCCTTTTTCTATGAACGCCGACAAACGGAATATCGTCTATAATCGATTGTGACAGAGCTTTTTGTCGTTTTTTACGATGGAATCTTATGGCCGTTTCGTGCGCTTCGTCTCGCAGCATTATTAGAAACGAAAGTAATTTGTCGTCTTTATCGAGCGTTATTTCCTCTCCGTTTTCAAGTATGATTTTTTCGTCTCCTACTTTTCGATTGTTTTGTTTGGCAATTCCGAGCGTTTTAACATTGTTAAACGATTTAAAATTCTTGACGATTTCATTAGCTGCGGACAGTTGGGTTTTCCCGCCGTCTATAATAATTAAATCCGGCTTTTCCGGTATTTTCTTGGATTTGAATCTTTTTTCCAAAGAAAATTTCATCATGCTTATATCGTCTCCGCCGTTTGCTATTTCTGGGCTTATGTTGAATCTTCTCGCTTTATTTTTTTGTATCGCCCCGTTTTCAAAAACCGCCATAACTCCGCAAGCGTTAGTCCCCTGAATGTGGCTGTTGTCGTATATTTCCATACGTTTTATAGCCGAGAGTCCAACCAAGTTAGACAATTTAGCTAGTTCCGCGTCGAACTGATTTTTGTCTTCTCTTTTCAGCTTCATTTGGGCGTTAAGAAGGCACGAGGCGATTATGCGTTTATATACGCCTTGTTTAGCTACGATTATTTTATGATTAGACCCCAAAGTCTCGTATAATTCCTCGCGAAGTTCCTGCGAATTTGCGATAGCGCGATTTGTCGCTATAACCGACGGCGGCGGAACTTTTTTATAAAACTGAGATATAAACGACGCGATAATATCGGAATCATCGCTTCCGCTCGTGTTTTCTAAAACAAAAGTTTCCGTTCCAACATTCTTGCCAGCTCTAAAAAACGTTACTCCTACGACGGCGTTTTCATTGTTTCTTGCCAACGCTATAAAATCTATAGGCTGCAGGCTATCGATTTGAATATACTGTTTAGACTGAATTTCGCTGATTGCCCTCAGTCTGTCTCTTATGACGGCGGCTTGTTCAAAATCTTTCTTTTCAGCGGCGGTTTTCATTTGTTTTACTAAAATCTTTCTTGCGGTTTCGTCTTTCCCGTTTAGCAAATCTTCCGCCAATTTTAGGTTTCGAGCATACTCTTCTTTTGTAATTTTCCCAACGCAAGGGGCGGAACATCTTTTTATGAAATACTGTAAACAAGGCCTTTGTCTATTTGAAAAATGACTGTTAGAGCATCCTCTAAGAAGGAAAGTTTTTTGAATAACTTTAATAGTTTCGTCAAGGGCGCGTACGGAAGGATACGGTCCGAAAAAATTGGCTCCTTTGGCTTTCAGCGTTCTGTGCTTGAAGATTCTCGGAAATTCATGAGACGCATCCAAAACGATGTACGGAAAAGTTTTATCGTCTTTAAGTAAGATATTGTAAAACGGCTTAAGTTTTTTTATTAAATTGCTCTCTAAAAGAAGCGCTTCGTTTTCCGAGCTTACTACTATAACTTCTATGTCGCATATTCGCGACGCCATCATTTTTATACGAGTTGAGAGATTGTCAAACTTAGCGTACGACGATAATCGATTCTTTAAATTTTTCGCTTTCCCAACGTAGATAACGTCTCCTTTATCGTCTAGCATTTTATAAACTCCCGAATAAGAGCCGGCCTTTTTAGCCGCTCTTTTTATTATGAAAGAGATGTCTTCCCAAGATTTCATGCGAACCGGGAGAGAAAGGACTTACCTACGGGTATTATATCTGTTTTTGGGAATTAACATTGTCGTCTTGTTGAAATTTCTAGCGTCTCATGGTACCTTAATTTGTAATTTGTCCTCGTAGCTCAGCTGGATAGAGCGTAGGATTCCTAATCCTGAGGTCGTGGGTTCGAATCCCGCCGGGGACACCATTGTTTAAAAGAAGATTTTAAATTTTCCCCTTGCTGCTTTTTCCACGTTTTCGAGCGGACATTAACGCTATTCTATCAAGAGGGATGATACAGCCTATTTCTCCATATTTTGTTTATCAAAATACTCTTGCGCTTCGTGGAAGAAAGTCAAAAAGAATATGATATAGCATAAAGCAATAACGTCTAGATTACGCTCTCCTTCGTCGCCCATATTACCGTGAGCTATATTGTGCCTTATATTTACTGCGTCTGAAATTAAATACGTTTCCAAAAGCCAACCTAAATCTTCTCCAATAATTTTTCCTTCCAAACATTTGTCTAGTAGTCCTTTTATATTTGTTTTACTTTCTTCTCTTTTATCTTTTATAACGGAGGTTACTCTTCGTGAAAATAACAAATTTCTTAAACACTTTTCTACTTGAGGGACTAACAAATGCGAGGCTTCTAAAAATTCTTCGATTAGGAAATAGTATATGCCTTTTGCAAAAATAGTCTCATAGCCTCCAGGAACAAAAGGACTATATCTTACTAGCTCCATAATGTCCGTCCAGGAAAAGGTATGTTCGTTGTTTATTCTTTCTAATGCGGGAATAACCTGAACTTTAATAACGCTATAATAAGAATACCTAAGCAGCCTTATCGCATAGAAATTTTCCATCTCTTCCCCAGGGGAAAAAGAGGCGGTAATTCTGCCGTCTTTGTTGAAGATAGACTTTTGGCTCAGAGAAGATATATGAAGCTGCTGTTTTTTAACTTCATCGCGAATGTTTGCTTTGCTAGGTAAATAGAAAAATGAACACAACTTAAAAATAGCTTCTTTAAAACTCTTTCCCGAAACGCGAGCGGTTGCTTCATTAATAATCTCTGGCGGAACATCAAGTTTAATTTCGAAGTTTTGAGATGGGAAGCAATTTCCGAGTCGTTCTATCTCGAGCGTTATACGTTCCTTTTCCTCATTCATTTCCATTTTTTGGTATAATGGCAAAGCCTTTTTTAATCTCTCGCGTTTTCTAAAGTCCGGCTCATCTTTAGCTGACATTTCATAAGTCTTAGCTTCGTCTATCGTTAGCTTATCTTGTTTTAATTTATCTTTAGTAAATTTTTTCGCTAATTCATAAAAACTACGAACCCACAGACTTTTAATATCCGACTCTTCTAAGTCTTTTATCATGGCCAGCGTTTTTTCATAATACTTTTGGTATACGGAGTCATCGGGAAAATCTAACCTGGATATTGCCTTAAAACAGGTGGAGTAATATAATAGTCTTGCAGATTCGCTGCGTTCGCAATCTACGTCGGCGTATTTTAATATTTTGCCTCTTAGTTCCTTTTTCTCCTCCTTCGCGCCTTTCATAGAATTAACTAAATTGCAGACTCTTTCTATGTATAGTGCGGCTTGAGGTAATTGCATGGGGCGATAGGAATGTTTTTTAATCAGTAAGTTATCTATAATTTCATAGTATCCTTTTATGGCGATTTTAGCCGCATTGTATTTGTCTTTGCTTGGCAATAATTTTGAATGTTGCAATACGTCGGCTATCTTGGTTTTCACAAAAATATTTTCTATTTCATCCAACTTATCATATAAAAATAAAGCCTCTTCCTTTTTTAAATCTGATATATCAAATGATCTTCTCGTTTTTTCGCCGTATAAATATCTGAATGGAATTTTAGGATTATTGTTTTGCATATACAAAGAACATATTCCATATACGACGCTTCTAATGCTTTCCTTTTCCAACCGCTCGGGATAACCGTTAAAATATCCGTCTTCGCCAAAAATATTGTTAAGTTTCCCCGATTGAATCAAATCTTCAAAATCTTGTTCATAAGATACATCGTTCATATTGTAGTATTTCTCCAAAATTTTTATTCTTCTAGTATCTATGATATAAGGAAAACAACCAATATCCGTTTTCTATTATGTCGCAGTCTAGCCTTGCTCAAATTAAAAGATGCAAAAGATTGGGAAACTATTGTAGTGCCGTTTTCGCGAGACTACACAAAGTCGTATGGATCGATATCGATCGTCAATCTTATATTATTGGGGACTTTTTTAGAGAAAATCCAGTTGTTGATATAATTTTGTAATTTACGGTTCGAGACAACCAAAATTCGCATGCGATATCTGGATCGTATTTTATACATCGCAGGTTGAATCGGCCCCATAATTTTAATGCCCGCAGCTTTTGGAGCGTTGACGACCAATTGTCGGGCATATTCCGCGACTTCTTTTTCCGATAGAGCGGACAAGATTATGCTTGCCATCTTGCCGAACGGCGGAACTCTAAGATGTTTGCGGTTGTTTATCTCGATCTCATATAATCTCTCGATATCGTTTTCTCCTATTATTTTTATTAGTTCTTCATTAGGGTTATATGTTTGAATTAAAACTTCAGAGCGACTTTCACCTGTTCTGCCAGCTCTTCCCGCAACTTGGTAAATTGTTTGGAATGCTCGCTCCGTAGCCCTAAAATCCTCGCCGAAAAGCATAGCGTCTACGCAACTTACAATTACCAGAGCTAAGTTGTTGAAATTATGTCCTTTGGCGACTATTTGAGTCCCGAGGATAATGTCGACTTCGTTATTTTTAATCTTATTAAGAGCCTTTTCAATTTTATTAGGAGTATCGACGGCATCGCTTGAAAGAGCTAATAATCTTGCGTTTGGAAAGAGCGTTTTACATTCTTCATAGACCTTTTCGATTCCAGTTCCTATGCCGCCGAGATTGTTTTTTCCACATTCTTTGCAAGAACATATAACGTTTGTTTTATAGCCGCAATAATGGCATACGAATTGGTTTGAGCTGTAGTGGTAACACAGCCAAGAAGAGCAGCCTGGGCACGTTATTTTCCAGCCGCAGGATTTGCAAAGAACTTTGGGCGTATGTCCCCTTCTATTGACGAATATTAACGTTTGTTTTTTCAACTTCAAACATTCGTCAATTTTCTCTATGGAAAGTCGGCTTAAACTTCCTTTTAATTTTTCTTTTCTTAAGTCGTCGATTATAATTGTTGGAAGCCTTGCGTTTTTAAAATATCTGGATTCTAGTTTTACATATTCGTACTTTCCAGATTTAGCATTGTTGTATGATTCAACCGACGGAGTTGCGGACGAGAGAATGACTGGGATGTTTAAGATAGATCCGAGATAAACGGCCATATCTCTTGCATTATAAATAGTCGTTTCGTTTTGCTTGAAGGAGGCGTCGTGTTCTTCGTCTACGATTATCGCCCCAAGGTCGCTAAATGGAATAAATAACGCAGACCTAGCTCCAACCACAGCTATCCGTTTGCCGTCGAGCGCTTTTCGCCATATCGACAGCTTCTGGGTTTTTGAAATAGAATTATGCCAGATAGAGGTTTCAATGTTCAATCTTTCAGATACCTTTTTGGCCAGGTCTTTCGACAATGCGACTTCTGGCGCTAATACTAAAATTTGACGACTTATATTTTTTACAAATTCCAAAAATACCTCTGTCTTGCCAGAACCGGTGATTCCATGCAACAGTATTGTCTTAAATCCGTCCTTAAATTTTATAATGTCAGCGACGGCGGATTTTTGTTCGTCGCTTAAGTCTACATCTATTGAATTAGCGACTCGGAAACTTTTTATATCTCTTTCTTTGGATAATATCGAATCTATTGAAAATGGAACGATTAACTTAAATACCGAACCTATTCGAGACATATTATACCTTGCCGTAAACTCTGCAAACTTCACATACGTTTTCGGAATACGGTATGGAAGAATAGCTTCAACCTTTTTAATTTTGCCGTGAAAGTCCGAGGCTTTGGCATTGTCAACAACAACTCCGACAACGTCTTTATTACGAAAGCTAACGATTACTAATTGCCCGATTTCTAGATTGCTGTCAAACGAATATGAATACGAATCGTTTAGGTCTCGAAGAACCGCTACGTTATAATTAGGCATACTATGCGTTTCATGAAATAACGATTTCGGCGACGAATTGTTTATCGAAGCGCTTCAGTAAGCAAGTTATGCTCATCTTTAAGTTTTGTTTTTCTTTATCAAAAGCAATCTCGTTTATTTCTATATTAGATATTCTGTTTTCGAATTTCAAAATCACGGCTTTGCAGTGTTCCTTAAAGTCCGCGATGTCTTCGGTTGACGTTCCTATAGATTGCAAGTCCCGTACTCCATATGAAAAAGGGGAGTTTGTAATTTGCTTATCCTTATAATTCCCCGGCGTTTTCAATTTAGAAGATAAAATGCTTCCTATTTCTTCCACGATTGAATCGCATAATTCCTTGTAAGACGTTATATATATAGAATCTCTATTGAATTTGTTTAGAAACGGAGCGTCAATCTTTAGGTTACTCATCTTCCAACCTTTTCAAGTAAAAATTTAAAACGTACGAGATACTGACAAACCAAAACAAAAATGCGGAAATTAAAAAGCTCCACAGAGTCGACGATATCCCCAATATTTTCCAGTTTACTCTATCGCAATATACTTTCGAATTTTCCATAAAATTTCTAGTCGTTATATTTTCCAAAACTGGAAGTTCTGAAACACAACTTTGAGGTCCGCTCCACCAATGGTTTTCAACTCCCAGATGATATAGTCCAAAGAGCAGAGCAAATGTAATTCCTAAAAGCAACAATGGTTTAAAGATTCGAATTTTTAAAGATAATATTGCAAACATGGCTACGACTAAGTATGAATACCTAGAAATTAAACATAATTGACAGGGCTTTTCTGAAAAAAATATTTGCGAGGCGACGGATGTTAAGAATAACGATACGGCGATAAAAAATACTGCAAAACATACGAATTTCGGCTTAAATAAAATAATCATACGCGGTAGAATTAAGCCCCATATATAAAGGATACACCAATTCCTTGCAGCTAGGATAGGGGAAAACGTTGTATTGTAGACTTTAGAAGTTTGCCAGCGAGAACTATATTTCGGAGGTTTATTTTTAGGGGAAATTCGGAACCATCCATTGGATAAAGGGAGGCTTACAAATAAGTTACTGCAGCGGCTATATTTTAAGATAATTCTTTTAAGGCATCATCCTCTGGTACGGCGAATGGTTTTAATGAATTATTCTGATGTACCTACAGGCCGCTATCATCCCAGCGGTATACGGTTAATTTGTTTGTTGCGTGTTAAAGGGCGGTTCTCTAGTTCCTTTATGAGAACGGACTTCAAAGTTATGTCCATATGTCGTGGGATAATTCCTTAAAAATTAGAAAGGTAACGACGCAGTCGGTTTTTAGGGAGGAGATATGCCTAAGGAATTTATTAGAACAAATTACGGTCTTTTTGCTGAAGCGAGGTTATTTTTTCGTCTTTCTTGAGTATAGTAAAATCTTTACGGCGGTTGTTTAAATATGCATTTACTTACCGTGGGAAAAAACATACAATCAATAGCAAAGGCGTGTCGCGATATTTAGGATGAAGACGATAATGACTTCAAATTTGAAGATTATAAAACGAGATGTTTTTGGAAAACGAGAGACTAGGAAGTTACGTAAGGATGGATTTGTTCCCGGCGTTATTTATGGAGCCGATGCCGAGCCTGTTTTAGTCGCCGTGGGCGAGAAAGAACTTATTGCGGAATGTTATAGCTCTTCGTTTTTAGGTCATATAATAGACGCGAAGATTGGGAACAAAGCCGAAAAATTTCTCCCTAAGGAAATTACGTTTCATCCGGTAACCGATAAGCCGATTCACATTGATTTTCAGAGAATCTCGGCAGATTCAAAGGTAAAAATTGGAATAGCCGTCGAGTTTGTTAACGAAGATAAATCTCCTGGTCTTAAAAAAGGCGGGGTTATTAACGTAATTATTCATAAACTTGAATGTCTCTGTTCGCCAACCGCTATTCCGGAAAAGATCATTGTAGATGTCGCCGATAAAGATATAGGGTATTCCTTTTTGTTGGAAGATATAAAATTGCCAAGAGGCATTTCGCCGGCTTTCCCTGAGAGGGACGCTGTTTTAGCAACAATAGTCGGAGCGACTTCTAGCGAAGCGGATGAGAAAACGGCAACGGGTGAAGAAGAGGCGGAAGCGACAAAGACCGAGGGATAATGTTTTTGCTTGTCGGCCTTGGAAATCCGGGGGTAGAGTATTCTCGCGCTAGGCATAACATAGGGTTTATGTTTGCCGATTATATAGCCCGCGAATATGAATTTCCCGATTTTAAGGCAAAAGGAAGTTACTTTTATTCGGAAAAGATATTTGGTCAAAACAAAATCATAATTCAGAAACCTCAAACATTTATGAATTTATCGGGCAAAGCCGTTGAGGGAATCGTTTCGTTTTTCAAAATTCAAACTAAAAATATATTTGTAGTTCACGACGATATAGACCTTGAACCTTTAAAAATAAAAATAAAATTTTCAGGGAGTAGCGGAGGGCACAATGGGATTCGCAATATAGACGAATCAATCGGCAAGAATTATTGGAGAATACGAATAGGAGTTGGGAGACCTCCTTTAAGAGACCAAGTTGCTGATTATGTGCTTTCTCCATTTCGTAAAGAAGAATTATCTGAAATTATGACTAGAGCGTTTCGTCCAATTTCAGAGTTTATTACAGAGCTGTTATTGGAGGAGGAAAAGGTAAATACTATCGGTAAGATTTTAGAAGCGGCGAACAAGACGTGATATTTAAAGTATTATGGGTTTCGATAATGTTTCTTACAATAGTCGGCGTATTATTTTTTGCTTCTTTTGGATTAGATATACCCGTTGCGTATTATGAAAAGACCGAGACTCTAATAGCTAATGTCGAACAGACGATTGCGCGAGTCGCTTCGAGGCGGTAAATAAATGGATTATCGGGAATTACAGGATTTTGCAAACGCAATAAGATGTTTATCAATCGATATGGTAAACAAAGCAAAATCTGGTCATCAGGGAGCGGCGATGGGTTTCGCAGACGTGACGTCGGTTCTTTTTAACGGAGGAATGAATTTTGCCCCGGGGGACGAAACTAGAGATAGATTGATACTATCTGCAGGACATGCAAGCGCCATGTTATACTCTGCGATTTACCTTTCGCAAAAAACCGATATTACAATAGAAGATTTAAAAAAATTTAGACAATTGGGAGCAAGGTGCCAAGGGCATCCGATATTAGACAAAGAACTAGGCGTTGAAATGACGACGGGGGCGTTAGGCCAGGGGTTAGGAACGGCGGTTGGAATAGCGATAGCTCTTAAAAAGAAAAAACTTGAAAGTAAAGTTTTTGCGATTGTTGGAGATGGATGCTTGATGGAAGGAATTTCATATGAAGCTGCGGCGTTAGCTTCGTCGCTTAATCTTGACAATCTAATCGTTTTGTTCGACGATAACGATATTTGTATAGACGGCAAGGCTTCTTATTACGCCGCAGATAATTTAGTTCGATTTAAAGCATGCGGTTTTGAAGTTTTTAGAAGCGACGGTCATAACTATCGAAAAATTATAGAAACAATACGGGATGCAAAGAAAGCAAAGCGTCCGGTTTTTGTCGCTTTTAAAACTAAAATAGGACAAGGTTCCGTTAGTTCGGGGAATTCTTTATGCCACGGGTATTTCGTTATGGAAGAAGAGGCTCGGAAGATTAGGAAGCAGTTTGGGTTTCCCGAGGAACCGTTTACGATTCCAAAGAGTATGGAAGCGTCTTTTGGGAGGGGAGGCGCCAGCGCGCAGTTTCAAACTGCGCGCGCCTTGCAGGCGTCTCCAGTTTCACTGGAGGCTGGCGCCTCCTTTCAAAAGACGCTTGCCAGTGTTAGAGAGGAAATTTCTAATATTAAACCGTTGCTGAACGCTAAGAAGAAACCCAGGGCTACTAGATATTTTAGCGGATTAGTTTTTGAGAAATTAGCTTCTAAATTCCCATTACTAATCGGCGGTTCCGCCGATTTGTCCGAGTCTACCCGTGTGTTTTCCAAAAATAGCGTTCCAATTAACAGAAGTTATTTTGATGGTAATTATATACATTACGGAGTAAGAGAGCACGCTATGGGCTGCGTTATGAACGGCTTAACTCTCGAAGGATTTATCCCGTTTGGCAGTACGTTTTTAGTTTTTAGCGACTATATGAAACCAGCCGTTAGAAATGCGGCTCTAATGAAAATTGCTCCAATTTTTATATTTACTCACGATTCTATAGGAGTTGGAGAAGATGGAATTACTCATCAGCCGATTGAACAACTCGCGGCCTTAAGAGCAACGCCGAATATAAATGTTTTTAGACCTTGCTGCGGCGTTGAAGTCGCTGAATGTATTGAATTAGCTATTCAAAATCGCGAGACGCCTTCGGCTTTGATTTTGTCTCGTCAGTCGTTCCCAAATATTCAACGCGTTAATATAGAAGATAATCTGTCCGCAGCTGGAATATATAAAATTTCGCCGTTTGCCCTGAATGGGAAAGAACAATTAACTATTATTGCTTCCGGTTCCGAGACGTCTCTTGCTTTTGATATTAAAAACGCCGTTTTGGATTTTGATATTCAAATTTATTCCGCTCCTTGTTTCGAGCTTTTCGACAGACAACCTTATGCTTATAAAACTTCTGTTTTAAGCGGTAGGAAACTAATAATGGAAGCTGGGAGTTCTACAAGTCTCTATAAATATAGAACAAGAGAAAACGATATTATTCTTGGGCTCGACGAGTTTGGAGAGTCTGGGACTTCCGAAGATTTGTTTAGCAAATTCGGCTTTACTGTGGAAAATGTGAAAGGATTAATTGGAGGATAATTTACTTTCGAAATATTTATGTGTGATACATATCTATAATATTTTCCTTTTGGCTCCCGCGATTATGTCGATTTAGTGGACATAGTGGTTTCCGGCTAAACTTATGACAGTTGCACTTATAAAATATGCCTAGAGACATTTCATAGGACAATTATTTTCTTACCATTATGAGGCTATTTTAGTCCTGTCGAGCCGAATCCGCCTTCGCGAGCTGTTTTTGATAATTCTTTCGCTTCTTTCCAATTTGCTTTTTTAAATGGGATAATGATGAGTTGAACTATCCGCATTCCGTTTGTGATTGTGAAAGGGATGTTTGAATAATTTGTTAAGGGAACTTTCATCTCGCTTCTGAAATCGGAATCGAGAACGCCTGGCGAATTTATTAGAGTAACGCCGTATTTGGACGCTAGGCCGCTTCTTGGGCATACCAATCCAAAATGTCCCTCTGGGATTTCAAAAGCCATGCCGATGGGAATCATCGCGATTTTTCCAGGTTGCAAGACGACGTCTTTGTCTAGGCAGGCTCTTAAATCGCATCCTGCGCTGCTCGGCGTGCCGTATATTGGAACGGATGCCTTTTCGTCCAACTTTTTAAAATTGACGTCGACTGTCGTTTCGTTTACGGCCATTCTAGAGCAGCCTCCAATTAACGCGATTGACAATGCCGCCGCGATTATTTTTACCGATTTGATCATATCTCGTTGCTTTCAAGAAACTTTTTATTTTCAACGATATAAAGATTTACAAATTTATGATAATGTTTATCTTCTAGATTTACAAGATTTTCAGTTAAAGCATTGAAGCAAGTTTTAGCAAAAAGTCGTTTTAAACATTCGTAAAACGGCTCTTATAAATTTATTGCTTTTTTAAAAGTTTACGGCTGATAATACGCTTATGACGGCGTAGTTTTTGGTTTTAGACATGTTAGCGGGTTCGATGGTTGCTCTTATAACTCCGTTCAGCGGTAATCTTGTCGATTTTGCCGCTCTCGAGAGGCTTATCAATTGGCAAATAGATTCGGGAACCGATGGAATAGTCGTATGCGGTTCGACAGGGGAAGGCTTGCTTTTATCTAACGAGGAAAGAGAAAAAATTATTGCCGCAGCGATTGAGATCGCCGGCAGACGGGTTCCTATAATCGTCGGGTGCAGCTCTTGCTTCACGGAGGAGACCGTTAGGTTAACAAAACAAGCGGAACGACTATCCGCCGACGGAGTTTTGGTATCGGCTCCTTACTATGTTAAGCCGACGCAAAACGGAATCATAGAGCATTTTAAGCGAGTTCGCGAGAATTGCCGTCTTCCAATTATTATGTATAACATTCCTAGTAGGTGCGCGGTTAATATGAGCGTCGATACGATTGTTGAATTATCAAAGCTAGGCAACGTGTCGTTAAAAGATTCCGATACAAATTTATCGAGAGTCGCCGCCGTAAAGTCTTTAGCGCCCGATTTGATAATGTTGTCCGGAGACGATCCGAGCCTCGCCGGCTATTTAGTTCAAGGGGGAGACGGATGCGTATCGGCGGCGGCGAACGTCGAACCGTCGCTCGTTAAAAGTTTGGTGTCGTCATACCAAAAGGGGGATTTAAAAACTATGCGAGAGATTGCTAAGAAATTGGCTCCGTTGAGCGACGTTTTATCCGTCGAGTCGAATCCTATTCCGTTGAAATATATTCTTTATAAGAAAGGATTTATAAAAAACGAGCTAAGACTTCCTTTAACGCCGGCGTCCGTAACCGCTATGGAGAAAATAGACAAAGTCTTGTTGCGAATTTAACAAGGGAGCTCTTCCCGCATTACTCTAGGAAATTCTTTATTTTTGTCGCCATGGATTGCTCGGAGCTTTTTCTCGTGTTGGAGGACATGGTTGTAGGTTAATTATCGTGTTTTAATTCATTTAGAACATTTTGAATATGTTCTTTTAGTTCTCTTTTCAACCTCTTATTTGAAATAGCTTTTTCAAATGTTTCTAGTAATAGGTCTTTAGATATTAAGCGTTCTTCTTCCATATTTGGATATCGACTCATATCAATTTTTATTAGTTTTGAAACGTTGACGTAAGAGGAGTGAGAAAGGCATTGGATTTGTTTAGGCTCGATAAATAAAACGCTTTCTTTCTCATGTTTGTAGGGTCTTTTCCCTTCCTCGACCGAATTAATGAAATAGAAAAACAGGAGCTTTGAATGTATGTAAATTGCAATTTATCTTTAAGAGATATGGATTCTTGACATTTCTTAAAAAAGTAAACTCCGCTGATTTTAGGATAATTCATTCTAAAATATCATGAATATTGAGGTTTCTTTAAGGTCTTCAATTATTCCGTTTTTCATGGGATTATCGTCGTCTAACATTAAAGCATAATCCATTGTTTTTTTGTCTTTAGCTCTTTTCCACGCCGACTCCTTATGAGAAATTTCCTCTAACTCTTCAAATGTTTTGTCTTTGCAGAAATCGAAACTAGAATCTAAACACTCTAAATCAGATTCGGAAAACCAATCAGGATTTGCATCTCTTTTGGAGAAGATTAATCTTATTTTTGGTTTATCAATTTCTTGGATAATTTCTAATGCTTCTCTCGCTTTATCAAAAATGCCTGGCTCTAACCATTCGGTATCCATTTTGATAATGTCGTAAACAGTTGAAGGAACCGGTCCATGCGGCATTTTTATATACCTGTCTCCTATTATCGGTCTGCCGTATTTATTTAGGTGTTCTTTATCTGCAAAGAATATTGTTTTCATCACATGGTAATGGGAAATTCCATGTTTTACTTTATTGGAGATATATACGATGGTTTCAAGAGCTTTTCCTTGATCTACGTTAAATCGTATGCCCTTCGTTATTACTCTCATCCCATTCCTTTCCCTTTTATTCTCCTTTATATGTTTTCTCTCCGTCAACTTCTTTTTCTTCTTTTTTTTTTCTTATGCGGTTGGATTTGGACTATCGGAAATGCGACGGTAGTTTTTAACGTTCTTGAAATAGGGATTGGAATTAGCGTATTATGAACTTATATAAAACCAAGATGGGATCGAAAATTTAAGATGAAAAGATTTTTATGTTCAGTTATGTTAATCGGAAGCGTTTTCTTAGCGGCAGGTTCTACAGTATCTTTAGCCGACTCTAAAACTACCGCTAAAGTTGTCGCTTCAAAGGGAAAATTAGAAATTCTTGATAATCCTATAGTTTTTGATCGCTTAAGAATAATAAGGGACAAGAGGACGAAACCGTTTGTTTTTAGAGAATCCATGGACGAAATTGCAAGACAATTGATTTATGAAGCGGTTAAAAACTTGCCGATGAAAACGGTTGCCGTACGCACTCCGGTAGGGAAGGCGGAATGTAAATGTATAGACAGGACGAAAGGCGTCTTTTTTGTGACGATTTTAAGGGCGGCTCTTGGAATGTCTCATGTTGCGGAAAAGATCGCGCCGCACGCTGAAATCCATCATTTAGGAATGTATAGGGACGAGGATACTCTTAAGCCTCATTGGTATTACAATACGTTGCCAGATTTTAAAAAGAGGAAAGACGTCTCGGATATCAGAGTTTACATACTTGATCCGATGCTTGCGACGGGAGGCAGTATTTGCGAATCGATTAAGCAGTATGTCGACAAAGGAATCAAGGAAGAAAATATAACGGTTTTGTGCGTAATTAGCGCTCCTGAAGGGATCGAAAAAATATTCAAAACATTCCCGAAAGCGAGGATAGTAACGGCTGCCGTAGACGAGAAGCTGAACGACAAAGGCTACATAGTCCCGGGGTTGGGAGACGCCGGCGATAGGTATTTTAATTTTGCTCCTTCGAAGTAATTAAATTTGACTATGGAGAAATGATATTCCCGCATTGCATACGAAAAAAGCCTATGCGGGAACATTTGTGGATAGAAAGTCGTAAGAATTATGTTTAAACGTTTTTTGATTTTTCTAATTAAGATCTACCAAGCCTCGGCCGCTTTTAGAAAGCCGCATTGTAGATTTATACCCTCTTGTTCCGCTTACGCTGTGGAAGCCATAAAAAAATATGGAGCTTTAAAGGGGAGTATATTATCATTCAAAAGAGTGATTAAATGCAGACCTGGATTTGGAAAATATAAAAATTGCGGATATGATCCGGTCCCGTAAAAGAAAGTATAAGTGATGGCGTTTGATAACAACGAACAATCGAACAATAGGAATTTTATAATCGCCATAGTTTTGTTTATGGCCGTCATGTTTGGATATAGTTATTTTTTCAACGAGCGGAAGCCGGAAGCGGAAGAGACTAAAAAAACGGAAGAGAGTAGGGCGCTTCCGCTAAAAAATGAAGAAACTACTCGAAAAGAAATTTCAGTAAAAGACGCCGTATCGAAGGATTCTAGAGTCTCGATTGAAAATTCTCATATGACGGGTTCCATAGACCTTAACGGCGGAATAATAGACGAAGTCGTGCTGAAGGACTACAAGCAGACTACTGAAAAAGACAGCGAAAGCGTTATGTTATTAACTCCTAGAAATACTTTTTCAGAATTCTTCTACGAGATATTATATAACGACAAAACGAATAACGAGGCGTTGTCGGAAAAGACGGTTTGGGTTGCGGAGAATTTTGAAGGCAATCGGCAAAAGGTAACTCTTAAGACTCAAACGCAAAATGGAATAATTATAGAGAGAACGATATCGCTCGACGACGGATATCTTATAAATATAACCGATAAAATAATAAACGTCTCCGACAAGAACGTTAAAATATCCGCGAACAGCAACTTAGTTCGAACTAATCCGCAGGTTAATAACTATGCGGTCGTTCATGAAGGCCTTGTTGGCAATGCGTATGAGAAGATAGAAGAAATAAAATACAAAGACGTCGAAGGAGAAACAAAATTAAGCAAATCCGATTGGTTTGGCTACGCCGATATATACTGGCTTTGTTCCGTTATAAATAAAGATAAAGACTCTTTTGTTTCTTATTCGAAAATTAGCGGCGAGTCGTTTAAGATTTCGACAAATACTAAAAACGATATAGACGTGGCTCCCGATTCGGTTGCAGAATTAAATTATTTGCTTTTCACAGGACCTAAAGACATCGGTATTTTAAAGGGATATGGAGATCAGTTGAATCTTTACAAATTTGATATGGCAATTGATTTTGGCTGGTTCTTTATGATAACGAAACCTTTAATTTACTTTATGGACGTATTGGCTAAGGTTTTCTCTAACATGGGATTAGTCGTGCTAATTTTGACGTTGTTGTTTAAGGTGTTGACTTATCCTCTTGTTAAAAAGTCATTTAAGTCGGTCGCTAAGATGAAAGAGATGCGGCCTAAAATATCCAATCTTCAGAAACTGTACGCTCACGATAAGATGAGAATGAATCAAGAGCTTATGGCTCTTTATAAGAAAGAACAAATTTCTCCAATGTCCGGTTGTTTGCCGATGCTGCTGCAGGCTCCTATTTTCTTTTGCCTTTATAAGGTGTTTTTTGTAAGCATTCAAATGCGACACGCTCCGTTGTTCGGATGGATTCAAGACTTATCGGCTCCCGATAGACTGTACGTTTTCAATTTATTTGGTCTTATTGATTGGACTCCTCCGAGTTTTCTACAAATAGGCGTTTGGCCTTTGATCATGGGCTTGTCGATGTTCCTACAACAAAAACTTACGACTTCGAGCGATAAAAATGCGGAGAAAACAAGCGAGCAGAGGATGCAGGAAAACATGATGCTCATCCTGCCGATTATGTTTACATATATATGCTCGTCGTTCCCAGTCGCAGTCGTTATATATTGGACCATAAGCAATATAATTAGTATGGTTCAGCAGTACTTTACTAATAAAAGCCTTGAGAGAGAAAAAGAGAATAGGTGAAAGAGAGAAGTTACTATTAGCATCTTATGAATAATATTTGTTAAATTATTTTTAGATATTCTTTTATACGTTCTTCATTTTCCTTTTCTTTATCGCCCTTGTAGTAAATTTCAATGAAATCAATTGTATTATTTTCAATTTTTTGATGAGAAAATATGTATGAACCCAAATAAGGACGAAGTCAACTTATCGCGAAATACTGGAGCGGCGTTTCTTGCCTTAAAGTTGTACTCTAATGCCTGAATTTTTTGATGTTCCCTTTAAAGATTTACATGCGAAACTTCTTACTTTATATAACGCGCAATTGTCGAAACGACTTAAACACACTAGCGCCTTGTGAGACGGTTGAATACGCTGTTCAAAATAAGTTTCTAGCAGTTGTTTTTTCATTGTTTCGAAATCAGATTCGAGAGTCTTATATTTTTTACGTAATGTTTTAAAGTCCTTATTAAATTCAGATGTCGTTTTATATTTCATCTGGATATGTCCTTACAGACGTAGACTCATTCCTATAAAACACTCCTTCGTAGTCTAGGGTTTCTCCTTCTTTTGTGCTAATCCAGGGTATATCTTTATGTGAAAAGTCTGAAATTTCTACGGCGGTTTTGTCCGAATGTTTTTTTAAAACTTCATCTATATGGTTAACTTCTTGGGCTGTTAACATATCTGGGTCCGAGGATACAAGAGGAAAATACCTTGTCTGTTTTTTATCATAGTAAGGAATATCGATTTCTTCTAATTGTCCCATTTCCTTCATTTCCTTTATTGTTTCATCGAAGATTAGAGGGAATGGACCAAATTGTTTTTTTACATATCTTAATCCCATTAATTGTTCTTCATACAATTCGTAATAATCGCAATCAATGAAATATAACAATTTGAATAAAACCGTCTTTCCGACATTAGGTTTTGCTCCAACTTTTTCTAGGATATATAAAAGTACTTGTTTAAGTTTTCCAATATTTTCTTGCGGATTACTGTTACGAATATCCTGCTTTTCTTCAATATTCATCTTTACCGCTTATAAGCTCAGGTATCAACTATTATTATAAGATACATTGCCCTAAATAATCTACATTAAGCAAAGCGTATATGTTTAACGAAGTATGACGACAACATACGCTATTTTTTCTCAAGCGAAGTTTTTAGAGATATTTAATGATTTTAATTTAACGTTAAGGGCGATACGCCGACGTAAGTTTTCCCTTTTTTGCCGCTTTTAAAGAAGACAAGCCCGTCGACTAATGCGTATATAGTATGATCCCGACCAAGCCCGACATTGTCGCATACGCCGAATTTTGTTCCTCTTTGTCTAACGATTATCGTTCCAGCCAATACGCTTTGTCCGCCGTATCTTTTAACCCCAAGTCTTCTTCCAATTGAATCTCTGCCGTTTCTAGAACTACCGCCAGCTTTTTTTGTCGCCATACCTTTCTCCTTTAATTAGTTTTTGCCGCTGATATTTCGGTTACTTTCAGGACTGTCATCCACTGACGATGTCCGTTTTTCCGTCTCGAATTATGACGACGTCTTTTCTTAAATACAATGACTTTCTTATTTCTAACGTGTTTTAAAACCTCTGCGGAAACGACTATCTCATTTTCTTTAGGCACGCCGACGGAATTAGAGCCGTCGTCCGGTATGGTTAGCAAAACGTCTGTTAACGAAATAACAGATGCTGGTTCCGCCTCTAATTTTTCAACCTTAAAGACGTCTCCTGGTTTGACGCAATACTGTTTTCCACCGCTTCTTACAATGGCAATCATAATTAAATCCTAAAATAGTTTTTCGCGACCTTTAAATAATATTAATTTTTATCATAAACAGAAGAGCTAGTCAACCAATATTTAAATATGCGATTCGGATTTTCTAAACCTGATTTTACGAAGCGAGGCGATATTTGAATACGGTATGGATTTAGTATAATATATTAATAGAGATAGTTACTCGAAAGTCTATGGAAGCTATTAATTTTTCTGCGGTCGATTTATTTATATTAGGCGTTGCCGCATTATCTCTTATTATCGGTTGGATTCGAGGAGCGACTAAGGAAATACTTTCTGTCGTAGCATGGGTTGGAGGTATATATTTAGCGATTTCGTCTTTCCCATACGCCCAAAGTTTTACTAGAAGTTATATTAAACACGGTCTAATTGCCGACTTCGTGACGGCGTGCGGGTTGTTTATACTGTTTTTGACGATTCTTAGCGTCTTGAACTACTATTGTTCGAACTTTGTAAAAAAGAGCGCGTTGAACGTTACGGACAAGGCTCTTGGAGGCGTTTTTGGGATCGGTCGAGCCGTCGTGATTTTGGCGGTCGCAGATTTGGTTGTAAATCAATGCGTGTTTACGGATACTCCAAAATGGCTTGAAGATTCAAAACTCCGCCCGATTGTCGGCAATGTATCTAACTTCATGGTTCTTATAATGCCTAAGGAATTGCAAGACAAGCTGTTGTCTCACATGTCTCAAATGAAAAAAGAAAGTCTTTTGGGATTTATTAAAAACGATCTTATTGAAAATATATCGCCGGATTCCGTAAACGATATGATAGAGGAAGGGTTTGACGATAAGATTGTCGCCAAGGTTACCGCTGTCGACGGCGGGAATGCTTCGGCTAAAGAGGATTTGGACAACGAGTTTATCGAAGACGTAGACGTTGATAAGAACGAGCAGTCCGCGAAAGAACTCGCCACTTTGAAACCTAAAAAAAGCGTTGCTAGCGAGAGAAAACAAAATAAATCGCCGACTAGGAATCAGAAAAATGAAATGGGCAGGATATTAGATCAATACGACGACGTAAACGAATAAGGATGTCGTATTTCTAGTTTAGAGTGGAAACACATCTAAGAGAGATTCTTGTAAGGTAAGAAACCTCTCTCTTTGCGCAGCTTGAATCGTATCTTTAAATTTTCTTCTTCCTTAGACTGCCGATGTAAAAGGGCTTTGCATAAAATGTCCTTCTGGTATATGAGTTTTTCTACCGTCAGATAAAAATCTAGGGAATCATCTCCTAGTGCGCAGTAGATGAATTAGAATTTATATACCTAGAGAGCTTCTAAGAATTTACATTATAAAATAATCCATTTATATATCCCTAATAAGTCTGTCTATTGTAGAACTAATCTGCGGGAAAAAGATCAGGCCTTAATAAGTTGTGTATTTGCACCAATACCTCGTCTGCGTTTGCTCTTACGACGGCAACTTGGTCTTGTAGAAGAGGAACTAGAGCGGTTCTAAGCCCGGCGGTAGCAAGAGCATGATTTGCTGCTACAATTTTTCCTAACGCCCCGGCGGCGTTTGCTCTTACGACGGCAGCTTGGTCTTGTAGAAGAGGAACTAGAGCGTCTCTAAGCTCGGCGGTAGCAAAAGCAGTCTTTGCTTCTACAATATTTCCTAACGCCCAGGCTGCGATTCTTCTTACGCCGGCAGCTTGGTCTTGTAGAAGATGCTCTAGAGCGTCTCTAAGCTCGGGGGTAGCAAGAGCAGGATTTGCTTTTACAATTTCTCCTAACGCCCTGGCTGCGCTTCCTATTACGCCGTCTGGGTCTTGTAGAAGAGGAACTAGAGCGTCTCTAAGCTCCTCGGTAGCAAGCTCAGGATTTGCTTCTACAATTTTTCCTAACGCCCAGGTTGCGTTTCCTATTATGTCGTCATATGGGTCTTGTAGAAGAGGAACTAGAGCGTCTCTAAGCTCGGGGGTAGCAAGAGCAGGATTTGCTTTTACAATTTCTCCTAACGCCCTGGCTGCGCTTCCTATTACGCCGTCTGGGTCTTGTAGAAGAGGAACTAGAACGGCTTTAAGCTCGGGGGTAGCAAGATCAGGTTTTGCTTCTACAATTGTTCCCATTTTTACCCTAATACTTTTCTCTTTTGTAGACGCGAGTCTTAGGGGATAGTTCATATGCTGTTTCTGTAAATCTTCCGGGAGCAAAGAGAGGGATATGTCTTCCACGGTATCATGTATGCGCTGCATACACTCCTCGAAACTAAGTCCTCTAAACTCTGCCGGTACTTCCTCTACCGGTCTATACTCTAT
>JAISID010000019.1 GCA_031262205.1 Holosporales bacterium | reverse complement strand
CTCTCTTGTCGCTTGGTGTTTATTTATAACGGAACTTGATCCGATAAAGTATAACTTAATTTTTGAAAGATTCTTAAATCCTGAAAGAGTCTCGATGCCAGATTTCGATATAGATTTTTGCCAGGATAGAAGAGACGAGGTAATACGTTATGTTCAATCGAAATATGGAAACGACAAAGTAGCTCACATAATCACGTTTGGAAAACTTCAGGCTAGGGCGGTTTTAAGAGATATTGGAAGAGTTATTCAAATGCCTTATGGGCAGGTGGATAGAATCTCGAAGCTGGTTCCTCAAAACGCTGCGAATCCGATTGATTTAAAACAAGCTCTTGAAATTGAACCGCAGCTGAAACAAATGATGGAAGAGGACGACGTCGTTGCTTTTTTAATAAAAACAGGGCTTCAACTAGAAGGACTTTATCGTCATGCTTCAATGCATGCGGCGGGAATCGTTATAGGCAATCAACCAATCGATGAAATCGCGCCTCTTTACTATGATGGGGAATCCGAACTGGCGATAACTCAGATCAATATGAAATATATTGAATCTACCGGGCTTATTAAATTTGATTTCTTAGGACTAAAGACTTTAACGGTTATTAAAAACGCATGCGATTATATAAAGAAATATAGAGGAGTCGATCTTGATATTTTAAAAATAGATCTTGCCGACCAAAAGACTTTCGAACTGTTATGCTCGGTCGATGTAATCGGCGTGTTTCAATTAGAAAGTTCCGGTATGAGAAACGTAATCGAAAGTCTGCAACCGGATAATTTCGAAGATATTATCGCTCTTATTTCTCTTTATAGGCCTGGGCCTATGGATAATATTCCGGTATATATTGCGAGAAAACATGGCAAAGAAAAAGTCGAGTATCTTCATCCGCTTCTGGAACCGATTCTAAAGAATACCTACGGAATCATGATATATCAGGAGCAGGTGATGAAAACGGCTCAAGAAATGGGAGGCTATAGTCTTGGCGGAGCAGATATTCTTCGAAGAGCGATGGGTAAAAAAATAAAAGAAGAGATGGCGAGGAATAGAAAAATCTTTGCCGACGGCGCTCTGAAAAAAGGGATTAACAAGGAAACGGCGGAACAGGTGTTTTCCCTTATGGAAAAATTTGCAGGATATGGATTCAATAGATCTCATGCGGCCGCTTACGCGTTAATCTCATATCAAACAGCTTTCCTAAAGGCAAATTACAGAAGAGAGTTTTATATAGCCTCTATGAATATTGATCTAGCCAACACCGATAAAATTTCAATGTTTATTCAAGACGCTAGAAAATCAGGAATTAAAATACTTCCGCCTGATATTAATTTATCCGAAGAGCATTTTATAGGCGAAGGAGAAAACGATATAAGATATTCTCTCGGCAGTCTCAAGGGATGCAGCGCTTATATTATGAAACGCATCGTTGAAGAGAGAAATCGAGGAGGAAAATTTAAGGACTTGTTTGATTTTTTTAGAAGAATACGTTTTTTCAACATTTCTATGAGACAGATTGAGATTATGACATTATCCGGAGCATTCGATTCAATTCATAATAACCGACGACAAATCTACGAGTCGCTTGGAGCATTGCTGAAATTAAGCGAATGTGGAGAGACGAAGCAAAAATCGCTGTTTGCAGAATATAAAGCGGATATAGTCGAGCTAAAAAACGTTCAAGAGTGGAGCGTTATAGAAAAGTTAGACCTTGAGAGACAATCGATTGGCTTCTATTTAAGCGCTCATCCGATGGATATATATTCTGGATTTTTGAATAAGTTTAACATAACAAGGAGAAAGGATTTTAATAAGGAAAAAGAGAGCGTCACAGTCGCAGGTATTCTCCTTTCCAAAAAAGAAAAACTTTCGAAAAATGGTCAGAAGTATGCTTTCTTAACGATTTCAGATCAAGACAACTCTTTTGAAATCACTATTTTCCCTAGACTTTATTTAACCGTGAAGGAACAACTTACCGTGGGGAGTCCGTTGATAATAGACGCAGATTTAAAGATAGACGCGGAGAATGTCAAACTCTTAGGAACTTCTGTTAAAAATATAGACTCCATAATCGACAGCCAAAAAGTTTATATTTATCTCGAAGAAAAAGCGGATGTGGATTCTTTATACAACAGCCTGGAAAAGATGGAGGAGGGAAGCAACGTCGTTTCTTTTTTGATTAAGAAGCATAATGGCAGGAAGACAGAAATTGAGACGAAATATAAGAAAAATTTATCAATAGAAAATAGGAAAATTTTGTCCAGTATACAAGGCGTCAGTTTCTTTGAGTGACTCGCTAAGCATAAGGGAAACTAACTTTATGCGGGTTGATATACTTGCAAACATTGAAAAACGATCTCCCTGTTACTAGAATCTAAGATTATAACAATGTAAATTAAACGTTTCAAAATGCAAGCTAATAGAAAAACAAAAATTGTTGCGACTTTAGGACCCTCGAGCAGTTCTGAAGAAATGATTAGAAAACTTGCAGTTGCAGGAGTCGATGTTTTCAGATTAAATTTTTCGCATGGAAACTATGAAACCCACAAAAATAATGCAAATTTAATAAGGAGGACTGAAAACAGTCTCGACAAGAAACTTAAGATTATGATGGATCTCCAAGGGCCTAAAATAAGGATAGGAGCTTTTGAGGATAAAAGCGTATCTTTAAAAACTGGGGCTAAATTCATTCTAGATATCACGCAGCGTCCAGGGGATTCAACAAGAGTATCCCTGCCTCATCCTGAAATCTTTAGCTCTCTAAGACCAGGAACCGAGTTACTGCTAGACGACGGAAAATTGAAGCTAGAGGTTTGCAGCAATAACGGAAGCGTAATGGAAACAAAAGTTATTGTAGGAGGCGTACTGTCGAGCAATAAAGGAGTGAACATTCCAAACGCCGCGCTTCCGATTTCATCGCTTACAGATAAGGATAAGAACGATATTACAACGATCAAAGAAATCGACGCCGATTGGCTTGCCGTCTCGTTCATACAAACTGCGGAAGATATAAAGCAAGCAAGGAAGTTCGTCGGCGACAATAATATAAGCATATTGGCGAAAATTGAAAAACCGTCCGCCGTAGAAAACATAGATTCGATAATAGAAGCAGCCGATATAATTATGGCGGCTCGCGGCGATTTAGGAGTCGAACTACCGTATGAATCTATTCCCGGCATTCAAAACATGATTGTAAGCAAGGCTAAATTTTATAAAAAACCAGTCGTCGTTGCAACGCATATGCTAGAGTCTATGACTCGTTGTCCGGTTCCCACTAGAGCGGAAGTATCGGACGTTGCATACGCCGTCGCGCAAGGAGCCGACGCCGTTATGCTATCCGCCGAAACGGCAAGCGGCTTATATCCAGAGCAAGCGGTTCAAGCTATGAATAAGATTGTCGTCAGGGCGGAGAAAGATAAGATAACTTTCGGAAATTTCCAGGGTTAATCGGAATCGCCATCTAACATGAGGCATACAAATCAGAATTCATATAGGCAAGACGCGTCTGTGGAGTTTATAAGAAGATTGCGCGCTTATAAGATCATTACTGCATATTAGGGGATTCCCTTTTAAAGTAGTTTTCTTTTAACTTGTCGCCAGATGTTTTGATAACGGCCTATAAATGCAGTCGTCTAGGGTAAGAGATCGTTTTTAGCTTCAAATAGAACGCTGCGGTTTTCCTGTTAAAACAGTAAAGTATCTATTAGTAAATCTTAACGTTCTATATTAACCTTTTAAAATTTCATTTTGAGAGGGCGGCGGCTTCCGCAGTATTAACTGCGGCCGAGCTTATGAAGCTCGGGTTCGGCAAAGCCGCCGAACAAGCCGCCGCTCTCTCAAATATAATATTTATCTTTTGGCTCACTCGATTATACCGATTTATCACTCGCAGCTTGTCAAGGGACGCTCTCTTCGTTCGCTCTAAAGCCCTTGACAAGTCGCTTTATAAATCGGTCGAGATATCCTCGTTCCAAAAGATAAATATTATTGGGGGAGTTTCCAGTTGTATAGTCTGGTTTCTCGTCGTTAACGACGGATTAATACGGCGATGTTATTAGATTGAGGAGTTGCCCTTCGGCAGGCGGTAGTAATCTTTATCGTAGAATGTTTTACTATGGATTCGTTTGGAGGAACGTTCCGTTTTGTATGCAAAAATTTGCTTCGGAAAGTATGTTAAGGCGTAAATTGCGTGTAGTTTGTTGGTAAAAGTGTTACAATTGTCATATCCTTAGGAATTTAGATCGATGTCATGGCAAGCAAGGAAAACATAGCGACAATTCAAATTGAGGAAGAGGTTCAAAGCTCGTATTTGGATTATGCAATGAGCGTTATAGTCTCAAGAGCGCTTCCAGATGTGCGAGACGGTCTAAAGCCAGTTCATAGACGCATCATCTTTGCTATGAACGAGACGGGAAACCATTATAACAAGCCTTATAGAAAATCGGCTAGGGTGGTTGGAGAAGTCATGGGGAAATACCACCCGCATGGAGACGCCGCGATTTACGATACGATGGTGCGATTAGCGCAAGATTTTAGCCTGAGAGTTCCTCTTGTCGATGGCCAAGGCAACTTTGGTTCTATGGACGGCGATTCGGCGGCGGCTCCTCGGTATACGGAAGCAAGGATGGCTCAAGTCGCTCACGAACTTGTTAAAGATATAGACGACGACACGGTTAACTTTAGGCCGAACTACGACAATACTTTAATGGAACCGTCGGTTCTACCAGCGAGATTCCCAAATCTACTTGTAAATGGAGCAGGCGGAATCGCAGTCGGTATGGCGACCTATATTCCTACTCATAATCTTGGAGAAGTTATCGATGCTTGCTGCGCCGTTATAGATAATCCTGAGATATCGACGGAAGATTTAATGTTGAATTATATACCGGGTCCCGATTTCCCAACCGGCGGCGTTATTATGGGCGTCGGAGGAATAAGGAATGCTTTTGAAACGGGAAGAGGTTCCGTAATAGTCCGGTCTAAAACTAGTATAATTAAAGAGGGCGGAGACAGAGAAACAATAATAGTCCACGAAATTCCATATCAAGTTAACAAAGCGAAACTCGTTGAAAAAATAGCTCATCTTGTTAAAGATAAAACTGTCGAGGGAATAAGCGACATTAGAGACGAATCAAACAAAGACGGGGTTAGAATCGTAATCGAACTTAAAAGGAACGTTATAGGCGAAGTGATTTTAAATCAGCTTTTTAAGTTTACTCAATTACAAACAAGTTTTGGATACAACATGCTAGCATTGGTTAAAAATAGACCGCAGCAACTTTCGCTCCGCAATATTATAGATAATTTTATCGAATTCAGGCAGGAAGTCATAGTTCGAAGAAGTAAGTTTAATCTGAAAAAATGCCGCGACAAAGCTCACATATTGCTTGGATTCGCAGTCGCTATATCGGATATAGAGCGAGTGATTGCAATAATAAGAAAAGCAAGCGACAGAGACGAAGCTAAGAATAATTTGATGAACGAAGTATTCGATGTTGAGAATATTAAACCAATGCTGGATTTGGTCGACGGTTCGGGCGAGAACGCAAAGTCTTATAAATTGTCCGAAGAACAGGCAAACGCGATCTTAGACTTGAGACTTCACAGGTTAACGGGATTAGAGCGGGATAAAATTCAAAACGATCTAAGAGACGTCGTAGATCAGATAAGCGAACTGCTTTCAATCTTAGGCTCGAAGGAAAAGATTATAGGAATTGTTAAGAGCGAAATGCTTGAAATCAAGGAGAAATACAATACCCCGAGATTAACCAAAATAGAGCAATCGTTTGAAGACGTCGACGACGAAGCTCTGATTCAAAAAGAAGATATGGTAATTACATATACTCTAGGCGGGTATATTAAAAGGGTCCCTCTGTCGACTTATAGAACGCAGAAAAGAGGCGGCCGAGGCAAGAACGGAATGGAAATTAAAGAGGAAGACGTCGTTCAAAAGGTTATAATCGCCAACACTCACGACGAGGTCTTAATTTTCTCTTCGTTCGGTAAAGTTTATAAAATGAAAGTATATAAACTTCCAATTGGAACCGCCGTATCTAAAGGACGAGCTTTAGTTAATATACTCTCAATTGGGGAAAACGAGAGCGTCTCTACTATTTTAGTAATTAGAAACGACGATGATTTGCGTGGAAAAACTTTGATCTTTTCAACTTCGTTTGGGAACGTTAGAAGGAATAAGTTCGAAGATTTCGCGAGCATTCAATCTAACGGCAAGAGGGCAATATCTCTCGACGACGGGGAAAAACTCGTAGGAGTGGAATTGTGTTCGGCTGATTCGGACGTGTTCATATCGACAAAAAATGGAATTTGCAATAGATTCCCAGTCGACGACATAAGAGTTTTTGTCGGTAGAGCTTCAAACGGCGTTAGAGGCATAAAGTTAAAACCAGGCGACGAAGTTATCTCAACGGCGATTCTTGATCAATGGAAGATTGATAATCTTGAAGAAAGAGAAGAATACTTTAAGAACGCCGATAATTTAAGAAAACTCTTAAAAGAAGGAAAGATTCAAGGAGATACTTTAATTGAAGATAGAATGACCGTTCTTGCAAAGAATGAAAAATTTATCCTTACGGTTACGGAGAATGGATTTGGCAAAGCGTCTTCTTTTTACGATTACCGCTCGACAAGCAGGGGGACTCAAGGCTTCACCAACATAGCGATAACTGAGAAGAATGGGAAAGTCGCGGCATCGTTCCCAGTTGATTATAACGCTAATATAATGATGATAACTAATACGGGAAGAATCATGCGGTGCTCGGTTGAAGATATTAGGATAACGAGAAGAGTTTCGCAGGGAGTGATATTGTTTAGGCTTGAGGAAGGCGAAGTAATTACATCCGTCTCAAAAGTTGAGGAGGAACAAGACGAAGAAGAGTGAAGATATTTTGCGGTTATAAGAAGAACAGATTTTCTATAAATTTAATGAAAAATTACCCCTTGATGCATAAGACTAATCCCGATTTTAATCATGTCTCTCATAACTGTTGTTTATAGGAGTTGAGGGATAATTCCACGCATTTAAAGCGTCTTTTTATCTTCTGTGAATTTAAGACTCGTCTATTACAATTGGACGTCGTCGCAAAATGCTTCATGTGAAACATTTAAGTTTTTGAGAGTTATCTCATATAACCGTATGACGATAACTTTAAGAGAACATAATTGCAAAGCGTTTGAAGCCCACTGCGGCGATGTTTGTAAGATGTCTGTCGCTTGATAACCCTCCGCTTTGTGAAGCATAAAGAGATGGAGAATTTGGGGGAACCAACATCCCGTAAAATATAACAACGCCCATTTGCTAAGGAATGATGCGCTGTTGGGGACGCGTATTAGTTCGCAATTGTTCTTTCCTAAAACATTGATATTAAAGATCAAACCGCTCTCCTAATAATATTTATCTTTTGGAACGAGGATATCTCGACCGATT
>JAISID010000033.1 GCA_031262205.1 Holosporales bacterium | reverse complement strand
CAAGCCGAACGCGTCCGCTTCTTTTCCTATTTTGGCTTTAATAAAAGAGCCGGAAAACGTTTATGAAATCGGCGGATCGCAGGTTGTCGGACAAGTCGCGGAAATCAGCGTGAAATCTTGCGATACAAAACTAAAATTTGCCTCCTACTAATGCTCTATAACCTTTTTGGCTAATTTATATACAGTAGAACCGTTTCTTTCTGTTATTTTTATATCTTCATTTTCAGATTCTATATCTTCTGCCCGCTTTATTGCCTCCTTAATACGTTCTAAAGAGAATTTTCCTTCCGGTGTGCTTTTGTCATAATTGGGAATATGCCTTTTTAATTCGCCTTGACAACTTTTTATTGTTAGTTGCCCTTTAGGTTTTTCATAATGTAACAATAGAAAAAATTCAAAGCATGGATTACTTATCGCTAAGTGATTTTTCTCGATATTTTCCATTTTCCACTTAAACAAGTTATCAAAATCTTTAGACTTATTGTCATCCACATCAAGCATCAACCAAATTTCATTCGGCTCTTCATTCTCTAAACGTTTTTTAGCTGTATTTAATATGGCTTCAGGGGTAGTCTTTCTTCTACAAGAAAAAATTTTTATAAAAATACCGTTATTTTGCTTTTTTAAAATATTAAGATACTGAATCTCTGTTTTTTCTCCCTCTGCACACACTGCGTAACTAATTTTCCTAAGTTTTCGTTTCTGAGACTTTCTCTTAACCATTTCTTTTTACTCTACAAAGGGTGCACAACATGCGGAATACCGCCAAATTTTCCTTGTAAGTAATTTTTCAGACTACTACCGTTGTCTTCATAAGAAGCTAACGGACACATGTCGGAATGACCATCATCTTTCCTTTCTAAAAACCACACTTCATCTCTACGCATTATATTAGTATCCAACAATTGAACGTCATGAGTTGTTACAACAAGCTGAGATTGTGTCTCATTAGAGCAATTGGATAAATATTTTTCGAGTAACCAAGTTGTCAATTCGGGATGCAAACCACGATCAACTTCATCAATTATGAGAATTTTATTAGATGTATTAGACATAATTTTAAATAACCATACTAATAAAGTTAACACTCTTTTGGATCCATCAGATTCTCTTCCAAATCCAAAGAATATATCCTCTCCGTCAGAGCGTTTATGGAACGTCCCTGCTAATTCCATTAATATCTTATTCCCTTCTTTACTTATATATCCTCGATCGCCAACAAAAGGATCTTTAAAATTCATAGATTGACCTTGCTGCAAATTAAAAATTTGCTTCATAACTTGGGGATTTACTTGCAATGTTCTATTAATTTTTGTACGTCCAATACGAGATATACCAGTATCGATTTCTGGCAGTATTTCATGTAACTTATGATTAATCTCTTTTTTCTCCTCAAAAACATCATCTGGGAATTCATAAATGACGTTTGGATTTAGTATCGTTAAAGATTTAAACCACTCTAAAATAGGAATAAAGTACTTAAAATTTAAATCAGTTGCGCTTTTGATAAAGGTTTGATTGCCGCGGATAGCTTTATTGTTAATCAAAAGTTCCAACAATTCTTTTTGTCCGTCTTTAAAATCTCCTCCTAATTTCACTTCGAGTTTATCCCGCTCATATAGTAGTTTTTCTTCTTCATTATCTTTAACTATTTTAAGCTCCTCCTTTATAATTTCAGTATGGGTTGCCCATACAACATAGTGATAAATAATGTCGTTAACTAATATTTTTATATCGAATTCCGATGGGATTTTACTGCGGTCTGTATCTGTATCCAAAAGAAAAGGATCTATTATTTGAGGCGTAATATTTTGCAAAGTAATATTTCGTAAAGCTTGCAATGCATATATAAAATTACTTTTGCCTGACGCATTCCCACCATAGATTGCAGTAATCGGTAGAACAGCGCTGTCACCATATCTGGAAAGTTTATAAATTCTATCAGAATGATCACTTTCTTCAGGATCAGCAATCATGGAAAATTCAATCTTCTCTTTAAACGATTTATAATTTCTGACTGAAAATTCTATTATCATTTTTTTATCTTTCCACAATACACAGTTATTGTATATTATTTTAACTCCAAATACAGTACATAGTAAAAAACATACAAATTTGTTTTATCTGACCGACAGACCAATTAATAAAGAGCTGTTTCTGCGGATTTACGCGGCGATTGCGGAAGCGATTGGGAAATGGGAGCCGCGGTTTAAGCTTGAGAAGATCGAGTTGCTCGAAGTGAAGGAAGGCCGCGTCGCAGCGTCGTTGAGCGGCGTTTATCTGCCGATCGAACAAAGAATTACTTTAGAAAGTCTAACGATATGAATCTAGATAATCTTGAGCCGCCGCAAATTATCGAAGAGCTAAGCTACGACGAGATTTTATTGCGCATGAAAGAAGATTTGCTTGCTCGCTCTCCGGAATTCACGGCGTATCTTGAAAGCGATCCGGTCATGAAATTGCTCGAGGTCGCGGCGTATCGCGAGTTGCTTCTGCGACAGAGAATAAACCAAGCGGCAAAATCGAATTTGTTGGCTTTCGCGATCGGATCGGATTTGGATAATCTCGCGGCGTTTTACGGAATTGAACGCAAAACAAACGAAACCGACGACGAATTAAGAAATCGAACTCAAGCAAAAATAGCCGGCTGGTCGTCTTCAGGAAGCAGAGAAGCATACCAGTATCACGCGCTAAATTCTGATCCGCGAGTGAAAGAAGCCAACGCAGATTCGCCGGAACCAGGGCTTGTTCGAATCTCGATTTTATCCAAAGACGACGGCGGCCTCGTTTCCGACGAATTACTCGAAACGGTAAAAGCGCATATGCTGCGGGACGACGTTCGCATGCTGACCGATACCGTTGAAGTCGTCGGAGCGAATATGATCGACGTAAACGTCAAAGCGAAGATCGTTTTAACCGCGAATTCTCCGATCGAGATTTTAGAAACCATAAGAAAGTCGTTCGTAGAAAAGTTTGCAAAAATGGTCGGGCTTGGAGTTAGCGTTTCGCGAGCATGGATCGTCTCGAATTTATTTTTAGACGGCGTAAAAGACGTTGAATTAATAACGCCGACGGTCGACGTTTTTGTTTCCGAAACCGAGTGTCTAAAACTCAACGAAGTCGAGTTGTCGTTATGAGCCTATTGCCTCCGAATTCCACGACGTTGGAAAGAAACGTTGAAAAAGCCGCGGCCTACGAGGCGAACGCAAACGCTCTCGCCGGCTTTAAATTCAGAGAAGCCGACAGCCTGCCAAAACTGGCGTTAATATGGGAGTACTCGCTGGCTCAAGTAAACGTTGACGATTTTCAAGAGCGGATAGCGAAAGGCTTGGCGTTTCATAGGATTCGCGGAACTCCTGCTTCGCTGAAAAACGCGTTGTCATGGGGCGGTTTCGAGGAAATCGCAATTGAAGAAGAGCCGCCTGGAGAGCATTTTGCTGAGTTTCAGATCGGCTTGTCGGAGATTCCCAACAGTTTCGACGTTGAAGCTATAATTTCCGCGGCCACGCTTGCGGCTCCGTTGAGATCAAGACTTAGCCGCATGTACAACTCGTTGTACGACGTTCGCAGATTCGCGCTGGACGGTTCGAAGTTCGGGGATTTTCTCTCCGACGATTCGGGAATCCGCTTGCGAGATGGCGAGCCGAAACTTTCTTTCGGCAGATCAAACGAATACGAGGCGGAAATCTCGGGAATATCAAGTCGACGAACTAATGCGAGAGAACGCGTCGCATACGCGAAAAACGCCGACGCGTACAAGCTGGATTTTGCGAATTTAGACGACGAGCCGCCGGACTCCGTCAATCGACAAAGCGGGGCGTTTCCGACGAGGTATTTTTGGAACGCGATCCCGATCGGCAATCTTCCGGAGCAGTTATTGCGAGGCGACAAATTCGCAAAGGCTCTTATCGTGCTCTCAGATTCGGTTTTGGAAGACATAAATTCGGCGTTGTCGGCGGGCTACGAGAAGCTTGAAGAAGAGCCGTTTGTATTGTCGCTTAATTTGCTGTCTCAACGGAAGAGCGTCGTCAAACAAGTTTTGATCGAAGAGAGATTTTTAAGGGAAAACCTACTTTCGGCGGCGAGTTCGTATACGCCGCTAGTTTCCGCGCTTGAAAGCGACCGGAATCGCTCCGCGCAAATTCAAGTCGATTCGGTTTCGACGAAAGAAGCGCGCCTGCGATCAGTTTACGCGACCGCCGAGCGGCGCAGCCTGGAGACTTGGCGCGATCATCGGCATTTCAACGTCGTATGGACTCGGCAAGGCGACTATACGAGAATAACCGCAGATTGCGAAGCATTCTACGCCGACGGCAAAATCCGCTCGACTTGGAGCGATCATAGACACTTCGCCGCAGTATGGACTCGACAGGCCGGATACACGAGAATAACCGAGGATTGCAAAGCGTTCTACGCGGACGCTCGACGATTAGGCTCCGTCTGGAACGACCACAGACATTTCAACGCTCCTTGGATTAAACAAAGCGAATATACGGAAATAACATAGTGTTCATATGATTAGAAATAGCCTATTATTCAGCGACAAGGTAAGGAATTACGGCTTTAAGATGGGCGTTGTTAATACAGATTCTGAATTTATAAAAGAACATATTCCTCCTTCAAAAAATAAGCTTCAGTTTATATATGAAGCCATTATTAATTCGTTAGAAGCGAACGATACTGAAGATGTGCAAATTAAAATCATATTTAATTTTGATAAGCAAACAGACGGTCAAAGAAAATTAGGGCAAATAGATATATTAGATAATGGAAGCGGATTTACCGATGAAAGCTATGAACGTTTTCGCATATGTGCAAATAAGAGCAAAAAGAAAAACAATCGAGGTTGTGGAAGAGTGCAGTTTTACCATAATTTTAAAGAAGTGGAGGTAGAGAGCGTATATAAAAAAGGAAGTAAAGTAAAAAAGCGAAAATTTGTTTATGACTCAGATAATTTTGGAGAAGCGAAAATACCTGAAATAATAGAAGATATCGCTTCTAACGAAGAAATGATAACTTGCGTTTCACTAAAGCAATATCAAGGAAGAGATAAAAGCATTGATATTATAACAATTGATGATTTTATAAGTTCATTGCAAAGCAATTTACTTCTACGTTTTTATCTAGAAAATAAAGAAAATATAAAAATAAACGTCCGTGTAGAATTTAAAATAGGAGAAGAGTCTGAAAAAAGAGAAATTTTCAATTCATCGCTTCCTACTCCTATCGAGGAAGGGGAAATAAAAGTTTCTTATGAAAGGATAACAGATAAAACGGGTAAATTAGAATTTGAACCAACTGAAAAGAAAGAGTTCATAAAATGGAGTCACTTTAAGATAGAAAATGATAATTCAAAGGGTAATGAAATAAAGCTTTGTAGCAAAAATATACCGGTATGCGATATGTCAAAGTTTTGCGGACTAGATAAAATGTGTCAACATAGTGAAAATAAATATTTGACCGTTTTCTACGGAGATGTTTTTGATAAAGCTGAAAATGTTAATGATTCTGTTGATGGGTTTAAATTTCCACGCAAAAGAGATTTTAAAAAAGAAGAACAAGATTTATTTTCTGATGATTTTTTATTTTATGAAACCATAGAAGATGAAATAAAAAACGTGCTCCCGCGTATTTATAAAGAG
>JAISID010000016.1 GCA_031262205.1 Holosporales bacterium | reverse complement strand
CGCAGTATTAACTGCGGCCGAGCTGCGAAGCTCGGGTTCGGCGAAGCCGCCGAACAAGCCGCCGCCCCCTCTTATAATTCACGATATGCATAAAGCTATGCTTGCATAGGTTAAGTAGTATAAGGGAAGCAAGCCCCGAGGTGGGCGGGGGGTTGGGATGGTTATTGTAATATACAATTCGTTAATTTTTCGTTAATTTTTGAAATTTATTTTTCATCAAAATTTCTTATCAAAGTTTCCCTAATTTTCGCTAGATTTTCCGTCATATTTTTTAGCTCGATTCCCCAAAAATTTCCCCCTGCTCTTCCTCTCCATTTTGGCTTTGGTTTGGCAGGGAATTTTGCCTGGCTTCTGGCGCTGCCTTCATCCAAAGAAATCTCCTCCTTTAATCCCGTAAGTCTTTTAGTTTGTTTGGCAATACGCCGCAGTATGATTTCCAATATGTTTAAGGCCTTCTTATAGGAATCGTCCCCTGGCGCTTTGCGAGTAATGTTCCGCAAAAAATAAGACCGAAAAGTTGTCGCTAAATTGCCGACAGGAATTAACTACAAATAAAGCGCACGAGACGTCGAGGCGATTCCAAAGACTATTACTACATATTGGCGGACGATTCCATTTTCAAATAAGAACCCGCTCAATGTCATAACGATATCGCGACCTTGTAAGGCGTTTAAATAACAATGTTCGCTATTCGATTTTGAACGACTATAACTTTCTTTACGGAAGCTCTGTCAAGCGAGTCGCCCAACAATTCAAACGCCCGCTCTTTCACTTTTGATTCGTCGGAATCCTTTTCGATCTCAAACGTTCCGCGTAACTTTCCGTTAACCTGAACGGCTATTGTCGCGACGTCGACGGCCGCAAGAGTTTCATCAATTTTAGGCCAAGCCTCGTCGTCTATAATCGGCCTCGCATTCCCCATAATCTCCCGCATTTCGCAACATATATACGGCGTTATTGGGGAGAGTACTTTTATAAAAGAGCAGAAAGCGAAGTTTAGCGAATCGGCGGATTCAGATTCAAATTTCTCCTCTATTTCGTTGAACAGCTCTCTTATTAAGGCGACCGATTTATTTAAAGAAATTGTCTCGTAGCTTTCGCTGATTCTCTTCAGATATCTGTGCGTCGTTTTGATTAACGAATCGCCGCCTTTTTCATTATTCCGAACCTTAAGCTGAACTTTATTAAAGATTTTCCAGACTCTATTTAAAAACCTCCATGCTCCGTCTAACGCATCTGTGTTCCAATCAAAATCTTTTTCAGGCGGAGTGTCGGAAACTATGAACAACCTCACGGCGTCCGCTCCGTGAGACTCTATGATTTTCTCAGGACTAACAACGTTTTTTTTGGACTTACTCATCTTTTCAAAAGAACATTCAAAAACTTCTTTTCCCGTCTTATCGACCATTTTCCCGTCTGGAGTTTTTTTTATGTCGTCTGGGTATACCCAGTCTCCATCCGAGTTTTTATACGATTTATGGCATACCATGCCTTGCGTCAACAACGACTTAAACGGAATTTTGCCAGATACGTATCCCATGTCTCTTAGAACAAGCATGAAAAACCTAGCGTATAAAAGGTGAAGAACGGCGTGTTCAATCCCGCCTATATAAAGATCGACGGGCATAGAAATATCGGCTATTTCCTTATTTATAGGGGCGTTGTTATGCGGATCGAGGTACCTTAAAAAATACCACGAAGATTCAAAGAACGTATCTAAGGTGTCGGTTTCGCGAACGGCGTCGTTTCCGCAGACGGGGCATTTCGCATACTTCCAGGTAGGGTGATTTTCCAAAGGATTGCCTTTGCCGTCGAATACGACGTCTTCTGGCAGAAGAACCGGTAATTCCGCCGGGACGTCGCCGCATTTTGGGCAACGAACGATTGGGATCGGGCAGCCCCAATACCTCTGCCGCGATATTAGCCAATCGCGAAGCCTGTAGGTCGTCTTGCGTTTTCCCATGCCGATTTTTTCGAGACGATTTATCATGCTCTCTTTTGCTTCGGCGATATTCATTCCGTTCAGGAAGTCCGAATTTATGTGCTTCCCATCCCCAACGTATGGAAGCTCGCCGCTTTCCGAATCTATGACGCTAATTATTGGAAGGTCGTATTTTTTTGCAAACTCAAAATCTCTTTCGTCGTGAGCGGGACATCCGAAAACGGCTCCTGCGCCGTAATCCATCAGCACAAAATTCGCTATATAAACCGGCAGGGTTTTCCCATTTACAAAATGTTTCGCGTGAAACATTGTAAAGATTCCTTTCTTTTCCGCTTTCTCTACAGACTCTTCGATAGTCGCAGTTTTCCGACACTCTTCAATGAAATCGGCTATTTCTTTGTTGTTCCGAGCCAACTTTCTGGAAATCTCGTGATCGGGCGAAATAGCGATAAACGAAGCCCCGAATAGAGTGTCTGGTCTCGTCGTAAAAACCGTTATCTTTTCGTTAGTTTCGACAATCTCAAAATCAACCGACGCCCCTTCGGACTTTCCTATCCAATTCTCCTGCATTTTAAGAACCTTCTCAGGCCATAAACCTTCGAGGTCTTTTAATCCTTTCAATAATTCTTCCGCATAATCGGTTATTTTAACCGACCACTGCTCCAGCATTTTTTTCTCGACAACGGCTCCAGATCTCCAGCCTTTTCCGTCGATCACTTGTTCGTTCGCAAGAACCGTTTGATCTACAGGGTCCCAGTTAACGTATGATTTTTTGCGGTAAACAAGTCCTCTTTTATATAGGTCTAGGAAAATCTTTTGTTCCTGAGAATAATATTCTTCGCTGCACGCGCTGATTTCGCGAGGCCAATCGTACATATATCCGAGGCTTGTCAGTTGGCTTTTCATATTCTTAATATTGTTGTTCGTCCAAGTTTTGGGATGTCCGCCCTCCTGCCTGGCGGCGTTTTCCGCAGGCATTCCAAAAGAATCCCAGCCCATCGGGTGAATTACTTTAAATCCCCGCATCTTCTTATATCGAGAAACGATGTCGCCGATTGTGTAATTTCTAACATGTCCCATGTGTAATTTCCCAGAAGGATACGGCAACATTTCAAGAACGTAGCAAATTTTATCTTTGTTCTTTTTTAGTTCTTCGTTGGAAACGGAGTATCTGCTGAAGGAATCGCCCCGCTTTTCTTGAAGCGATTGAAAATTATATGTGTTGCTAGACATTACGCCTTTTGTTTTTCAAGTGATTTATCAATTTATGATATTACATTTTATATACGGCCGCAATCGCTAGCCGCTCGTTTACGACGCATTTCAAAGGCAATGGAAGCTGCGAGGAATCGCGAATCAAACTCGATCTCGTAATCGAAAGCGCCTTATTTCTATGTTGAAGAAAATTTGCCGCAACGTTTATTTACGCTTATAATACCTTTGATATTTCCAATAATCAGAGGGAACCTAATGGAACTAAAAGGGAGCAAAACGGAGCGGAACTTAAAAGAGGCCTTCGCCGGGGAATCTCAGGCGAGAAATAAATATGCGTTTTACGCGTCTCAGGCTCGAAAAGAAGGCTATGTTCAGATAAGCAAAATATTTGAGGAAACCGCAGATAACGAGAAAGAGCACGCGAAAATTTGGTTCAAGTTGTTGAACGGAGGAATGATTTCCAACACGATTAAAAATTTGAAAGACGCCGCAAACGGAGAAAATTACGAATGGACGACAATGTACGCCCAGTTTGCCAAAGAAGCGAAAGAGGAAGGTTTTCATGAAGTCGCTTTACTATTTCAGAAGGTTGCGGAAATAGAAAAAAGTCACGAAGCAAGATATAAAAAACTCCTGGAAAATATTTTGGGCGACAAGGTTTTCAATAAAGAAAAGAAAGTCGTTTGGAAGTGCGGTAACTGCGGGTATTTAATCGAAGGCGAAAACGCTCCTGAAATATGTCCCGTCTGCGGCCATCCTAAAGCATATTTTGAAATCAGACCTAATAATTATTAATGTTGCGTATGAATTAAAAGAATTATTTTTGCAAGCGCTCTTTGACGCCTTGCAAAACGGAGATTTGTATAGAAACGCAATTAGAAAAGATGGAAGCCGTCGTTAGAGTTGGTTGATTATAAACGAGATTTACAGGATATCAGGGCATGATTTCCAAGTTGTTAGAAGAATGTTAGCCGCCAGTAAATCTCTATAGAGTGTAATTTTTGTTTTATCGAATTTTCAAGAGGTAAAATCGCGCGAAAAATCCGCTCAAAAATTTGATAAAAAGTCTAGCGAAAATTGGGGAAACTTTGATAGGAAATTTAGTGAAAAATAAAAATCAAAAATTAACGAAAAATTAACGAAATTATACTATAATTTCCATCCCAAACCCCCGCCCTCCTCGGGGCTTGCTTCCCTTAACTACTTAACCTATGCAAGCATAGCTTTAGCATATCATAAAAAGGTTAATAAAACGTTAAGATTTGCCAAATAATTCCCTTGCTTTTTTAAAAGGAAATTATTTGCGGACATCATATTCCCTAACGAGCAGTAGACGACATCCCTAAAATCAGGATTTCTAATTTTAAACTCTCATATGTTATTACTAAGCCCTAATTCTTGTAAGCCAGGGAATGATTCCCAGTTTTTATAGGTTATTGCCAAGTCGCGCTTTAAAATCATTGCCGCTTGTCGGAGGCTTCCCTAGCAAATTCGCACTTTGTATGCGATAGCTTTTTATTGAGTGTTGGGAGATAAGAAAATAAATTCTTGTAGACGGAATTGCTTTCAGGGTATTTAAATAAAAGGTATGAAAGGCATTATTAAACCGTATGCAAACTATTAAATTTGGACTGTTAATCGCTTTATTGAACGTTTTTACCACCGTTTATCCCGCGAAGTTTGAGGCTTCTCATTTGCCGCTTGCGGGAAACATAAGCGCGTCGTTCCCGAAATTAAAAGCGACTTGTTTTATTATCGCCAACAAAGAAACGTCTCTCGTTTTACACGAAAAAAACTCAAGATATAAAATACATGGAGGCGCGTTTGGAGACCTAATCGCTTCCCCATACGGCGACGAAGAAAAAACAACGTTATACGATATGTGCGAGGCGTTCGCCGAATCTTTTGACTCCCTTAGGAATAAACCGAAACTTCTAGAAAATATAAACGGGGTTGAAATTTGCTTTTTTAAATCTCCCATGTCGGGCGTGGGATGCGCGTTTAAATATAAGAACAAAAATTCATGCGGCTTTTTCTGCGCGCTTTATGGACTTTCGACTAAAGAGGAAGCTATAAACGACGCGAAATCAATTGCAAATTGGCTTGATCAGTTCTTTGTTTTCAACGCCTCAAAACAAGGCGAATTAATTGCGGAAGTCCCCGTGTTCTGCGGCGAGCAAAATAGAATTAAGTTGACTATCTCGGAAGATCATAATCTTTTAACGTCCCAAAATTACTCGAAACAAATTACTAAAATCTCGAGGTATAGAACCGCTGTTGCGGCTCCAATTAACGAAGACGACAATCTAGGCGCTGTTTTTTACGCGACGGAAATATTTCAAAATCCAGTTGTAAGGCAACTAACATCGGATATAACAATCAAAAAAGCCGACGTAACAAAGGTTGTTAAGGATTCGTTCGCATACTTAATCTTTGGCGCTTCTTACTATGAACAGAAACGTAAAATTAGCATCGCTCCCCATTGCGGTTGATATAAGCGTTAACGGTTAAAAGCATATCCCAAAGGCGAAAACGGCGCTAACTAGAATTAATCTAAATTATAAAATGTTTCACGTGAAACATTTTACTATGACAACAGTCAAATATAGTAACAGAGCTTGGCGCTGTTAAAGATTTTTATAGAATCATTCCCTAATATTCATGTAATCAATGATTATATACGAGGAACATAGTTGAAGATCAAGGAACATTAGTATTCTAAGATGTTATAGGTTTAAAATTATTTACAAACATGCATATTAAAATTTCATATTTGAGGGCGGCGGCTTTCGCAGTATTAACTGCGACCGAGCTGTAAAGCTCGGGGTCGGCGAAGCCGAACAAGCCGCCGCCCTCTCAAATATAATATTTATCTTTTGGCTCCCGCGATTATACCGATTTATCACGCGTAGCTTGTCAAGGGACGCTTCGCTCTAAAGCCCTTGACAAGCTACGCGTGATAAATCGGACTAGATATCCTCGTTCCAAAAGATAAATATTATTGGGGGGGAAGGTTTGCATATTATAGTCTAGTGTCTCGTCGTTAACATCGGCATTCTTGGGAGAAGCGAGCGTGCTAAATTAGCGCTTATTCCTTAGTAGGCCGATGATTTTATTAGGTCCGATTAACGCCCTTAAACTTTAAAGATATACCTTTTATACGGATTCTAATTTATCTACTTCGTGTTAAGGTATAATTCTCAACATATTTGTAAATCATTTTCCTAAATTTTCTCATTATTAAAGCCTTAAATCTTTGGATGGCTCCTATCCCATTGATTTGTTCAGGCTGCCCAAATCCGAGACGCGGTTAAAGCTCTATCAAGCTATTAGCACACGACGGTTTTTATTTTTCTTCAAATTCGAGCTTCCAGCTCGCGCAGTTTGAGTTATCGTTTCTACAACTGAAATTTGTTAAAAACGCCTCTAAAATTGGGCGAAAAATCACATGATCTTCGTACTCCTCTCGCGAATCTTTAACGTAATTAATAGGCGGATCGCGGAGACCGTTTATCCTAAACTTTACAATTGAATGAATAGTAAACAAGTCGTTTAACCTTAAAATAGACGCATCCGGTGGGTCTTTTGTTACGACGACGCATCGTAATTTTGTCGGCCTGCCGTTAACAATCGGTTCGCAATCGATGTTTCGGCGAATTTCGCATTTGTTTACTGGAAATATTTCCTGCGTAGCATTCCTAGAAATTAGCAACGTTCCAGTTTTAGACTCGATTTTTAAAATAGATAAGTTTGTCATAATTTTCTCCTTAAAAAATAGACGATGAGTTTATCGGATTACAGAAGCGCAAAACGGCGTTCTTAAACTATTATTTTGGGAAAGTAATCCGAAACGGATACTATCAGGTTAACGCGCCGTTTTCAGAAAGATCAAATTATTTTTTCTCCCACGCCGATTCGTTATAAATCCGCGTCAAATTCAAACTACAAAACTCATACAAAATTTATACGAAGGAAACTGCGAATTATAAAAAACAACTTGAGAGGTTTATTAAAAAACTATAAAATTCAAGATAGCGGTTTCTCAAATCCAAGAGTTTTTATTTGGCAAAGAGCGTTACCAACAAAAGACAAGATTCGTTGAAGATAAATAAAAAAATTAATTCGACGGAAGTTAGATTAATTGGAGCCGACGGAGAACCCGTTGGAATAATCCCTACCAGCGAAGCGTTAGACATGGCGTACGCGGCTGGATTAGACTTGGTTATGGTTGCCGAGGACGCGACCCCTCCCGTTTGTAGAATCCTCGATTATGGGAAATATAAGTACGAGCAACAGAGAAAAAAGGCCGAGTCGAGAAAAAAACAAAAAATAGTCGCTTTGAAAGAGGTTCAAATACGCCCCTGCATTGGGGAAAACGATTTGTTAATTAAATGCAAAGCCATTAAGAAATTTATAGAAAGCGGAGATAAGGTAAAGTTGGTGATCAGATTTCGCGGAAGAGAAATGAATCGTAAAGAATCCGGTCAGGAAATCGTTCGAAAAATTCTGGACTATTGTCAGGAATTCGCTAAAGAAGAAAACCCTTCGAAGCTAGAAGGGGCGACTCTTATGACCGTCTTGACGAAAAAATAAGGGAAAAAGGAGAAAATTATGGGAATATTATTGGCGCTTCACGTCGTTGTTACGATACTTCTTATTTTGATAGTATTGATTCAAAAAACCGAAGGAGGCAGTTCTTTGTTTGCGACAAGCGGAAGCAGCGGAATGTTTAACGCTCGTGGAACGTCTAACGTTTTAACAAAAACGACATGGGTTCTAGCTTCTATATTTATAATAAACTGCATCGTTATGGCTAAAATCGCCTCTTCCAACATCGATAGTTCGAACACTATCATACAGCCTGAAGAGCAAGCCGACGTAGCCGATAATGAAAATTCGCAGAATTTCCCTACTCGTATCCCTCTTAAAAGACCCGTTTCAAACAAAGCGAACCCAGCGGAAGAATCCTCTCCCGCTCAAGGTCGTTCGGGGGAAAATACGATGGGGGAAAAGCCTGCTAAAACAGCGGAAGGTCAGCCTTCGTCTAGTAGTAAACAGAAATGACGGAGATACCAAACGTTTTATATTCGGAAGATATTAAGGGAATAATACCCCATAGATATCCGTTTTTATTAATTGATAGAGTTGAAAATATAATCATTGGAAAATCATGCGTCGCATTCAAGAACGTTTCAAATAACGAATGGTTCTTTCAAGGACACTTTCCAAACTATCCTATAATGCCGGGAGTTTTGATTATAGAAGGCATGGCTCAGGCGGCCGCTGTTTTGGCTTTTGCCACTCTCATTAGCGAGAAAGTCGGCAAACCTGGCGGTTCCGATTTCGTATACTTCACGTCGATAGAGAATGCTAAGTTTAAAAAACCTGTGGTTCCAGGAGACGTTATGCGGATAATGATCGAGATAGAGCAAAGACGCGGGAATAAATTTTGGAAATTTAGCGGCAAAACGTTTGTCGGCGATACTTTAACAGACGAGGCGGAATTTAGAGCGATGATTCCGGAACTTAGCTAATGCCTAAAATAAGCGATACTGCGACAATTCATAAAACCGCAATTGTAGAAGACGGAGCCGCAATAGGCGATTATGCGTATGTAGGCCCTTATTGCTGCATAGGTAAAGACGTCGTTATTGGAAACAACGTTAAACTGGAATCTCATGTCGTTATAACAGAGCGTACTACTATAGGCGACAATTCAATTGTGTACCCGTTCGCTTCCCTTGGTCAAAAACCTCAAGACCTAAAATATAAGAATGAAAAATCTAGATTGGAAATCGGAGAAAACACTACCATACGCGAATATGTTACGGCAAGCATAGGAACGCAAGGCGGCGGAATGGTAACCAAAATAGGAGACGACTGCCTGGTCATGGCTTATTGCCATATAGCGCACGATTGCATAATCGGAAATAACGTCGTCTTAGTAAACGGAGTCAATTTGTCGGGACACGTCGTAGTCGAGGATATGGCTATTGTCGGCGGCATGTCCGCCGTTAAGCAATTTATAAGAATCGGGAAACATGCGATGATTGGAGGCTGCACAGGCGTCGACAGAGATATAATCCCATATGGGATAGCGATAAGCAACAGGACGACTACGCTTCAAGGACTCAACGTAATCGGCCTAAAAAGACACGGATTTTCTATAGACCAAATAAAAGAAATGCAGAGAGCGTACGACGATATATTCGAAAACCCCAACGAATCTATTTCATTAACGGAAAAACTTAAAATAGTTCAAAACAAATATAAAAATAATCAAAACATTCTAGATATCGTAAACTTCATTGCATCCCCATCGAGAAACCCAATCTGTACGGCTCGGCAACATGAAAACGTTTCTAAAAGGTAAATTTATATAAAGAATTAATTTGCTTTCTTTTGTAATTTAGGGATTCTTTCATAATACGGCTTGTTTAATCCTAATATTTATAGATTTTGTTATTTCTTTTATAAGTTTAGTCAAAATCTTCGCTTTCTTTTTAAGGAATAACTTTGAAATATCTATAATATTTTTCTTTTGGCTCACTTCGATTATACCGATTTATTGAAAGCGCAGCTTGTCAAGGGACGCTTCGCTTTGCTCGGCTCTCACGCCCTTGACAAGTCGCTTTATAAATCGGTCTCGTTTCTCTCGTTCCTAAAGATAAATATTATTGGGGGGAAGGTTTGTATCTTTAACATCTGTTAAATATCTTATACTAAGACGTCGAACGAACGATTCTTATTTCTTCTTAAAACATAAAAGGAAATTACTTAATAAAACGTTAGTGTTATATATAAATAATAAGACTAATATAGTATATACAGAGTATAATTAAAATCAAAAAAAAAAAAAACATGTAAATACATAGAATATTATGATACGATAAGGAAGGTTTAGCATTAAAGGATATATAGTATGAACAAGATAACGGTAGGAATAGCCGGAGCGTTAGCATTTGTTATAGCAAACTTAGCAGCCGCAGCGGGAGAAGAAGGAAATGAACCATTAACGAAAAGTTATCCAACGAGAGTTTTTCCAATGTCAGAGGTAGGAAGAGACAAGACGGTAGAAGGACTTCCTCGGACGAGAAATTTAAAAAGGAGTACGAACCAGGGTTTTAATGATCTTCGTAAGTTTAGCGCTCTTCGTATAGAACCTAGGATATATCCAGTGTTTCGTCTAGGAAGCATCGAGGCCAGTGTAAGACAAAACGCAGTCGTGATGTTAGGAAAAATTGCAGGAGCAAATCCTGCGCATGCTCCGTGGGTCGTAAATCATATATTGCCTCTTCTACAAGACAAAGATGGCCACGTAAGATTTAACGCAACCGAGGCGGTGAAGAAAATTGTCGTGATGTTAGGAAAAATTGTAGACAAAAATCATGATCTTGCTACCGCCGGGCTTAGAGACGATCTAGTTCTTCGTCTACGAGACCAAGCTGCCGACGTAAGAATAGAGGCAGCCTGGGCGTTAGGAAAAATTGTAATAGCAAATCGTGATCTTGCTACCGCCGAGCTTAGAGACGATCTAGTTCTTCGTCTACGAGACCAAGCTGCCGACGTAAGAAGAAACGCAGCCTGGGCGTTAGGATATGTTGTAGAAGCAAAGCATGATCTTGCTACCGCCGGGCTTAGAAACGCTCTAACGCCTCTTCTACAAGACCAATATGTCGGCGTAAGAAGAAACGCAGCCTATGCGTTAGAACGTGTTGTAAACGCACATCCTGAGTTTGCTACCGCCGGGCTTAGAGACGATCTAACGCCTCTTCTACAACGAGACCAAGATGCCGACGTAAGAAGAGAGGCAGACGGGGCGTTAAGAGTAATACGAGCCAAAAGGCCTGATCTTTTTCCCGAAAATATTAGTTCTACAATAGACAGACTTATTAGGGATATAGAAACGGATTAAAGGATACTATCCTTATTGTATAAAGAGAGGTTCTTATAAAGTAAGAACCTTTCTAACTATATTCTCTTTTTATAAGGAAGTTTCCCTGGGTTTTGATACCGCTTTTCCCCAGAAGAAATTCCCTCCGTTAATACGTAAGTCTCCTAGTTCGTTTAACAATATGTCGCAGGATGATTCTCTTGCAAAATTACTCTACGATAAATTTTTTCTTTTTTCTAAACCTTGCGGCGTATGTGTATACGACTGGGATTACAAAAATCGTAAAGAACGTTCCCACGCTCATTCCCCCCACAATCACCGCTCCTAAAGGAATACGAATCTCGCAACCGGCTCCTCTGGCGAAAGCAAGCGGCAGAGAACCTAACACCATGGCGAACGTCGTCATTAATATCGGCCGCAACCTCATAGCCGCAGCTTCTTCTATAGCTTGCTTTGGAGACTTGCCTTTCTCAACTAATTTGTTTGCGAAATCGACAATAAGAATCCCGTGTTTTGTAATAAGCCCGATAAGCGTTAAAAATCCTATGTTTGAGAACATATTTATAGTGTTGCCTATACAAGCTAACGTTATAACGCCTCCGACTAAAGTTAAAGGAACGGTTAACATGATAATAAATGGATCGAGCCAACTCTCGAATTGAGCGGCCATGACAAGATAAATGAAACTTAACGCCAGAGCAAAAATTATCGCCATTGTGTGAGATTCGGTCAAGAACCTCTTGGTCTCTCCTATAAATTCAATGAACACGTCGTCGGGCAATGTTTTGCGAGCCAAGTCTCTAATAATTTCGATAGCGTCTCCTAGCGACGTCGAACTATTTAAGATCGGCATCATCATATTTGCCCTCGTTCTATTATATCTATGGATTGAAACAGGTCCGGATCTCGCATGAACGTTAATCAACTCCGCAATTGGAACGAGGAACTCCTCTCGCTCGTCGTGAGTCTTTATATATATGTCGGTTAATTGATCCGGCAGTCTTCTATATTCGTCTTCAACCTGTACTTTCACATCGTATATTTTGTTATCTTTCTTAAATTTCGTTGCAACCTTGCCTTGAATCAAACCTGAAATCGTGTCGGAAATTACCTGAGGATCAATATTTAAAATAGAGGCTTTGTCTCTTAGAACTTCTATCGTATAATCTTCCGCTTCGCTTCTAGCGGAGGTTCTTATGGATTGAACAATGCCGCTTGCATACAATTCGTTCGCTAAGTTGCTGGCGATTTCTCTTAACTCTCTATGGGATTTATCTCCTCTCACCACGAAGAAAACTGTCTTCGAGCTGTCGTCTTCGCCTCCTCTTCCCGAGCTAAATCTAACGTCGATTCCAGAAATCTCCTCGCACTTCTTTGCTATTTTTTCCATTACCTCTTCCGTAGATTTACCGCATTTATCTCTAATGACTCCCACTCCGTCGAACGTTGGGTTTGTGATGGTATAATGTCTGTTCTCTACTTCGGGAAATTCCGCTATAACCCTATCTATCGCGTCGACATACTTTTGAGTAAAGTCTAAAGTGGAAGTTTGCGGGGCGTGGCCTTCGTATCCAAACATACCCAAATCTTGATATGGTTTCTGCTCTTTAGGCATAAACGAGTATGCTAAATATCCAAACGCCGAAAATATCAAAGTAGCTATTATTATAGTCTTCCTATTATCTAAGGCCTTGTTAAGCAACGCAGAATATTTCCGCTCCGTCTTCCTTATCAAATCCTGAGCGTTTAATTTTGAAACTATATCCTTAAACAAAACGGCGTACTTATTCTTCGACACTGGTTTATCCTTTTCAACCAACGTTCTCGAGCACATCATCGGGGAAAGAGTCAACGCTATGAATCCTGAAAGCAATACGGCTCCCGCTAACGTTATTGAAAATTCTTTTAGAAACTTCCCAGTTTCTCCTTGAGCCAACGCGACGGGGGCATAAACTGCGCATAAAGTTAGCGTCATTGCAATGACGGCGAAACTAACTTCCTTAGTGCCTTCAATCGCCGCTTTCACAGGGCTTAATCCTTTTTCAATGTATTTGTAAACGTTTTCCAATATAACGATAGCGTCGTCGACGACAAGCCCTATTGCAAGAACCATGCTCATAAGCGTCATGCTGTTTATCGTAAAGCCGCACAGGAACATAATGAATAAAGCTCCTATCAACGAGATCGGCACCGTAATAAGCGGAATAAGCGCCGCTCTGAACGAGTTAAGGAATACAAAGACTACCAGAACAACCAATATCACGGATTCAAAAATAGTATGATAGACTTCGTCAAGCGATCTTTCTATGAAGGTCGTGCTATCGTAAGCGACGCTAAACTTTATATCCTCCGGCATCTGCTTCTTAAGCTCGTCAAATTTCGCTCGTATTCCCCTTGAAACCTGTATTGGGTTTGCAGAAGTTTGCGAAATAACGGATAAGCTGA
>JAISID010000011.1 GCA_031262205.1 Holosporales bacterium | reverse complement strand
TCTTTCAATTTAATAGACGATATGCCTTTCTTAGAATTAACAAGAATATAGCTTTTACAAAGGAAGTTTACTATCTTCTAGAATCGTATTAACTCTAACTGAAAATGCTTACGGTAATTGCATATGGAAACATTTATACTTTTGCAATATAGGCTTTCTATATCGTCTACCCATCTCAACGATTCAAAATTTGGATATTGTTAAAAATTAACTAAACTAAATCGTTTACACATTTTTATACGCTTATATATACCTTCATTATAAAACAGTTATATTGGCTAGCCAAGTGTGTAATTACCTAATAATTTAACGGAATCTACAGAGGTAGACAAACTAAGGAATTTAAACCGTAGCGTAACTTGAATGATTGAAGACTATGTTTAAGGTAGTTCTATTAGTTTTCGAAGCTGGATTTATTGGGGAATCGTTTGGCTAAAAACTGTTTAGCTCTTTGTCTATCTTCATTTGTCGCTCTTTCAGAGTCGTTTATGCAGAAGAGCTTAGGGTTGGATTTTTCAAGTTGAGCATCAAGATTTTTTTTATAGATTGACAACGTCATGGAGTCTATTTCGTTTGATTTCGAAAACATTTTTAACAACGCGCGCGTCGGCTTTACTATTTTAAAAACGGCTCTGTTTACGGCTATGCAATAGTATGAGATTAATGTTCTTTGAAAATCGTCCTCGTTTCTGAATCTGTTTTGCATTGAGATTTCACGTTCGTCTTTAAATTCCTCAATGCATTTTATGAAGTCGGATTTTAAGTAAGCGTCGATATTGTGGTGCGGATATCTGACGTCTAAATTAATGTTGAACTTTTTATTTATTTTATTAACCATGTTGAATATGGTTCTCGCGTAAAGTTGGCGAGTTAAAGCGCCGTCGGATATTTTTTTTATTAACCTTACTATCGGACGGTTGTTTTGATCATAGAAAAAGTCCTTTGTTACTGGAGCGTTAAATATCATATCGTCGTTGGCGTATAAGAATCTCTCGGACAATCCAGGGATAAACGGCAAATACGCTTCTATCGTATTTGAGTTAAAAGTCGGAAGGATTCGGCGGGGTATAAATTCCTTATGATCTATAACCGATATCTTGGGATTATTTACATCAAGCCAGTTAGGCGTTTGTTCGTCTGTCGCTATAAAGATTTTCCGAAGCCACGGGGCGTATAATTCGACGGAACGCAGTAAGTATTTTAGCTCTTCGTTATCAACGAATCGACATTCGTCGTCCGAGTCGTCTAAATTATTTTTCCAAGAGTTTTTCTTTCGTCGCCATTTCGGCTCGTTTCCGTCGCACCATAGGCAGACTAAATCAATGTCTTCCGTATTGTTCACGAATGAATAGCGACTCCGAAGGCCGCTTCAACGGCTTCTTGCAAACATTCGGACATTGTCGGATGCGGGAAGATTGTCGCCAATAGTTCTTTTTCAGTTAGCTCGGCCGAAATTGCGACTGAGAAGATTGGCAATAATTCGGAAACTTCATATCCAATCATACACGCTCCTAGTAATTCTCCATTATCTCCGTCGAAAATGACTTTAACAAATCCATCAGGCTCGCCGGCGGCAAGAGCCTTGCCGTTCCCTCTGAAGTACGACTTTCCGATTTTAACGTTGTTCTTTGCGTTCCAAGCCTGCTCTTCCGTCATTCCGATAGACGCGATTTGAGGGGAAGAATAAGTGCAAGCGGGAATGGCTTTTAAATTTATAGGAGATATGTCTTGAAGTCCAGCTATCTTTTCGGCGACTATGATTCCTTCTCTCGAGGCTTTGTGGGCAAGATACGGCGGTTCGGCAACGTCCCCTATCGCGTATATGCCTTTTTGACTTGTTTCTTGATAATCAAAGGTTTCTATCGCTCCATTTTGTTTCGTCTTAACTCCGGCTTTGTCTAGAGCAAGGTAAGCCGTATTGGGAACTACGCCTATGGCTACTATAACCGCGTCGAACGTTTCGGTTTTCAATTTATTGTCTTTATCGGCGAACTCGACGGAGACTCCGTTAGATTCCTTTTTAAAGCCCTGCGTTTTAGTGGAAAGCAAGATTTTAATTCCTTGCTTGATAAAAGATTTATAGGCGGAATCTGATATTTCTTTGTCTTCCTGAATTAGTATTCTGTCTTGAATTTCGGAAATAGTAACGTCTGAACCCAGCGAATTATAGAAGGAGGCTAATTCTATCCCAATCGCTCCAGAACCCATAATTAAAAGTTTCTTCGGCAAAAATTTAGGAGCGATTGCTTCCTTTGAAGTCCAGACTGAGCCGTCGTCTATCAACGACTTTTCAATCCCTGGAATCATTCTTGGAGTCGCCCCCGTTGAGATTACTATGTTTTTGGCCGTTACTTCTGTTGAATTTCCTTCGCTTCCTACAATAAGCGTGTTTTTATCCTTAAATTTAGCCGCTCCATTAATTACGGTTATTTTGTTTTTAGCCAAAAGTCCTGCGACGCTTCTGTTTAAGCCAGATATAATTCTCGCCGATCTCTCGGTTATTTTTTCTAAGCTAATCGAACTAATCCGACTGTCGATTCCAAATTCAGCCGCTCTTTCCACAAGATGTTTAACCTTAGCCGACTGCAGCAAAGCCTTTGTCGGAATGCATCCTATATTAAGGCAAGTCCCTCCTATTTTTTCTTTCTCAAGAACGGCGACTTTTAATCCCAACTGAGCGGCTCTAAGGGCGCATACGTATCCGCCTGGTCCGCTGCCTATGATAGCTATGTCAAACATATTGTTCGTCTAATAAGAAATTCCAATAGAACTAATTTATGCGGAGCTTAGAATCATCGTATCATAAAAAGTCTGGAGAAGTATACGTTTTAAGGCGCGCCTCTAGATGTTGCGAGTATTTATAAAATCGTATTTATAGAACGTCGTCGCTTGTCAAGCGATTCCCAGTTTAGCGATATTAGCGTATTAATTTCCGCCGCAAATGTCCCTTCCCAAAATCCAGGATACCGGCGTTAACGATGAGAAACCATACTATATAACCAAACGTTCTCCCCAATAATATTTATCTTTTGGAACGAGAGAAACGAGTCCGATTTATAAAGCGACTTGTCAAGGGCTATAGAGCTGAGCAAAGCGAGGCGTCCCTTGACAAGTTACGCTTTTAATAAATCGGTATAATCGAAGGAGCCAAAAGAGAAATTATTATGGATATAGCCCTCTAGACATAGCCGTAGTTCAATCCCATAGCCGAACGGACTTCGCGAAGCGTTTCTTTGGCGACTTCGCCGGCTTTTTTTGAGCCGCTTGAGAGAATATCTTTAACAAAACTTTTATCGATAGACTCTCTTTTTTCTCTTATTGGATTAAGCAAATTCTGCAGCGTATCGTTTAGAAGAGATTTCAAAACGGAGTCTCCAAGACCGCCTTGTCGATATTTCTTTTTCAAAGATTCCAGTTCTTCTTTATCTTCAAAAAACGCGTCGAGATAGGAAAAAACAACGTTGCCTTCAATTTTCCCGGGGCTAGAAACTTTTATATGCTCTGGATCGGTATACATTTTGCGTATCTTTTGTTCCACAACATCGCTTGAATCCGATAAAAATATTGCGTTTCCAAGCGATTTGCAAGCCTTCGCTTTGCCGTCGATTCCAATCAGCCTTTGAGTTTTGCCCAAAATAGCTTGCGATTCAACCAGAACATTTGAGTCGTATATTCTATTAAATCTTCTAACTATCTCGTTTGAAGCCTCAATCAGAGGCAACTGATCTTCCCCAACGGGAACAAGCGACGCTTTGAAAGCGGTGATATCCGCAGCTTGACTTACAGGATAGCATAAAAACCCAGCGGTTATCGCATTTGAAAAGGCTTTTTGTTGAAGCTCCGATTTAACGGTAGGATTCCTTTCTAATCTCGCCACGGAAATTAAATTCATATAATAAATCGTTAATTCAAACAATTCAGGAATTAACGATTGAACAAAAATAACGCACTTACAAGGGTCTATGCCCGCCGCGAGATAGTCTTTACAAACTTCTTCGATGTTGCAAACTACTTTTTGCGGATTATCAAAATTGTCGGAGAGAGCTTGCGTGTCGGCGATCATAAAAAAACAATCGTATTTATCTTGAAGCAGAACTCTATTTTTCAGGGAGCCTACATAATGGCCTAAATGCAAATGTCCCGTCGGTCTGTCTCCTGTTAATACGATTTTTTTTGAAGACATAGACCTCTACTCCTCTTTAAAATTATTCCTCGTCCACAAGTTGGATATCTTCCATTTCCGATTTAACAGATAATTCGTCGGAATTTACTGAAAGCTCTTCAGCCGTATCCTCTTCAAAGCCAAAATCTGCAATCCCCTTGTCGTCGTCTACGTCGATTGTTTCATCGATAATCGCTTGACTATTCTTCTTAGCAAACAAGTCCGATCTTTCAAACGTATTCCCGCAACTTGGGCAAACCAGCGACATTTTTTGTAAATCGTAAAAATGTGTCGAGCATGCTGGACAACAAATTTTCCGACCCCATTCTAATTTCATAAAATTCTAAGAAAACTATAAAGACATAACCGCTTTATATAATAACAGCATTAAAAGTATAAATTCAATATGCGTATCTTTCTGTTGTAAAACTCCCCAAAAACAATCGGCGAGTCGCGTATAATCCAGATATTACGACGCAGATGGAAAATAGAAACATCATCCTATAATGCGCGGACAAAATAAGCCGGGGGTTTTATAAATAAACCGCCTCGGCGGAATTTGAACGGTTTGCCGCTAATTAAGATCTCTTTAAAATTATGTTGCTTGCCAAGGTACTATTTCCTATTTGGCAACGATACGGCGTGTTAATCCGCGCTCGCCTCCCCAGAATACCGGCGTTAACGAAGAGCAATCAGATTATACAACCAAAACCTTCCCCCGATAATATTTATCTTTTGGAACGAGGATATTCCGACCGAATTATAAAGCGACTTGTCAAGGGCGTGAGAGCGAACGAAGAGAAGCGTCCCTTGACAAGTTACGCTTTTAATAAATCGGTATAATCGCGGGAGCCAAAAGATAAATATTATATTAGAGAGGGCGGCGGCTTGTTCGGCGGCTTCGCCGAACCCGAGCTATAAAGCTCGGTCGCAGTTAATACTGCGAAAGCCG